>NZ_CEETRO010000005.1:0-314497 GCF_979366545.1 Vogesella perlucida
AAATCTTTGCAGTGCAAGTATTTGGCTTAGCCAGACACTTACACCTATCGGTTATTTGGTCTGTTAAAGAGCGGTGCTGACTGCTTGTTTCGTTTGCGTCGTCAGCTGAGGAGGCGAACTATACCCAGACGAGCGAAGGGCGTCAACACTTTGTTAGCAGAAAACTGTAAATATCTTAGTAAATATCGATAAGTATTTGATTTATATGGTCGCGAAAAAGCCGCCGTTTTCACGGCGGCTTGCGGATAAGCGGCGGGGTGTCTGCCAAGGGTGGGCGGTACGCCGCCTATTGCCTGACTAGATACTAATAATAACGGCTCTGGCTAGTGGCCGCCCGCCGGTGCGGCGCTCATGCCGGTGGCGGCATTAAAGAAGTTACCGGCTTTGGTGAGGGCGGCCAGCTTGGCGGGGTCGGTTTCACCATTGATATTGGTGATGATGAGTTTGCCCTTGCCTTGCTTGTAGTCGTTGCGGAAGTCGTAGAAGGCGCCGATGACGGCGAGTTTGCCGGATTCGACCTCACCGCCGAATTTCAGCATGGCGGATTCCACCTGGTTGTTCACGTTCATCAGTACGCCTTCATTGACGTTGATGCCTTTGGGAATGTTGATGGTGAGCAACTCTTTCTGGATGGGGCGCTCCAGTTTGCTGAAGTCGCCACTGGCGGCTGCCACGGCGCCGCAAACTGCGTGACCGATGAACATGAGCAGCGGGGTGTTGAGGTGGCGCACGCCGTATTCGATGGAGCCTTCGGAGGTGGCCAGCTGGTTACCGATATTGCGCACCATGAACAGGTCGTTGACGGCGTCGGGGTGGAAAGCGTTGCTTTGCACGCGGGAGTCAGCACAGGTGACCACGGTGGCACGCGGGGTTTGCTTGCTGGCAAATTTATCGAAGTAGCTGCTGTTGTTGCGCTTCATATAGTTGGAGTTGGCCGCGAGCATGGCTTTCACCAGGTTTTGTACTTTGCCGGTTTCGCTGTCGTGGCCGTGGCCATCGTCATGCGCATCGCCATGCCCTGCCGCTGCACTCGTGTGGGCTTTGGCCTTGCCATGGCTGGCAGCGGGTTTATGGCTGCTTGCCGGGCGGGCATGACTAGCGGCTGGCTTGTGTACCGCGGTGGCGGTGTGGATAGCCGGGCGGCGCAGCGGGTGGATGGACGGCGACAGCGTCTCTGGCGCTTTACTGGCGGCCGGCGTGCCGTGACCGGCCTCGGCGGGCTTCGGTGCCTCGGCTGGGGCGGCGTGGCTGGCCGCTGCTTTGGGCGCGGCGGCGGGGGCATGCGCATCGCTGGCCATGGCTGCGGTGGTGCCGAGTGTAAATAACGCGCCAAGCAGCGCTGTAACCATCCCCTTGTATTCCATATGGACACCTTGCAAATTAATGTGAGCTTTTAACAGTATCGGCTCTGGCCGGGAAAACTCAATTGTCCGATATCAGTCTTTTGCGGTGCGCGGGCGCCACTGGCTAAGCAATACGCCACCCAGCACCATGACGCAGGCGAGTGCCTGGGTGGCATTGAGTGTTTCATCCAGGTACAGCCAGGCCAGAACCAGCGTAAACAGCGGGATGAGGTTGATGAACGCGCCGGCCAGGGCGACGGGGACTTTGCCTACCGCCCAGGTATACATGCCATACGCGCCCAGCGTGATGCAGGCGCCCAGATAGAGCACCCATAACATGGCGTCCAGCGGGTAGTGCTGCGGCCAACTGCCCCATGGCGTGAGCAGTGCCGCGCCGAACCACACGCTGCCCATCAGCGTCTGGGTGGCGGTGATGACCAGGGCGGAATAGCGCGTAGAGAGCTTCTTGGCGATCAGGACATAGCCGGTAGCGCAGAGCATGGCGAGGAATTCCAGCAGGTTGCCCAGTACCGGGTTGGGGGCGCTGGCTTGTACCTCGCTACCACCAGTCAGTACCAGTACCCCGGCCAACGAGAGCGCCAGACCCAGCCAGACGGTGCGCGGCTGCCGGTCTTTCAGCAGGAAGTGCGCCCCCACGGCCACCAGCAGTGGCAGGGTGGCGGTAATCATGCCGGCTTGCGATGCGCTGGTATGCAGTAGCGCCTGGGCTTCGAACAAAAAATACAGGCACGGCTCGCACAGCCCCATCAGCAGTAGCCAGCGCCAGTCGCCGGCCTGGTAGCGCCAGCGTTGGCCGCGCCGCAGCAGAAACGGCAGCATGCAGATGCTGGCGATGATCATGCGGCAGAACAGCACGAATAGCGGGTCGAAGACGGCAAACACGGTCTTGAGCGCAATAAAGGAGCTGGACCACAGCAGCATGGCTGCGGTGAGGGCGATATAGGGCAACATGGTGACGCCTGTCATGCGTGAAGCCGGCGAGTGTGACGCAGCGGCATGCCGGCGTCAAAACGACTGCGGCCAACCCACAGGTTGGCCGCATGCGAGATAGATACTGCTACAGCTTGTAGGCCGATACGGTGTGCTGCATGCTGGACGCCAGCTCGCGCAGGCGCTGTGCCTGGCTGGAGGCATCGCCCGCGGCAATGGCGTTATCGGTGGCCAAGCTGGCGACTGCCTCTACCTGGTTGGCAATACCATTGGTAGCGGCGCCTTGCTCGCGGATGGCCAGGGTAATTTCCCCGACCAGCTCACAGCTCTGGGTGGCACTGCTCACGATATCGCCCATGACCTCGCTGGCCCGCCCGGCTTCGGCCACGCCGCCATCCACCCGCTCTACGGCAGCCCGCATGCGCGCCACCGCGCTACCTGACACGCTCTGGATCGCCCCGACACTGGCTTCGATTTCCTGGGTAGACAGCGCGGTACGCTCGGCCAGCTTGCGGACCTCGTCGGCCACCACGGCAAAGCCACGGCCCATTTCGCCGGCACGCGCGGCCTCGATAGCGGCGTTCAGCGCCAGCAGGTTGGTCTGGTCGGCCACGTCGCGGATCACCGATACCACGCTGGCAATCTCGCGGCTACGTTCGTCCAGCTGTGCCATATTGCCCGATGCCTCGCCGACAGCAGACGAAATGGCATGAATGCTGCCCACGGTGCTGTCGATCACCTTGCGGCCACCGCCAGCGCTGGCACCCGCACTACGCACCAGCTGGTCGGCTTCCTGCGCGCGGTCGCCAACGTGGTTGATGCTGACTGTGATTTCTTCCAGCGCGGCTGCCATGGCCGCGGCCGATTCCGACTGCACGTCCGAGCCATGCGCTACCTTGTGCGCAGCCCCGGCTACCGCTTCGGATGCTTGGTTAATCTGGCGGGCGCCATCCATGATCTGGCTCAGGCTGCCACGCAGGCTGTCGATCAGCTGGTTCAGCGCCGTCAGCATCTGGGCGATTTCGTCTTTACCCTGCACGTGGGCCCGGCGGGTAAAGTCCAGGTTACCGGCAATGTCCTGCATCAGCTGTCGTGCACCACCCAGCCCACGGTCTACCTGGCGGTAAACGGTAAAACCGATCAGGCCAACCAGCAGTGCGCCCAGCGCGGTCAGACCGATAGTAATACCCAGCGATTGGGCCTGAATGGCGGCGGAGCTCACACGGTTTGTTTCTACATAGGTGTTGTTGTACTTGGCGTGTTTGTCCAGCGCCGCTACCGCCTCGTTAATGGACGGCAGATTGCGTTCGTACAGCTGGCGGGCTTCTTCGGTACGCTGCTGGCGCGACAGGTCGAGGATATTGCCGTAGAAGCTCCACACCCGTTGCAGCTTCTGGCGCTCGTCGTCCAGCAGGCGCTGGTCTTCCGCGTCGGCCACCAGGGCTTCGTACGATTTGAGCGATGCGTCAACGATTTGACGCTCTTCTTTCATTTCCGCTTCGATGGTCTGCATACGGGAAGCGTCGGTACTGATGACATGCAGCAACACCAGCCCGTTGTAATCCAAGAAATTGGCCCGCGCATCGGCCAGCAGCTGGATACTGGCAATGGTGGTTTCCGAATCGTCCAGCAGTGCCTGAAAACGCTTGAGCTGCCAGATGGCGCCACTGCCCAGCACCAGCATACCCACGACGGTAATCAGCACCAACAAGCCCAGTTTGTGCGCAATTTTCATAGCTTCCCCTTATGCAATCTTTTATAGATTTACGCCTTATTACTTTAGATAGTATGCGCGTTCAGGGTGGACAATGCTGAACTGTGTGCGTACAGCCAACGTGGCTTCAAGGCTGGCCGCAAGGTAGGGGTGATGGGCCTGCATGTAGCCGCTTGCAGCACAAGGCTTTGCGGCCCCTGCACCAGCCCGGCCAGCTGCCAGGCAGGCTTTGTAAAGCCGCAACAATGACATGCAGCGTAGTAGCGCCGGGGGCACCATAGCCAAGCAGCAAGGGGGATAAGCGGATGGACAAAATCGATACCGTCGTGATCGGTGCAGGCGTCGTCGGCCTGGCCTGTGCCCGTGCACTGGCCCAAGCCGGGCGCGATGTCATGATCGTGGAACAGGAGGCCGCCATCGGCCAGCACACCAGCAGCCGCAATAGCGAGGTGATTCACGCCGGCATCTACTACGCCCCCGGCAGCCACAAGGCGCGGCTGTGCGTGGCCGGGCGCGACATGCTGTATCGCTACTGCGCCGAGCGCGCCATACCACACCAGCGCATCGGCAAGCTGCTAGTAGCAGTAGCCGCTGCCGACGCCGGCAGCTTGGCCGCACTACAGCAGCACGCCGCCGCCAACGGTGTCGCGCTGAGCTGGCTGGACCACGCCGCGCTACGCGAACGCGAACCGGCGCTGCACGCCCACGCCGCCCTGCACTCGCCCGCTACCGGCATTATCGACAGCCACGCGCTGATGCAAGCACTGCTAGCCGATGCCGAACACGCCGGTGCCACGCTGGCGCTGGCTTCGCCTGTTCTGGGTGGGCAAGCCAGCCGCGCAGGCATGGTGCTGCAGCTGGCTGACGGTTACGAGGTGCTGGCGCAGCAGGTTGTGAACGCCGCCGGGCTATGGGCACCCACGCTGGCGCAGCAGCTGCATGGCGTTCCACGTGAAACCATCCCCACGCCCCGCTACGCCCGTGGCGTGTACTTTGCCCTGAGTGGGCGCAGCCCGTTCTCGCAGCTGATCTACCCGCTGCCCGAGCCCGGCGGCCTGGGGACGCACCTGACGCTGGACCTGGGCGGCCAGGCGCGCTTTGGCCCGGACGTGGAATGGATTGATGGCGTGGATTACACGGTAGACCCGCAGCGGGCGCAGGGCTTTTACCGCAGCATTCGCCGCTGGTGGCCGGGGCTGGCCGACGGGGCGCTGGCGCCCACCTATGGCGGTGTGCGGCCCAAGATCGTGCCACAGGGTGCGGCAGACGGGGATTTTGTCATTCAGGGCCCGGCCGTGCATGGCGTACCCGGGCTGGTGAACCTGTACGGTATCGAATCGCCCGGTTTAACCGCCAGCCTGGCTATCGCGGCCGAGGTGGCTAGCCTGCTGCGCTAGCGCCAGCCCGGCTACCGCCCGCAAGATACGCTGGCGTATCAGCCCGCTGACCGGCCGTATCAGGTACCAGTACGGCCAAAAACGGCGGTAGCTGGCCTGCGTGGGGCAGGCTACCCGTGTTTCGGTGCAGAGCAGCGTCTGGCCATCCGGCTGGGCGCTGACCGTAAAACCCAGCACCAGGCGCGGGCAAGGCAGCGCGGCAAAGCTGGCCGCATCGGCAATGGGCTGCAGCCCGTAATCGCTACGCCAGAACTCGCCTGCCAGCCCCCATACCAGCTCGTGCTCGCCCTGCGCCAGCAGGGTAAATTCGTGCAGGCCAAACGGCGGCTTGTGTGGCAGGGCATTGGCGTAACCCAGCCGTGCGACCAACCTGCCAGGTAGCTCGCGCAGCGCGATAAAGCGGCTTATCCACGGGTCTTGCCACTGCGGCAGCTGCGCCAGCGCTTGCATGAGCGCAGCGGGCGTGGCCGCTACGCGGCGCTGGTGGCGCTCGGCAAACTGGTATTGCGGCAACAAGCCGTGCAGCAGGCTCATGGCTGCGGTTCGGCGTCGTAGCGGCGGAAAATGGCGTTATAGCGGCCGTCGTTTTTCATTTCGCGCAGGCGGTAGTCCATGCGCTGGCGCAGGATCGGGTCACGCCACAGCACGGTAGCCTCGCGCGGCGGCAGGATGGCAAAAATGTCTACCGGCTGGCGCACATCCACCCCGGCCTCGCCGCGCAGGTGCTTGCGGTACCAGTCCAGCACCAGGCGGTCGGCCAGAATCACGTCTACCCGGCCGGTGTACAGGCTTTTCACCTGCTGGCGCTGGTCGCCGGTTTCGTTGTATTGGCCTTGCGATACCGCCTCCAGCCTGTCGAAACTGTCCGGCATGTCATTCTGCGCACCATCCCACGCCAGAATGTTCAGCCCCACCAGGTCGGCGGTGTTGTCCAGCTTGAGGTGGCGCTTGTGCAGCGCCATGGCCAGGTTGTCGAAGGTGTGCAGCGGGCGGCCCAGCGTGCCGGGCAGGTTGGCGTGTTTTTGTGCCAGCGGCGATATATCGTAGATGGCGTCTACCTCGTTGCGACGGAACAGCGCCATGCGGCGCGCCACCGGGTAGTACACCGGGTGTAGCGCCAGCCCTTCGGCTTGCAGCGCTTCGCGTAGCAGCTCTACCGCAATACCGGGGCGTACCCCGGCATTGACCCAGGGCGGGCTGTTTTCCGGAAAGGCCACCTTGATCACGGTGGCGGCCTGCGCCGGCAGCGCCAGCAGCAGGGCCGCTAGCCAGCACCATGGCTTGCTCATGTGGCGGACTGAATTAATCAAAGGCCAGGGTACTTTCCAGAACGGTGAGCGCGTCGCCCAGCTGCAGTACACCGCTGTTACGCGCAACCAGGTTCACGCCAAAGCAGACGCCCTCGTCCAGGCGGCGGTAGCCTATCAGGGTAGCCAGCGGCTGCTTTTGCGGGTGGGGCTCGGCGGTATCCGGGTCAATGGTGGTAAAGATGCAGCGGGTGCAACGGCTGACCACCTCGAACTCCACTTCACCAATGCGGATACGCTGCCACTCGTCTTCTTCAAAGGCAAAGGCGTCGTCCACCACCAGGTTGGGGCGGAACTGGCGCATGGAAACCGGTGCGGCCAACCTTTGGTTCAGGTCGTCCAGCGAGGCCTGGCTGATCAGCAAAAACGGCGCGCCGTCGGCAAACGACAGCGGCGTCACGCCATCCTTGAACACGCGGGTCGTCTGCCCCAGCCACAGCAGCTGCACCGGCTCGGCCAGCAGCTGGCTGAACCAGGCATCGGCCGCCTCATCGCCGCACAGTGCGGTGAACTCGCTTTTCCATACCTGGGCGCGGTGCGGCTGGGCAAAGCGCGCGGTATCGGTATGCAGCGCCTGCTGGCCCGGCGCAGTAAACTGCCACGCACCCTGCCCCGCCCCGGCCGCCTCCACCTGTACCAGCGCCGGGTGGGTACGCGCAGTGATCTGGCTACCATCGGGGCGCACGACCAGCCACACGCGGTCGTCGGCCAGCCCCTGCAAAGTCACCGTCGCTTTTTCCACGGCCTGGCCGCGGCAGGATTTCAAAGGGTGGATAAACAGCTGGGTCAGCGCCATAAACTGTGCCCTATAGTAAAGACGCCCTAGGCTAACGCCAGCGGGCAGCTTAAGCAACGCCCTCCGCGTGGCTGCTTGTCATTTATATTTTATAGAAACAAAAGAAACTGGTTAGATGCGCCTATTAAAAGAATAGCCATCTTGGCTACTCTGCCGCTACTTGATGCTGTGCACCGCTACGCCGCAGGCATGGGAGATAAAGATGTTCAATAAACACCTGAAACAGGAAATTTCAAGCCTGAGCGCCGCGCTTGCCAAGCACCAAGCCATCGAAGCCGCCATTGACCGCTCCAATGCGGTAGTACAGTTCGACCTGGACGCCAAAGTCATCACGGCCAACCAGAACTTTCTGCGCACCTTGGGTTATAGCAGCCTGGAGCAAATTGCCGGCAAGCCGCACAGCACCTTCTGCGACAGCGCGACCGTGGCCAGCGCCGACTACAAGCAGTTCTGGGACACGCTGCGCCGTGGCGAATTCTTCAGCGGCCGCATCAAGCGTATTGGTGCACAAGGACAAACCTTGTGGCTGGAAGCCACTTACAACCCCATCCTGGACAGCCGCGGCCAGGTGACAGGTTTCATCAAGTTTGCCACCGACATCACCCCGCGCGTCATGGCCGCTGCGCGCGACCGAGCCACGCTGGCCGCACTGAACCGCGCCATGGCGGTGATCGAATTTACCCCCGACGGCCAGGTCATCCAGGCCAATGACAATTTCTTGCAGGTCATGGGCTACCGGCTGGACGAGATCAAAGGCAAACACCACCGCATTTTCTGCGACAGCAGCTTTAGCGGCAGCGCGGAATACGAGCAGCTCTGGCGTACGCTGCGCAGTGGCCAGTTCTTTTCCGGCCAGATAGAACGCCTCACCAGCCGTGGCGAGCGCCTGTACCTGGAAGCCAGCTACAACCCGGTGTTTGATGAAGATGGCAAAGTCAGCAGCGTGGTGAAGTTCGCCACCGACATCACCGCCAAGGTGCTACAGGTGCAGAAAGAACGCGACAGCGCCCTGTTTGCCCTGACCACCTCGCAACAAACGCAGGCGCTATCCGATAGTGGCGTGGGCAATATCCTGCAAAGCGTGGCCGATATCCGCGCCATGGCCACCAGCATCGAGCAAGCCGGCCATAACATCCAGGCACTGGGCGAGCGCTCGCAAGCCATTACCTCCATCGTGCAAACCATCAAGGACATTGCCGACCAGACCAACCTGCTGGCACTGAACGCCGCCATCGAGGCCGCCCGCGCGGGCGAAATGGGCCGCGGCTTTGCCGTGGTCGCCGACGAAGTACGCAAGCTGGCCGAGCGCACCTCGTCGTCCACGGCCGAGATTGCCGGCATGGTGGGCGATATCCAGCAGCAAACCCGTACCGCGGTAAGCAATATGGACCAGCTGCTGGAGCAAGCCCGTGGCAGCGTACAGCTCACCCAAGGGGCAGGCGATACCATGCAGCAGATACGCGATGGCGCAGAAAAAGTGGTGCAAGCCATCGGCCAGTTTGCCCACCTGAAAAACTAGCCGTGCCCTGGTACCCGAACGCCCTGCGGGTGGCCCAGCACCCCATGCACCGCTCGCCGCCGCTAGCGGCCAGACGGCACAGTGGCAGCACGACGAATTTCCTACTAAATCAGTCAACAATTTTATCCACAGTGTAGCGGTATGCCTTCGTGGCGATGGCCAGGGTTGTGGATAAGTTGGCCGCACCGCCCGCCGTGTGGCGGCGTTAGTCCTCGCTGTTATCCGGTGCCGGGCTGGCAAAAAACGCGCTGGGTGCCACGCCAAACTGGCGGCGGAACATGGCGGTAAAGGCGCTGGGGCTGGCGTAGCCGGCAGACAGCGCCACGTCCAGCACCCGCGCACCGCCGGCCAGCAGCGCCAGCGCATGCATCAGCCTGGCTTGGCGCCGCCAGGCGCCGAAATTCATGCCGGTAGCGCGCTGGAAACGGCGCTGCAGCGTACGCACGTCCACCCCCAGCCAGGCCGCCCAGTGCTCGCTGCTGCGTTCGTCGTCCGGCTGCGCCTGCAGCTGGCGGCACAGCGGCGCCAGCAAGTCGTCGTCGGGCGTGGGCAGCGCCAGCGGCAGCGTTTCCAGCACTTCGCATTCCTCCAGCAGCAAGGCCAGCAGGCGCGCGGCGCGGGTATCGGGCAACACCGGCGGTGGTATGCGCACCGCGGCCAGCAGCAGCTCGCGCCATAGCGGCGTGACTGCCAGCACACAGCACTGCTGCGGCATGCCGGCCAGCGCGTGCGGCTGCACGTACACGCTGCGCACCTGCGCCGGGCTGAGCATGTGTACCTCGTGCCAGTGGCCGGGCGGGATATAAATGGCGCGGCTGGGCGGCACGATCCACTGCCCGCGCGGGGTCAGGATGCGCATCACGCCGGCAATGCCGTACAACAGCTGGGCTGTGCTGTGGGTGTGGCGCACGGTGGCGTAGCCGGCCGGGTATTCCTGGGTTTTGCCTATCATCAGCGTGGCGCTGGTGAGCAGCGGCGGGTTGATGTCTTCGACCGGGGCGTGCATGCCGTTTTCTCGATAGTTAGTGCCCGTACGCAGCAGGACAGGCAGGAATAGCCATTCTAGGATGGGCTACCTTCCCCCACAAGGAGCACACCATGAACACCAGCCCCGCCGCCGCTGCGGCCAACCCTGACACCGCCACACCCCGCTGGCGCGTGATTAGCGCCGTGAGTGCGGCGCACTTTCTGAACGACATGATGCAGTCGCTGATCCTGGCGCTGTACCCGCTGCTAAAGGGCAACTACGCGCTGAGCTTTGCCCAGATCGGCCTGCTGACCCTGGTATACCAGTGCACCGCCTCGCTGCTGCAGCCCATGGTAGGCATGGTTACCGACCGCCGCCCGCAGCCCTACGCCATGATGCTGGGCATGCTGTCCACGCTGGCCGGCCTGCTATTGCTATCGCAAGCCACGCAGTACGGCTGGCTGCTGGTCGCCGCCGCGCTGGTGGGCACCGGCTCGTCCATCTTCCACCCCGAATCGTCGCGCGTGGTGCGGCTGGCCTCGGCCGGGCACAAAGGCCTGGCGCAATCGCTGTTCCAGGTAGGCGGCAACGGCGGCACCGCCACCGGCCCGCTGCTGGCCATGCTGCTGATCCTGCCCTACGGCCAGGGCAGCCTGGCGTGGGTGGCCATGCTCACCCTGCTGGCCATGCTGCTGCTGTGGCAGGTGGGTAACTGGTATCGCGCCCAACTGGCGCACGCCGCACAGCGCCGGGCCAGCGTGGCGGCCAACCCGCTGTCGCCGGCCGACACCCGCAAAACGCTGGCGGTGCTGATGGCGCTGGTGGCCACCAAGTACACCTATATGGCCAGCCTGCACAGCTACTTCACCTTTTATCTGATCGAACGCTTTGCCGTACCCACCGCCAGCGCGCAGCTGTACCTGTTTGCCTTCCTGCTGGCTGTGGCAGTGGGCACCCTGCTGGGCGGGCCGCTGGGCGATCGCATCGGCCGCCGCCGCGTGATCTGGTTTTCCATCTTTGGCAGCGCACCGTTTGCGCTGGCGCTGCCACACGTGGGCCTCACTGCCACGCTGGCGCTGGTGGTGATCATCGGGCTGATTCTGTCGTCGGCCTTCTCGGCGATTCTGGTGTACGCGCAAGAGCTGCTACCGCAAAAGGTAGGCACCATCTCCGGCCTGTTCTTTGGCCTGGCGTTTGGCGTAGCCGGCCTGGCCGCCGCCGCCTTGGGCCAGCTGGCCGACCACGCCGGCATCCAGGCCGTATACCAGTGGTGCGCGTGGCTGCCGCTGGCCGGCATCATCGCCGCGCTGCTGCCCGAGCTGCGCCGCCGCTAGCCACACCGCGGCCCAAAACAAGGTTGGCCGCACGCCATTACGGCGTGCGGCCAACTACCCGCCAGGCGTGGCGGTTAAAAGACGTAGTCCGGATAAGCCAGCGGTGCATCCGGGATGATGGGACGGTATACAAATGGCCAGCTCATTGCGACATTGGATTGCAAGCCCGGATGCGGCTGCGCTTTCTCCGAGCTACGGCTTATGCGCGGTGAACGTTGGGCTTCGCTGCGCTCAGCACCAACCTACAAGCCACAAGCCACAAGCCACAAGCCACAAGCCACAAGCCACAAGCCACAAGCGAACATCATACCGCCAGCCCATGACAAAAGGGCAAGCCCGCAGGCTTGCCCTTGTTTACGTCTGGCTGCGGCCAACCTTGGCCGCATTCCGCTCTCTGCTTACAGCGACGGCAGCAGGCCGGGGATGGCGAAGCGGTTGTACTCGGCGCGCTGGATCAGGGCGCAGGCTTTTTCGATGTCGGGCGCGAAGTAGCGGTCCTTGTCGTAGAAGCTGACCTGTTCACGCAGCACGGCTTTGGCGTCTTCCAGCGCGTCGGCGGCTTTGTTCGGGGCGCGGAAGTCCACGCCCTGGCAGGCGGCCAGCAGCTCTACCGCCAGGATGCCGGCAGTGTTGTCGGCCATGTCGCGCAGGCGGCGGCCGGCGAAGGTGGCCATCGACACGTGGTCTTCCTGGTTGGCGCTGGTAGGCAGGCTGTCTACCGAGGCCGGGTGGGCCAGCGATTTGTTCTCGGACGCCAGTGCGGCGCCGGTGACCTGGGCGATCATGAAGCCGGAGTTCACGCCGCCGTTGTTCACCAGGAACGGTGGCAGCTTGGACAGGTTGCTGTCGATCAGCAGCGCCATGCGGCGTTCGGACAGCGAGCCGATTTCGGCAATGGCCAGTGCCAGGTTGTCGGCGGCAAACGCTACCGGCTCGGCGTGGAAGTTGCCGCCGGACAGGATGTCGTTATCGTCGGCAAACACCAGCGGGTTGTCGGATACCGAGTTGGCTTCCACCAGCAATACCTCGGACGACTGGCGGATCTGCGTGAGGCAGGCGCCCATCACTTGCGGCTGGCAGCGCAGGCTGTACGGGTCTTGCACCTTGCCGCAGTTGGCGTGGCTGTCGGCAATTTGCGAGCCGGCGCCCAGCAGCGCGCGGTATTGCGCGGCGGCGTCGATCTGGCCTTTATGGCCGCGTACCTGGTGGATGCGGTCGTCGAACGGGGTGCGGCTGCCCTGGGCGGCTTCTACCGACATGGCACCGGCGACCGAGGCGGCTACGTACAGGTCTTCGGCGGCAAACAGGCCTTCCAGCGCAAAGGCGGTGGACGCTTGGGTGCCGTTCAGCAGGGCCAGGCCTTCTTTCGGGGCCAGGGTAATCGGCGCCAGGCCGGCGCTGCGCATGGCCACATCGCCCGGTACGCGCACGCCATCCACAAAGGCTTCGCCTTCGCCGATCAGCACCGCGCTCATGTGCGACAGCGGGGCCAGGTCGCCAGAGGCGCCCACGGAGCCCTTCTGCGGAATCACCGGGTAAATGCCCTTGTTGAACAGGGTGATCATGGCGTCCAGCACTACGCGGCGGATGCCGGAAAAACCACGCGACAGCGAGTTGATCTTCAGCGCCATGACCAGGCGCACAGTGCTGTCTTTCATCGGCTCGCCGATACCGGCAGCGTGCGACAGCACGATGGAGCGCTGCAGCAGCTCCAGTTCGTCGGCGGCGATCTTGGTGTTGGCCAGCAGGCCAAAGCCGGTGTTGATGCCGTACACGGTGCGGTTTTCGGCCAGCACGCGCGCCACGGTGGCGGCGGAGGCGTCGATGGCAGCGTGGGCGGCCGGATCCAGCGCCAGCTGGGTGGCCGGGTTGCGGGCGATCTGGCGCAGCTGGGCCAGGGTGAGCTTGCCCGGGGTAAGGGTGATGGTGGTCATGGTGGTACCTTTTTCTGTCGGCCACGAAAACCACGAAATAGCACGGAAAATCTTTTTTTTGCCACGGAAACACACGGTATACACGGAAAATACAACAGCCAAACCGGGCAATGGCTTGATGCAGCCAGCCCATCGGTTTTCAGGCTGCCGGCCTGGGTTTTTCTTCCGTGCTTTTCGTGTGCTTCCGTGGCGAACAGATTCTGTTCGTGCCCTTTCGTGGTTTTCGTGGCAAAAATTCTGGCCCCTGCGGCCAACGTTGGCCGCAGGGTACGGCTTTACTTGATCATCGGCAGCTTGAGGCCAAAGCGCTTGGCAGCGGCCACGGCTTGCTCGTAACCGGCGTCGGCGTGGCGCATCACGCCGCTGCCGCAGTCGTTCACCAGCACGCGGGCCAGGCGCTCGGCGGCGGCGTCGGTGCCGTCAGCCACGATCACCATGCCGGAGTGCTGCGAGTAGCCCATACCCACGCCGCCACCGTGGTGCAGCGACACCCAGCTGGCGCCGCCGGCGGTGTTCAGCAGCGCGTTCAGCAGCGGCCAGTCGGATACGGCGTCGGTGCCGTCTTTCATGGCTTCGGTTTCGCGGTTCGGGCTGGCGACCGAGCCGGTGTCCAGGTGGTCGCGGCCAATCACGATCGGCGCTTTCAGCTCGCCGTTCTTCACCATTTCGTTGAACGCCAGGCCAGCGAGGTGACGCTCGCCCAGGCCCAGCCAGCAGATGCGTGCCGGCAGGCCCTGGAAGCTGATGCGCTCGCGTGCCATGTCCAGCCAGCGGTGGGTGTGCTTGTTGTCGGGGAACAGTTCCTTGATCTTGGCGTCGGTCTTGTAGATGTCTTCCGGGTCGCCGGACAGCGCTACCCAGCGGAACGGGCCTTTGCCTTCGCAGAACAGCGGGCGGATGTAAGCCGGCACAAAGCCCGGGAAATCAAAGGCGTTGGCCACGCCCTGGTCAAACGCTACCTGGCGGATATTGTTGCCGTAGTCCACGGTGGGGATGCCCATGGCCTGGAAGTCCAGCATGGCCTGTACGTGCACGGCGCAGCTCTTGGCGGCTTCGGCGGTCAGGCGGGCGTGCAGTTCCGGCTTGGTTTGCGCGTCTTTCCACTGTTCTACGGTCCAGCCCACAGGCAGGTAGCCGTTGATCAGGTCGTGGGCGGAGGTCTGGTCGGTAACCAGATCAGGCTTGATGCCGCCCGCCTGGGCGCGGCGTACCAGCTCTGGCAGCACCTCGGCGGCGTTACCCAGCAGCGCGATGGACACGGCTTCTTTGCGCGCGGTGTGTTCCTTGATCAGCTCCAGCGCGTGGTCGATGTCGCGCGCTTGCTTGTCCACGTAGCGGGTACGCAGGCGGAAGTCGATGCTGCTCTGCTGACATTCGATGTTCAGCGAGCAGGCGCCGGCCAGCGTGGCGGCCAGCGGCTGCGCGCCACCCATGCCACCCAGGCCGGCGGTCAGGATCCAGCGGCCGGACAGGTCGTTGTTGTAGTGCTGGCGGCCGGCTTCGACAAAGGTTTCGAAAGTGCCTTGCACGATGCCCTGGCTGCCGATGTAGATCCAGCTACCGGCGGTCATCTGGCCGTACATGAACAGGCCTTTGCGGTCCAGCTCGTTAAAGTGGTCCCAGTTGGCCCATTTCGGTACCAGGTTGCTGTTGGCAATCAGCACGCGCGGGGCGTTGGCGTGGGTCTTGAACACGCCTACCGGCTTGCCGGACTGCACCAGCAGGGTTTCATCTTCGTTCAGCTCTTTGAGCGAAGCCAGGATCTGGTCGAAGCATTCCCAGTTACGTGCCGCACGGCCGATGCCGCCGTACACCACCAGGCCTTGCGGGTTTTCCGCCACGTCCGGGTCCAGGTTGTTTTGCACCATGCGGAAGGCCGCTTCGGCGATCCAGTTTTTGCAATGCAGGTCGCTGCCGTGCGGGGCGCGGATTACACGGGTAGCATCAAAACGCGGGTCGTTCATGGGAGTCTCTCCTCTAAAAATCTTTTTTGGCCGCGAAAGCACGGTAAAAGCTTTTTTTGGCCACGAAAGCACACGAAAAGCACGGAATTTTTTTAATAGCCGCCGCTGATTTGCATTCGTACAAGGTTTTCTAATCAGGTTTCGTGGTTTTCGTGGCCAATGGCTGTTAACTGTTTTCGGGGCTAGAAAATACTAACGGCGCAGCTGGCGGGTAATACCCCAGGCCAGGCGGGCGGCGGCTTTGGCTCCGTGGCTGTCCTGATCAAAAGCGGGGTTGAATTCCACCAGGTCGGCGCCAATCAGCTTGCCGCTGCGCGCCAGCTTGGCCACCAGCGCATCCACCACGGCGATATCCACGCCGTAACCGGCCGGAGCGGACACCGCTGGCATTTGCGCGGCGGGCAGTACGTCCAGGTCGATAGTCAGGTAAACGGCATCCACGCTGTCGATAAACTCCGCCAGCTGCTGGCGCGCTTCGGCCAGCTGCCACGGGGCCATATCGCTATCCAGCCGCCATTCGGCGCCCAGGCGGGCGGCGGTGTCGAACAGCGCGCGGGTGTTGGCGGTTTCCGCCACGCCCAGGCACAGGTAACGGAACGACTGGCCGTGTGTGGCACAGGCGGCAGCAATCTGCGCAAACGGCGTGCCGCTGGTGGCGGTGTCGGCCTGGCGCAGGTCGAAATGGGCGTCGAAATTGACGATGCCGATGCGCTTGCCGGCGTGGGCGCGGGCCAGGCCCAGCCAGTGGCCGTAGGCGGTTTCGTGGCCGCCACCCAGTACCAGCGGCAGGTGGCCGGCTTGCACAATGGCGGTAACGGCTGCGGCCAACCTTTCGTGCGCAGCGTCCAGGTCGCCGTCGTCACAGCGCACGGTGCCGGCGTCGTACAGCGGCAGCGTGGGGTGCCAGGCCAGGTTGGCCAGCGCACGGCGCAGCGCCAACGGGCCATCCACCGCGCCGGTACGGCCCTGGTTACGGCGCACACCTTCGTCGCAGGCAAAGCCGAGGATGGCAATGCCGGGTGCCGCGCCAGCGGCCAGTGGCTGTACCGCCTGGTGCCAGCGGCGGGCGGCGTCGCCTTCGGCGGCGTCGATGCGGCCGGTCCACATGCTCATGTCTATCGTCATTTGAAAATCCTTTTTGCCGGTCATCAGGCACGCCTGGTGGTTTGCCACGGCATTTAAAAACTGCATTTCTTTTTTGCCACGGAATACACAGAAAGCACGGAAAAAAACCAAACCCTATGCCATTGAAGCCGGCTTCTTTTTTCTGTGTCTTCCGTGTATTCCGTGGCTAAAAATGTTTTCTGTATTCAAGGCAGACAGATCAATCAATCTGCTGCGCCACGCCACGGAACACGCGCTGTTTCAGCGGGTTGGTGCCCAGGCCGTACACGATTTCTGCCGGGTGCTCGATATCCCACAGCAGCAGGTCCGCCACGTAGCCTGCGGCCAACTTGCCATGGCTGGCCGCGCGGCCCAGCGCCTGCGCGGCGTGGCAGGTGGTGCCCAGCACGACTTCTTCCGGCGTCAGGCCGAACAACACGCAGGCCTGGTTCATGGCCAGGCGGATGGAGGCAAACGGGCTGGTGCCGGGGTTCAGGTCGGTGGACACCGCCATCGCCACGCCGGCGGCGCGCAGCTTGTCCACCGGCGGCTTTTGCGTTTCACGCAAAAAGTAATACGCACCGGGCAGCAGCACGGCCACGGTGCCGGCCTGCGCCATGGCGGCCACGCCGGCGTCGTCCAGGTATTCGATATGGTCGGCCGACAGGCCGCCAAATTCGGCCACCAGCGCAGCGCCGTGCAGGTTGGACAGCTGCTCCACGTGGCCTTTCAGCTGCAGGCCGTGGGCGCGGGCGGCCTCGAACACGCGGCGGGTTTGCGCCGGCGAAAAACCGACCCCTTCGCAGAACACGTCCACCGCTTCGGCCAGGCCTTCGGCGGCGGCAGCCGGCACAATGGTGTGGCACACGTAATCGATATAGGCGTCGGCCTGGCCGGCGTATTCCGGCGGCAGCGCGTGCGCCGACAGCAGCGTGGTGGCCACTTCCACCGGCAGCGCAGCGGCCAGGCGGCGGGCGGCGCGCAGCTGTTTCAGCTCGTCGGCCAGCGTCAGGCCGTAGCCGGACTTGATCTCTACCGTGGTGACGCCTTCTTTCATCAGCGCTTTCAGGCGCGGCAGGCTGGCCAGCGCCAGCTCGTCTTCGTCCAGGCTGCGGGTGGCGCGCACGGTGGAAATAATGCCGCCGCCTTCGGCCGCGATTTGCTGGTAGGGCACGCCGGTTAGGCGTTTTTCCCATTCCGCGGCGCGGTTGCCGCCGTACACCAGGTGGGTGTGGCAATCGATAAAGCCCGGCGTGATCCAGCGGCCTTGCGCGTCGTACACGCTACCGGCCTGACCGAAAGCCTGCAGCGCCTCGGCCTGCGGCAGCACGGCGTGGATGCGGCCATCCTGCAGCCACAGTGCGTGACCTTCCAGCGCACCGTAGGGCGCAGGGTTGGCCGCATCGCAGGTGGCGAGTCGGGCGTTGATCCACAAGGACTGGTCGGGCTGGTGCATGGCTGAATCCGGTTGCGCGATTAATTGTATATACATTTAGACCATGCGCGCGCTGACGTCAAGCAGCTTTTATTGTCGCGCCGCAGCAAGGCCGGCATGCCAATGCGTAAAAAACCCATAAAAAACAACAGGCCACGTCAAAACGTGGCCTGTTGCGGGGTGTGACTTAAATGTATATACAATTACGTTTTGCGTACCCGCGTCTGCGAGCGCAGCTTGTATTTGCTGCCGGGGTGCAGCAGGCGGGCAAAGCTCACCAGGTGCTTGCCGGACCAGGTACGGCGCAGTACGCGCAGGCAGGGCTCCGGCAGCGCGAGCGCCAGCAGCTGCTGTTCGTCGCTGCCGGGCAGCACCGCCTCGACCGTGTGTTCCACGTCGGTCAGCGGGCAGGTGCGCATCAGGTAGGCGTTAGGGGTTTCCTGCTCGAAGGCCTGCGCCAGGTAGTCGGGTGCCCACTGCGGGTTCACGTAGCGGTCTTCGATCTGGATAGGGCTGTCATCTTCGTGATGCACGATCAGCGAATGGAACACCGCCGCACCGGCGGCCATGCCCAGGCGCAGCGCCACTTCTTCGCTGGCCGGCTCGGCGCGGGCAAACAGCACCTGCGCACGGTAGGCGTGGCCGCGCAGGGCGATTTCTTCGGCGATATTGTTCACGTCCAGCAGCGGCGACTCGGCCTTGCGCTCGGCCACATAGGTGCCATCACCGGCGTAACGCAGCAACACGCCGGCTTCGGCCAGGTCGCGGATGGCCTTGTTCACTGTCATGCGCGACACGCCAAACTGGCGCGCCAGCTCTACCTCGGGCGGGATCTTGGCGCCGGGCGCAAAAGTGCGCTGCTTGATGCCGTCGAGGATGTAATCGCGGATGCGCAGGAAATGGGGTTTGGCGGCGGGTTTGGGCGTGCTCATGCCGCGATTGTAACGCGGCACTGGTCAAAGCGCTTGCCAGCAGTTAGCTTAATGCTGCATGACAAAGCATGCACAGCGGCACGGTGCTTCCTGCCTGCCCTGGCCCACGCCCACCTTTGCAGATGGAATTGCCATGAGTCACCCCGTACACCCCGATCTGTTACCCGCTGGCGTACGCGCCATCGAGCTGGCCCCTGGCGTACCCGGCCTGGCATTTACCCACCCCGCCTTCACCGCCACCCTCAGCCTGTATGGTGGCCAGTTGCTGGGCTATACCCCGCACGGCGGCCAACCTTTGTTTTACCTGTCCCCTACGGCGCTACTGCAGCCGGGCAAGGCCATACGTGGCGGCGTACCGCTGTGCTGGCCGTGGTTTGGCAAACATGGCAGCGACGCTAGCCAGCCGCAGCACGGCGTGGCACGCACAGCGCTGTGGACAGTCAACGCCATTGCCCGCAGCGAGCTGGGGTTTCACGTGAAACTGAACGGCCCGCGCCACGGCGAGCTGTCGTCCAGCCTGAGCCTGGTACTGGGCGACAGCGTGGACATGGCGCTGACCACGCGTAACCACGGCAAAACCGTGGCCACGGTGAGCGCGGCGCTGCACAGCTATATCGCCGTGGGTGATATCCGCCAGATCAGCCTGGCCGGCCTGGAAAACGCCCCTCTCCACGACAAGCTGACCGACAGCCACGGCACCCTGCCCGCCAGCCCCTGGCGCTTTGAGGGCCCGACTGACGCCGTGGTCGCCAGCGGTGCCGCCACGCTACTGCACGATGCCGCCTGGCAGCGCACAGTCAGCATCAAGCCCAGTGGTTCGGACAGCACCGTGGTGTGGACCCCGTGGGCAGCAGGCGCTGCCGCGCTGGCCGACCTGCCGGACGACGGCTGGCAGCACTTTGTCTGCGTAGAAGCTGCCAATGCCGGGGCGGACAGCCGCCAGATCGCCCCGGGTGACAGCCATACACTAGGCCAGCATTTGCGCGTGGCGGGGGTATAATCAGCGTTTGCCTCACCGCCGCATACCACGAGTAACAGCATGATCCAACCCGACCGCCTGGACCGTTTCTTTCCCATTACCTACCCCAATGGCACCACGGTAAGCCGTTTTGCCAAGCATTGCCCGCACTGCAAACAGCTGGTGAAAGCCTCGGCAATGGAAGGCATGGCCCTGCTGCTGAAAGACAAGGTATTCGTGCTGGCCGACGGCCACTGCCCGCACTGCCAGCACAGCTTTGTGGTGAAGTGCGTGATCGACGAATACAAGCAGGTACACGCCGTGGGCCTGCCGGTATTCCTGTACCGCATGATGCTGCAGTGGGGGGCGCGCAAACACGTGCAGACGTTCCGTCAGCAAAGCGACTGGCGCATGGCCCAGCAAGAGGTGGAGGCCCACACCACCGAGCCGGCCGCGCCGCGTGGTACCCAGCTGGCAGACAGCGCCATGGTGCAGAAGTCGGAAGAAATCCTGGGCAACTTCATGGGCCAGCCCATTCACGCCTGGATCATGAACAACGGCCAGCGCCTGGTATACGAACGGGCGGTACCGCCAGGTGGCAGCTTTCAGCTGGCCGAACAGGAAGTGCTGTTTGAAAACCGCCTGATTTACCGCCCGGCCTGATACGGCCAGGCACCCTACAAAAACCCCGTCAGCTTGCTGGCGGGGTTTTTTCGTTGCCGGTACACAAACCGCTGCAGCGTGTTGGCAGGCCAGCCAACAACGCCGCATCAGACACGGTGTTAACAGGGGCTAATTCAGGCGTATACGGTAGTGGCAGCTGCTGTCATCCGGCCAGCTCTCCACCATGCCCAGGCGCTGGCACAGGCGCCGTGCGGCATGGTTGGCCGCGGCGGTACAGGCGTACACCTCCTGCGCGCCGTAGGGGCCAAACGCCAGCGATAACATGCTGTCGGTGGCTTCGGTATACAAACCCAGCCCCAGCCAGTCCGGGTGGCCCCAAAAACCCAGCTCCCAGCACTGCGCGCTGCGCAGGTGCAGCTCGCAACAGCCCACTATCTCGCCCCCCAGCCAAAGCAGGGCAATCTTGTCCTGCCCTTGCGGCCACACCAGCGCCACCTTGCGACACCAGGCTTCGCAGGCCTCGGCGTGCTGTGGCGGCTGCGCCCACGGCAGGCTGTCCGGAAAGCAGCGCAGCAGCGGCAGGCTGGCCTCGATGGCGGCCTGCAATGCGGCGCCGTCGCCCGGCTGCGGGGCGGCCAGGCGCAGGCGGCTGGTATAGACCCCGTCCAGCAAGGGGTCGGCTAAGGGGTAATGCGGCATGCCACCTCCGATAAACGGTATCGCCGCGCACTGCACGGCGTGAAAGCCTGCCTGCGACGGCGCGCCGTGCGGGCTTAGCCCAGTGTGTCTGCGATCAGGCTGGCGATACGTTCACTGGCGCCGCGGTGGGCGGCGGTAAAGGCCAGGCCAGCCTGGCGCATACGCTGGCGGGCATCGGTGTCGGCCAGCAGCTGCAATGCCGCTGCCACCAGCTGGCTGGCATCCTGCACCTGTCGTGCCGCCCCTGCCTGCAGGGCCAGCGCGCTGGCCTCGGCAAAATTATAGGTGGAGGGCCCCAGGAGTACAGGAATGCCTGCGCTCGCCGGCTCAATCAGGTTCTGCGCGCCAAAATCCAGCAAGGAGCCGCCAACAAAGGCCACATCGGCGGCGGCGTAGTAGGCAAACAGCTCGCCCATGCTGTCGCCCACCCACACCTGGGTGTCCGCGGCCACCGCGGCCTGGTCGCTACGGCGCTGTACGGCAAAACCCCGGGCTGCGGCCAACTGTGCCGCCTCGGCAAAGCGCTCGGGGTGGCGTGGCACCAGCACCAGCAGGGCCTGCTGCGGGCCGGCGGCGCGCCAGGCGTCCAGAATCAGCGCTTCTTCGCCATCCCGCGTGCTGGCGCACACCCACACCGGGCGCGTGCCGATGCGGGCACGGAAGGCTTCGCCCAGCGCCAGCTTGTCGGCTGGCGGGGTGAAATCGTACTTGGTGCTGCCGCACACCAGCGGTGCCGGCGTGCCTAATGCGGCCAACCTGGCGGCGTCGTCGGGGCTTTGTGCGGCCACGGCGTTCAGGCGCTGCAGAGCCGGGCGCACCAGGCGGCGTATGCGCTGGTAGCCGCGGGCGGATTTTTCCGACAGCCGCGCGTTCACCAGCAGTACCGGCACGTTGGCATCGCGGCAGGCGTGGATCATGGCCGGCCAGATTTCGGTTTCCATCAGCAGCAGGCAGGCCGGCTGCGCGGCGGCAACGAAACGGCGCATCCAGCACAGATTGTCGTACGGCAGGTAATGCACCTGGGCGTCGGGGTACATCTCTTGCGCGGTAGCCCGGCCGGTGGGCGTCATCTGGGTAATCAGCAGGCTGGCCTGGGGATAACGTGCGCGCAAGGCTTTCACCAGCGGCAGTGCAGCGCGGGTTTCGCCCACCGACACGGCGTGCAGCCAGATCTGCTGCCCGCGTGGCTGCGGCAGGCTGCGGCCAAAGCGCTCGTCCCAGTATTCAAGATAAGCCGGTGCCTGGCGGGCACGTTTTTTCAGGTAACGCTTGATCAGCGGCGTCAACAGTGGCCACAGGGCGGAATACAGCTGCAACAGCATCAAGCGGCCCCCCGCACGCGGGCCAGCAGGGCCAGCACCGCGTCCACCGGCGGGATCTCCCCAGCCCGGCCAATGTTGGCCGCACGCGTGGTTTCTACTACGCCGGTGAGCGCCGGGTCGGTATCGGTATAGATCGCCACCAATGGCACATCCAATGCGTTGGCCAGATGGGTCAGGCCGGTATCCACCCCCACCACGGCACTGGCGTGGCCCAGCAGCGCTGCTGCATCGCGCAGTGGCATGCGCGGTGCCACCAGCGCACCCGGCATGGCGGCGGCCAAGCGCACTGCCCGCGCTTGCTCCACCGCATTGCCCCACGGCAGTACTGCATACAGCCCTTGTGCGGCCAGCTCGGCCGCCAGTGCCAGCCAGTGCGGCTCGGGCCACAGCTTGCTGTCGCGGCTGGTGGCGTGCAGCAACACGGCGTAGTGCCCGGCGGGCAGCCAGCCCGGGCGGGCACCGGCGCGGATGCCAAACACCGGCGCGCCGCTGACTTCATAGCCGAAAGCTGCGGCAAACAGGCGGCGGTTGCGCTCGATGGCTGACAGCTGGCGGCTGACGGTGTAGTGGCGCTGATAAAAACGTGCGGCCAACGGTTCACGGATGCTGGCGGCGTCGTAGCCGGCCAGCGGGCCGTTGGCCAGCCAGCCCGGCAGCGCACTTTTCAACAGGCCTTGTGCGTCCAGCACCAGATCCCAGCGCGTGCTTTGTAATGATGCTTTCAGTGCCGCCATCTGCTGCCAGGTATCACGCACCAGCAAATGCTTGCGCCAGCGGCGCCAGGCAATGGGCAGCGTGGCCTGTACTTGCGGGTGCAGGCCGGGGATATCCACAAAGGCTTCTTCGGCCAGCCAGGTGATGCGGGTATCGGGCTGGTGTCGTGCCAGGTCGGTGAGTGCCGGCCAGGTGTGGATAAGGTCGCCCATCGACGATGTGCGCAGCAGGAGGACATTTTTCATGCGCGGAATTTTACGGCTGCCCCTGTGGTTAACCAAGTAAAATCGCGGCGACCCGAATGTGGATAAAGCGCTGTGGATAAGAAAGGTCATAGTTATCCACAAAGGCTCCCGTCAGCGAAGATGGGGTTAATAGGGTAGCCACGCACATGCTAACACCTTGAAAGAAAGGTTTTTTTGGCACTTATCCACAGTAAATGATCTTGTATATCATTGTCTTCAAATAAGTAATGTGAAAACAATGAAAGCGTGAGGTGCAAAACGGCTAGCCAATGTGGCAACAAAAAACAGCGGTCTGCAGACAGTCAAAACCGGGTGGCTTACGCAATACGCTTCGCTGCAGACCAGCCGCCATGGCACACTTGATGCACAGGCAGCGGGTAAAAGCAGGCCTAGGCGTGTGGACAAGCCGGGTTAATCACATAAGCGCCAATTTATCCACAAAGCTTGCACCACAAAACAGGCCAGACAAGCACAGCTGTTCATGTAGCGCAAATGTTTGAAAAAAAACAGGAAAACAGGCTTATCCACAGCCGATGATGTCCTTCATCAGCCCTTATCAATTTAATTACTGGACAGTCTAGAAAGTATGTCTGAAGCGCTAAGCGTGGTGCTTATCACCAAAAATGCAGAAAACCAGCTGGAAAAATGTCTGCAAAGCTGTGTTTTTGCCAACGAGATCGTGGTGGTGGATTCGGGAAGTACGGACAGGACATTGGCAATAGCTTCTGCCTATAAGGCAAAAGTTATCCACCAGGACTGGCTGGGCTTTGGCCCGCAGAAGCAGTTTGCCGTGGCACAGGCCAGCCACGACTGGGTGTTATGCCTGGATGCCGACGAATGGCTATCTGAAAAATTACGCCATGAAATCATCAACTTGCTTAGAAACCCAAGCGGCTATGCCTGGCGTTTTGCCCGCAGCAACAAGTTCATGGGGCGTTTTCTGAAATTTGGCGAAGGCTACCCGGATTACAGCCTGCGCCTGTTTCACCGCCAGCACGCCCGCTGGTCGGATGACGTGGTACACGAATATGTGCAGACAGATAGCGAAGTCGGCACCCTGGCTGGCGACCTGATGCACGAGTCTGGCGAAGACATTGCGCTCTACCTGACAAAACAGAATCGCTACACCAGCTTGCAAGCCGATGCGCTGTATCAGCGTGGCAAAAAGTGTGGTGTGGCCAAGCTGGTGTTCAGCCCGCTCACGCGATTCATCAAGTTTTACCTCGTGCGCCAGGGCTTTCGCGATGGTTTGCCGGGGCTGGTGCACATCAGCATTGGCTGCTTTAACAGCTATATCAAATACGCCAAGCTGATCGAGCTGCACCGCCTGGGGAAAACCCGCTAGATCGGCTGTTGGCTGTGGATAAACGGCTAAAACAGACGTTTTTTGCCATAGCGCGTGTGTAAAAGCAGCAGGTGGCAAGCTTGGCGCTATGAGGTCATGCCTGTGGGTAAACAGATTTGGCCAGCCAAGCTACTGTTTTTAAAAAAGATTTCAGCGCCATAAACAACCAGGCCCTGTTTATCCACAACTGGCCAGACTAGCAGCCTGGCTGGCACGACATTCGCCGGGCTGGTGTTTTAGCTGTCAGATTTCGATAAGCACAGCACGCCAAGCTTTTGTCATGAATGAGAATTGCTGCTGTAATGGGGGGCCCTAACCCGCTGCCCCTGCCATGAACTTGCGCTTTCCTGCCCCATTGCAGCCCGGTGACACGCTGGCGCTGTGCGCGGTGTCCTCCGGTGTCCCCGAGGTGATGCACGCCCGCCTGGACGCCTCTATTGCCGCCCTGCGTATGGCCGGCTACCAGGTGGTGGAGGGCGACACCCTGCGCCGGCAAGAAAAAAACGCCAGCGCCAGTGCCGCTACCCGGCTGGCAGAGCTCAACGGTTTTCTGTACGACCCGGCGATCAAGGCTATTTTGCCGCCCTGGGGTGGCGAGCTGGCCATGCAACTGCTAGCCGGGCTGGACTGGCCAAGGTTGGCCGCATTGCCGCCAAAATGGCTGTGCGGCTTTTCTGATGTGTCCACACTGGCGGTACCGCTTACCCTGCGCGCCGGCTGGGCCACGCTGCACAGCCCGAACGTATTTGATATCAGCCACCCGGCCCGCCAAAGCGAAATGCAGCCGCTGTGGCACAGCTGGCAGCACGGTTTGCCGCCTCGCCAGCAGGCCTTCACGCACTTTTGGCCGTTTGGCGACCCTGGTGTAACGAAAAGCAGCCGCGTGCGTGTGGCAGGGGCTGCACAGGCCAGCATGGCCGGCAGGCTGATCGGTGGCTGCCTGGATACGCTGTCGCGCCTGGCTGCTACGCCATACTTTGACCTGCAAGCCTGGCGCGGCCAACCCGTACTGCTGTACCTGGAAAACTGCGAGTTGGCCCCGTGCGAGCTCGCACGCGCCCTGACCGCCATGCGCCTGGCCGGGGCGTTCGATAGCCTGGCTGGGCTGATACTGGGGCGCAGCAGCGGCCCCGAGGCTGCACAGCCGGGCGACCTGCAGTACGAAGAAGCCGTCATGCAAGCGCTGGACGGCCTGCCCTGCCCGCTGGTACTGGATGCCGACATCGGCCATGTACCGCCGCAATGGACCCTGATGAACGGCGCTTGGGCCACGCTGCACGTAGCGCATGGCCATGCCACCCTGGAACAGCACTACCACCCCGCCATCACCGCAGGAGACACGCCATGAAGCCCCGCATCGCCCCACCCTCTGCCGCCTTTGTCGGCGTGTCCTGGGTCGCCTTGTTTGCCGGTATGCTCACCTACCTCATCGGTCTGTGGAATGCCACCATGCCGCTGAACGAAAAGGGCTATTACTTCACCGTGCTGCTATACGGCCTGTTTGCTGCCGTCTCCTTGCAAAAAAGCGTGCGCGACCGGCTGGAAGGCATTGCCGTCAGCGGCATTTACTACGGCCTGTGCTGGCTGTCGGTCGGCATCAGCCTGTTATTGCTGGCGGTAGGCTTGTGGAATGCCACCCTGCTGGGCAGCGAAAAAGGCTTTTACGCCATGGCCTACCTGCTGAGCCTGTTTGCTGCCGTGGCGGTACAGAAAAATACCCGCGACCAGCTGGCCAGCCGCCCCGAGCCGGCCAGCTTTGCACCAGAAAACGAAGGAGAGCAGTGATGGCGATTTTGCTGCGTGATGCCAGTGCATTCGACGCCGATAGCGTACAAAGCCTGCTATTCGACCATGGCCCCAATATGTGGAACTGGCTACCGCCCGAAGGCGTGGCGCGTACCATCCAGCAGCTGGTCGCCGGCCTGGCTGGCGGTGTACTGGCCGAAGACGGCAATACGCTGGTGGGGGCGGTACTGTACCGCCAGGCCGACCCCTACCCCAGCCTGCGCCCCGACGATATTGCCCCGCTGCAGTGCAGCTATATCGTGGAAGCCGTGGTGCACCGCGACTACGCCGGCCAGGGCATTGGCGCCCGTTTGCTGAACAGCGTGTGCCAGAAGCTGGCGGCCCAGGGCCAGGCCTGGGTGGTAGCCGACCGCCACGAAGAAAACGGCCCGTCCGCCGGCATGATGCGCAAAGCCGGCTTGCAACAGTTGGGCGTGTACGACGACCCGGCGCGCCGCCCCAGCGGCAGCCGCCGCACCGCGGTATGCGGCAGGCGGCTGTAATACGCACCAAACAAAAAAAGCGGCCAGGCAGTGATGCCTGGCCGCTTTGTGTTTCAGGGTGTGGCTATACGCTGTAGTCGCCCCACACTGTCTGGATGGCACCGACTGCCGCCAGTGCCGCCGTTTCGGTGCGCAGGATGCGCGGCCCCAGTTTCAGCGGCGTCCAGCCTGCGTTAATGGCCTGCTGCTCTTCTGCGCCGGACAGCCCGCCTTCCGGCCCGGCCATCAGCCACGCCTGTTGCGGCGTACGGGCGATATCCACCAGCTTTTGCGTACCCAGCGGCGACAGCAGCAAGTGGGCATCGGCCGCTGGCAGGCTGGCCAGCCACTGTTTCAGCGTCAGGATGGGGCGTACCTCGGGCACGGTGTTGCGCCCGCTTTGCTCGCACGCGGCGATCACGATCTCCTGCCAGCGCTGTACGCGTTTGTCGGCGCGGTCGCCGGCCAGCTTCACGATGCTGCGTTCGGTGGCCAGCGGCTGAAACGCGCTGACGCCCATTTCCACGCCTTTTTGCAGGGTGAACTCCATGCGGTCGCCGCTGGAAATGGCCTGCGCCAGCCCCAGCCATACCGGTGATTCGCGGCTGGTGTCGTCAAATGCCGTGATCGTGCAGCTAACGTCGCGTTTGGCGATATCGGTCAGCGTTGCCTGGTACTCCCCGCCACGGCCGTTAAACAGCGTGATGCCGTCACCGGCGCGCAGGCGCAACACCTGCACATGGCGCACTACCGTATCCGGCAGTGCCAGGGTTTGCCCGGCAGCAAGGGCAATATCTATAAAAAACCTTGGCATGGTGTGTTGATCGTTCGTGTTGATAACGGTATTTTGCTTGGTTTGCTGCACGTGCAACAACATAAACATTACACGGTGGTAAGCGGGCCTGCCCGCAGCGCGAGAGGAGAGATGGATGCAAGTGGTCGATCAGGTAATACAGGTCGTACGCGACGTGGCCCGTTACGAGGTCATGCCGCGCTTTTTGCGCGTGGGCAAGACGCGCAAAGAGGACGGCTCGCTGTTTACCGAAGCCGATCTGGCCTGCCAGCAGGTACTGCAGCAGCGCCTGCCCGCCATCCTGCCCTACCCGGTGCTGGGCGAAGAAATGACCATGGCCGAGCAAGACGCCCTATGGGCGGCCAATCAGGCCGGCCTGTGGGTGGTCGACCCCATCGACGGCACCACCAACTTTGTTAACGGCCTGCCCTACTTTGCCGTGTCGGTGGCGCTGATGGTGAACGGCGTGAGCGAGCTGGGTGTGATCTACAACCCGGTATCCGACGAAATGTTCTACGCCCGCCGTGGCGGCGGTGCCTACCTGAACGGCCAGCGCTTGCCGCTGAAAACCGTGTCCAACAGTATGGGCGACGCCATTGCCGCCGTGGAAATCAAATACCTGCGTTCCGGCAAGCTGGCCGCGCGCATGGGCAGCGTGGCGCCGTTTGGCAGCCAGCGCAGCATGGGTTCCAGCACGCTGGACTGGTGCTTCCTGGCGGCCGGCCGCTACGACATTTATCTGCACGGCGGCCAGCGTCTGTGGGACTACGCCGCCGGCGCGGTGATCCTGGAAGAAGCCGGCGGGCGCATCGCCAGCCTGAACACCGACGACTACTGGGCCGACACCATCTGGAAGCGCTCCGCCATCGCCGCGCTGAACCCCGAGCTGTTTGCACAGTGGCACAAATGGGTGCGCGCCAACCAGTAAGCAGCGGTTTTTAATAGGTTTTTAATAAACAATGCGGCCAACCTTGGGCAAGGTTGGCCGCATTGTTTTGGTGGCGGGCTTAGCGGCGGGCTAGCCAGCTGGCGAAGTCCTGCGCCATGGCGGTGGTAAGCTGGTGCCCGGCCGGGTAGCGCTGCAGCGTGTGCGGCACACCCAGTTCGGTTAGCCAGGCGGTAGCACGTTCGGCCCAGCTGAAGGGCAGTTTGTCATCGTGTTCGCCGTGACACAGATAGCCGTTCAGCAGCGCCAATGACGATTTTTCGGCGAGGATGGGCGCAATGTCCGGCAGGATGCGCCCGCACAGCACGGCAAAGTGGCCCAGGCTGCCGGGCGAGGTCAGTGCGACACTAGCGCTCATGATGCCGCCCTGGCTGAAGCCAGCCACGGTGCAGTGTTCCGGTACCACGCCAAACTGGTATTGCAGGCTGGCCAGCAGCAAGAGCAATAGCTGCCGACTGTGCTCGGCTTGTGGTGCATTGATACGCGGGCCATCGCTGCCGAACTGTACCTCGAACCAGGCAAACTGCTGCGGCCCGAACTGCAGCGGGCCACGTACCAGTACTATCAGCCAGTTTGGGGGTAGCAGCGGCAGCAGGCCGGCCAGCTGCTGTTCGTGGCCACCCACGCCGTGCAGCAATACCAGCAGCCGGCTGGCCTGCGCTGGTGGCCGCGCCTGGGTACGGTAAGTCAGGCCACTGGCCGGGTCGGTGTGCAGCGGGGAAAGCAGGGGTTCGGACATGGCAGGGCTCCGGGAACGATGGTGCCATTGTGGCCCTGCACTGGCTGGCAATAAACCCGCGGTACAGAAAATGATTCGCTACCAAAGGGAAATAATCAGTAGCGGGTATGCCGAGCCTAACGCCCCAGTAGCAGCGCAGTGCCGGCTACGCTGATGGCGGCGCCCAGCCAGCCTAGCAGCGGCGGGGCCTGGCGCGTGACCGCCCACAGCATGGGCAGGATCAGTACCGGGCTGAGCGCCGACAGCATGCCCACGGTGGCTACGTTGCCGCCTTGCAGCGCCACCATGATCAGTGTCATGCCTAGCCCCAGCGCCACCAGGCCGTTCAGCGCCAGCTGGCCCAGCATGCGCGGCGTGGGCGGGTTGGCCATGCGGGCCAGGCGGCTGCCGCTGGCCCACAGCAGCCAGTTGGCCGCACAGCCTATCGCCATGCGCAGGGCGCTGGCGGTGAGCGGGTCTAGCCCGCTGGCCATGGCCGGTTTGGCAAAAAAGGTACCGCATGCCTGGCACAGCGCAGCGGCCAGGCCTAGTGCCACGCCGGCTTTCAGGCCTTGGCTTTGTTCCCACTGGTGGGTGCTGCCATCGCGGCGGCCAAATGCCACCGCCACCAGCACGCCGCCAAACACCAGCACGCTACCGGCCAGCGCCTGCAGGCTCAGTGCCTCGCCCAGCAGCAGTACGCCCAGCGCCACCGAAAACACCGAGTGCGTGGCAAACAGCAGGCCGGTGCGGCGCGGGCCCAGCCGGTTCATGGCGGCGAACATCAGCGCATCGCCCAGAAAAATGCCGAACAGCGCCGATAACGTGAGCGGTAGCAGCGCGGCGCTGTGCAGCGTGGCCCAGCCGCCCAGCGCCAGGCTGGCAGCGCCCAGCAGCACGGTGAGGAAGCTCAGCCGTAGCCGGCTGAAGGCAAACGGGCCGAAGTGCCGCGCCGGGGTGGCACCGATCAGGCCGCCAGCGGCCCAGCAGGTGGCCGCGCCCACGGCGGCCAGGTCGTACAGCAGCATCAGCGCCCCGCTTTCGCGGCGGGTTCCAGCGTGGCCAGCAGCGCGCTCATTGATGCGTCCAGCGCATCCAGCTGTGCGGCGTCCAGCGGTGCCAGGATGCGCGCCATGTTATCCACATGCGCACCCACTACCTCGTTCACCAGATCCAGCCCCTGCGGGGTGAGCTGCACCAGCAGGCTGCGTGCGTCGTCGGGGTTGGGCAGACGGCACACCAGGCCGCGCTCGGCCAGCAGCTGCAGCTGGCGCGTCATGGTGCCGGACGACAGCATCAGGCTGGAAAACAGCGCGGTGGGCGCCAGGCAGTAAGGCGCGCCGCTGCGGCGCAGCGTGGCCAGCACGTCGAATTCCCAGTTGCTGATGCCGTACTGGCCAAAGGTGTCGTTCAACCGCTTTTGCAGCTGGATGCTGCAGCGGCCCAGGCGGCCGATGATGGCCATGTGGCGGGTGTCCAGGTCGGGGCGTTCGCGCTGCCACTGTGCGCGGATGGCGTCCACGGCGTCGGGGGTGTTCGGGGTATCCATGCCGGCTCCAGATAGCTCGTGTTCAAGATAAATATCTTGAGTTAAAGATAAATTATCGATACGCTGATTATATCTTGAATTGGAGATATCACCGTGACGACCGCTTCCCGTTTGTGGCGCGATACCTTGTTAACTGCCGTGGTGCCGCTGATCTGGGGTTCCACTTACCTGGTGACCACGCAGTGGTTGCCGCCCGGCCTGCCGTTTAGTGCGGGTGTGCTGCGCGTGCTGCCGGCCGGTTTGCTATTGCTGTTGTGGACGCGCCACCTGCCGCAACGGCAGGAGTGGCCGCGCTTGCTGCTGCTGTCGCTGCTGAATATCGGTGCCTTCCAGGCGCTGTTGTTCATGGCGGCCTACCGCTTGCCCGGTGGTATCGCCGCCGTACTGGGGGCGATTCAGCCGCTGCTGATGATGGGCTTGCTGTGGCTGCTGGAGCAGCAAACGCCCCGGCCGCTGGTGTTGCTGGCGGCGTGCACGGGCCTGGCCGGCATGGCGGTGCTGCTGAATGCGGGGAATGCGCAGTGGGACACGCTGGGTGTGCTGGCGGCGGCGGGCGGCGCCATCGTGATGGCGCTGGGCATGTATCTGGCGCGGCGCTGGGGCAGCAGCCTGCCCTTGCTGGCGCTAACCGGCTGGCAGCTAACGCTGGGCGGGCTGATGCTGCTACCGGCAGCACTGTGGCTGGACCCGCCGATGCCCACGCTGTCTGCGGCCAACGTGGCGGGCTATGCCTACCTGTCGCTGGTGGGCGCGCTGCTGGCCTACGGTTTGTGGTTTCGCGGCCTGCGCCTGCTGCCGCCGGTGGCGGTGTCGGCGCTGGGCCTGCTCAGCCCGGTGGCGGCGGTCATCCTGGGCTGGGTAGCGCTGGGGCAAAGCCTGCACGGCTGGACGCTGGCCGGTATGGCTACCGTACTGCTGAGCGTGCTGTGCGTGCAGCTGGCCAGCAGCCGGCGCCCGGCGCGCACGCCGGCTTAGCCGTATCAATCCCGCTGGCACACGCGGATGAGGTGCCCGTCCGGGTCGGCCAGGACAAATGTCTGGCCGTAGGGTTCTTCGCGTAGCGGGCTGATGATGTTCAGGCGCCCATCCTGCTGCCAGCGCGCATACAGCGCCGCCACGGTGCTGCCATCTGGCAGCATGATGCCGATCTCGCCACGCGGTGCGGCGGCAGTATCGGGTGCCGTGCCGGACCATAGCGCAAACAGCGCGTCGCCGCTGCCGGCAAAGGCCACGTACTGCGGGCTGACGAATACCGGCGCGGCGGCAAACAGCTGCTGGTAAAAGGCGGTGGAACGGGCGATATCGCTGACGTAGATCAGCTGCAGGTTGGCAACGATGGCGGTAGACATGACGGGTTTCCTTTGTAGTGTGAAACCACAGCCTACGCCCCCCCTGCTGCCAGCCTGCTGTCAGCAGCAGCCCAGTTTTTGTTGCTGTGCTGTCATGCGGGCGCATCGTCCAGCAGCGTGATTTCCACCCGTTCCTTGCCACGGCCCACGTTCTTGCGTTTCAGCGCGATGCGGCCAACCTCGCCGCTGTGGCGCAGGTGGGTGCCGCCACAGGGCACGTGGGCGATGCCGGGCAGCGCCCAGTAGCGGCGGCCGCTGGCCGCGTCGGAAAAGGCGCTGGTGATGGCCAGGTTGGCCGCAATCAGTGCGTCGATGCGGGCCTGCAAGGCAGGCAGGTGCGGGGTGATGGCTTGCGGCAGTGCAAAGTCGATGCGCGCCTTGTGCTCGGCAATGTGGGCGCCGATTTTTTCCACGTCCGGCAGGGTCTGGTAAATCGTTTCCAGCACCAGCTCGGCGGCAAAATGCAGCCGCATCAGCCGGTAGCGCCGTGGCCAGTCCAGCTGCAGCGTCACGGCCGCGCCGGGCTGCAGGCCATGTTGCGGCGGCAGGGTGTAAATAATGCCGTGATCCTGCTTGCGTGCTGCCAGCACCGGCCAGCCGGCTATGCTACCGTGGTCGCTTTCCTGGCCGCCGCTTTCGGCGTACAGGATGGTGGCAGCCAGCGTGACCTCATCGCCGGCCACGGTGGCCACCGTGGTGTCCAGCGTGCATAGATAGGGGTCGTCCCAGAATACCTTGCGGGTCATGCCTGCCCCCGCTCTGCGGCCAACCTTTGGTAAATGGCCGGTTCCACTTTTTCCATGATGCGTTCCGGCTTGCCCAGCGCGCCAAAGCCGAACTGCGCGTACAGGCCGTGGGCATCGGCGGTGGCCAGCATGAAGCGGCGCAGGTTTTGCAGCCGCGGGTGCAGCTGCAGGTAGCGCATCAGCGCCTTGGCGATGCCCTGGCCGCGTGCGCTGTCTACCACGAACACGTCGGCCAGGTAGCCGAAGGTGGCGTAATCGGTAATCACGCGGGCAAAGGCCAGCTGCTGGCCGTCGGCGTGGTAGCCGCCGATCACCAGCGAGCCCTGCAGCGAGGCTTCGAAGAGGTCGCGTGGCAGGCCGGCAGCCCAATACGACTCGCGGCTGAGGTACTGGTACACCAGCTCGCGGTCCAGCCGGGCGCAGTCGGTGCTGAAGACGATGCCTGGCTGTGGCCCCTTCAGGCGTAGCCAGCGGTGGCCGGCGGCATCCACGCCTTCGCCTGTCGGCTGCCAGCCTTGCTGGCGGTAAAACGCCAGCGCGCGCGGGTTGGCCGCAAAGCATTTCAGCGACGGTGCAGCAGTAAAACGTAGCGCAGCGGCCTGTAGCAGGGCCTGGCCTATGCCCTGCCCTTGTGCGGCGGGTGCCACGTACAGGTGGTGCAGAAAGTTTTCTTTTTCGTACACGCTGGCAAAGCCCAGCACCTGGCCGTGGGCGTCTTGCGCGACCAGCAGGCTTTCGTCAGCGGTGTCGCGGGCAAAGTCGGCCAGCTGCATGGCTTGGCTATCCAGCCAGGGAAAGCTGCTGCGGCGTGTGTCCAGGTAGAGCTGCGCCAGCGCGGCGTGCTGGTGTGGGGCGTAAGGCAGGATGGTCATGCAGGCTCCTTGTGGCGCGGCCACCAGCTGGCTTGGGCGGATGGCGGGCTGAGATGACAAACAGCTTACGACAGCGGCGCGCACGACGGTAGTGCAGCATTGGCGCTGTCGACCAATGGCAAGGGCAAGCCGTATGGCTTGCCCTTGTGGTGTTGCGGCCAACGTCTGGCACTAGGCAGCAGCGGCGCGCCGTGCTTTCAGGTAGCCCAGCAGGCCGTGGCCGGAGTACAGTGCCAGCGCCGCCCAGATCAGGCCAAAGCCGATGGCGCGGCTGCTGTCGAACGGCTCGTGGTACAGCCATACGCCCAGTAGCAGCTGGATGGTGGGGCCCAGATACTGGATCAGCCCTACCGTGGCCAGCTTCAACCGGCGTGCACCGCTGGCAAACAGCAGCAGCGGGATGGCGGTGACCACGCCGGCACCCATTAGCAGCGCATCGGTGGCCAGGCCCAGCTGGCCAAAGGCGCCATCGCCGCGCATGGCAAACCACAGCAGCGCCGCCAGCGCCAGCGGCAGCATCAGGAAGGTTTCCAGCGCCAGCCCTTCCAGCGACGGCAGCGGCGCTTTTTTGCGCAGCAGGCCGTACACGCCAAAGGTCGCCGCCAGGCTCAGCGCCACCCACGGCAGCGTACCTACCGACAGCGTGAGCCACGCCACGCCCAGCGTCGCCAGGCCGATGGCAATGCCCTGTGTGCGCGTCAGGCGTTCGCCCAGAAACAGGCGCCCCAGCAGCACGTTCACCAGCGGGTTGATGAAGTAACCCAGGCTGGCTTCCACCACGCGGTTTTCATTGACCGCCCAGATGTAGATCAGCCAGTTGAACGACAGCAGCAGCGACGACAATGCAAACACGCGCAGGCGCGCGCCGTCGCGCAGGCTGTCGCCCAGCCAGCGCCAGTTGCGCTGCACCAGCAGCAAGATCGCCACGAACAGCGCCGACCACACAATGCGGTGACACAAAATTTGCAGCGCCGGTACCGCGTGCAGCGGTTTCCAGTACAGCGGGAACAGGCCCCAGATAAAGAACGCGCCGGTGGCGTACAGCACGCCTTTGCCGGTTTCGTTGGGTGCAGATGACATGGATACGTCTCGAAGGTGGGCCGCAGGCCGGCGGGTAGCCGGTGGCGACAATGGCTCAAGGCTGCACTGTAGCGGTGCGGTGACGGCGCGCTCAACCACGCTAACAGAACGCAGTGTTTTGTCTGGCGCAGGGGCGCTTTTGCTGCACTGGCACATTTGCCGCACTCGCCCGCGCGCGAAGCAGAAAAAAACGACAAAGCTTTTGACGTTTACGTTTACGTCAACTAGTGTTCGCACAAAGCGGTAGCACAGCTGCCGACACACTATAAAGAGACAGAGACAACGCCCTGCAGCCTACCGCCGCCGGGCCACATCACCAGGACGGGATAGCCCACAAGGCTTCACCCGACCCGCTGCGACAAGCACACAGATGGAGGAGACACCATGTCGATTCGCCACGTCGAACTGGAAGACAAATACACGGCACCTACCGGCCAGGTACTGCTGAACGGCATCCAGGCGCTGGTGCGCCTGCCCATGATGCAACAGGCGCGCGACCGCGCTGCCGGGCTGAATACCGCCGGCTACGTTACCGGCTACCGCGGCTCGCCGCTGGGTAATGTGGACCAGGTCATGCAAAAGGCCAGCAAGCACCTGGCGGCCAACAATGTGGTATTCCACCCCGGTTTGAACGAAGACCTGGCCGCCACCGCCGTGTGGGGCACGCAGCAGGTCAACCTGTTCGAGGGGGCCAAGTACGATGGTGTGTACTCCATGTGGTACGGCAAGGGCCCGGGTGTCGACCGCTCCGGTGATGTGATCAAGCACGGCAACGTAGCCGGCACCAGCAAGTTCGGCGGCGTGCTGCTGATTTGCGGCGACGACCACGCCGCCAAGTCGTCCACCTTCCCGCACCAGTCCGACCACATCCTGGCCGCCAGCATGATTCCGGTGCTCAGCCCGTCCGGCGTGCAAGAGGTCATCGACTACGGCCTGCACGCCTGGGCCATGAGCCGCTATTCCGGCTGCTGGGTGTCGATCAAGGCCATCTCCGACACCATCGAAAGCGCCGCCGTGGTGGATATCAGCCCCGAGCGCGTGCAAACGCTGATCCCCGTGGACTTTCCGCTGCCGCCCGATGGCCTGTCCATCCGCTGGCCGGACACCCCGCTGGCGCAGGAAAAGCGTGTGCTGCACCACCGCCTGTACGCGGCGCTGGCCTACGCCCGTGTGAACAAGCTGAACCACGTGACGCTGGATTCGCCCAAGGCGCGGCTGGGCATCATCACCTGTGGCAAGAGCTACCTGGACGTGATGCAGGCGCTGGACGATCTGGGCATCGACGAGCAGCTGGCCGCCGACATCGGCCTGCGCATCTTCAAGGTGGGCATGGTGTGGCCGCTGGAGCCGGAAGGCGTGCGCGAGTTTGCCCAAGGCCTGGAAGAGATCATGGTGATCGAGGAAAAACGCCAGATCATCGAATACCAGCTCAAAGAGCAGCTGTACAACTGGCGCGACGACGTACGCCCGCGCGTGGTGGGCAAGTTTGCCGAAAAAGGCGAATGGGCGCTGCCGCACGGCGACTGGCTGCTGCCGGCCGCCGGCGAGCTGACTCCGGCCATGATCGCCCGCGCCATTGCCAAGCGCCTGGCCAACCTGTACGACAGCCCGGTGATTCACGACCGCCTGAAGTTCTACGACGACAAAGAAGCGCAGCTGGTGAAACCGCGTGAAGCCATCGCACGCATTCCGCACTACTGCAGTGGCTGCCCGCACAACACCAGCACCAAGGTGCCGGAAGGCAGCCGCGCCGTGGCCGGTATCGGCTGCCACTACATGGCGCACTGGATCGAGGGCGACAGCACCAAGACCTTTACCCAGATGGGCGGCGAAGGCATTACCTGGCTGGGCCAGGCGCCGTTTACCAGCACCCAGCACATCTTCACCAACCTGGGTGACGGTACCTACTTCCACTCCGGCCTGCTGGCCATCCGCGCCGCGGTGGCGGGCAAGGTCAACATCACCTACAAGATTCTGTACAACGACGCGGTGGCCATGACCGGTGGCCAGAACGTGGACGGCTACCTGGACGTGCCGATGATTACCCGCCAGGTGCACGCCGAAGGGGTTGGCCGCATCGTGATTACCAGCGACGACCCGGACAAATACCGTACCGCGCACGGCCTGAAAGAAGGCCTGGCACCGGGGGTGGAGGTGTTCCACCGCCGCGAGCTGGACCGCCTGCAAAAAGAGCTGCGCGAGCTGCCTGGCGTCACTATCCTGATCCACGACCAGACCTGTGCCGCCGAGAAGCGCCGCCGCCGCAAACGCAAGGAATTCCCCGACCCGGACCGCCGCGCCTTCATCAACGAGCGCGTGTGCGAGGGCTGTGGCGACTGCGGCAAGAAATCCGGCTGCCTGTCGGTGCTGCCGGTGGAAACCCCGCTGGGCCGCAAGCGCAAGATCGACCAGAGCAGCTGCAACAAGGACTTTTCCTGCGTGGAAGGCTTCTGCCCCAGCTTTGTCTCGGTGGCCGGCGCCAGCGTGAAAAAACCGGGTGGTGCCGCTGCCAGCCTGGACAGCATGGGCGCCCTGCCGCAGCCGCAGCTGCTCAGCCTGCACGAGCCGTTTGGCATCATGGTCACTGGCGTGGGCGGCACCGGCGTCGTCACCATCGGCCAGGTGCTGGCCATGGCCGCGCACCTGGATAACAAGGGCGTGACCGTGCTGGACATGGCCGGCCTGGCACAAAAAGGTGGCTCGGTGTGGTCGCACGTGCGCATTGCCGATAGCCAGGAAAAACTGCACGCGGTGCGCATTGCCGCTGGCGATGCCAACCTGGTACTGGGCTGCGACCTGGTGGTGACCGCCGCCGAGGAAGCGCTGGCCAAGATGCGCGAAGGCTTTAGCCACGTGGTGGTGAACAACTACGAATCACCGACCAGTGCCTTCCTGAAAAACCCGGACGTGCGCTTCCCGGCCAAGGCCATGAAGGAAGCCATTATCGAGTCGGTAGGCAGCAGCCGCTTTGCCGAGGTGAACGCCACGCGTATTGCCACCGCGCTGATGGGCGATGCCATTGCGGCCAACATGTTCATGCTGGGCTACGCCTGGCAAAAAGGCCTGGTGCCGGTATCGCTGGAAGCCATCATGAAAGCAGTAGAGCTGAACGGCGCCGCCGTGAAGTTCAACCAGCAGGCTTTTGTCTGGGGCCGCCACGCCGCACACGACCCGGCGCGCATCGAGACCCTGGTCAGCCCGTCGGCCGTGGTGCAGTTTGTACCGCGTGACACGGTAGAAGGCGTGCTGCACCACCGAAGCAAAGAGCTGGTGGCCTACCAGGACGACAAGTTGGCCGCACGCTACAAGGCACTGGTGGAGCAGGTCAAAGCCGCCGAAGAGCGCGTAAAACCGGGCAGCAGTGCACTGACACTGGCGGTAGCCCGCGCCTACTACCACGTGTTGGCTTACAAGGACGAGTACGAAGTGGCACGCTTGTACAGCGATGGCGAATTCCAGCGCGCGCTGCACGAGCAGTTCGACGGTGACCTCAAGCTGACTTTCCATTTCGGCGCCAGCTGGATGACCGGCCACCAGCCGAAAAAGGTGAACTTGGGCCCGTGGGCGCTGAAGGCGCTGGGCGTGATTGCCCGCTTCAAAGGCCTGCGCGGCAGTGCGCTGGACCCGTTTGGCTGGCAGGCCGACCGCCGGCTGGAGCGCGCCATGATAGGCGAGTTCGAGACGCTGGTAGGCCAGCTGCTGGGCGCGCTGTCTGCGGCCAACCTGGGCACCGCTACCGAGATGGTGAAAGTGTACGAGGGGATTCGCGGCTTCGGCCATGTAAAAGAAGCCGGCCACCAGGCCGCACAAGCCAGACTGGCCGAGCTGCGCAAAGCGTTCGACACGCCGCCTGCCCACAAGGGCGCGGCGGCGTAACGGGCATTGTTTGAGGGTGTTTGACGGGCCGCAAGGCCCGTTTTTTTATGCCTGGCCCACGCGGTGGGGCGTATCAGCCGGCATCAATGCTGTTGTGTTGTTTATAAACTGAAAGAAAGAATTAATGAAAAAATGAGAAATTAGTAAGTCATTCCAGAGATACAGGCGTTGCCAGCCGATGAACCGTGTCAGAAAGCATATCGGTGTCTTTGCCACCAGCTACGGTATCGCCAGCGGCGTGCTGGCAGCCTTGCTGTGCCTGTTGCTGGCCATGCTGCTGTTTGTGGTGGTGGAAAGCCGCAAGCTGTACGCCACCCACCAGCGGCTGGCCACCCAGATCAGCGGTATTACCCGCGAGCAGGAAGACATGCTGGCCAGCCTCAACCGCCTGGTGATGCCGGTATGTGACGACGCTACCCTGGTGCGGCTGCGCACCCGGATCTTTGCCAGCCGCCATATCCGCGATGTCGGCATTTTCGACCTGCAAAACCGGCTGGTGTGTACCAGCAGCGAAGGCCTGCTGGCGTCCCCGCTACTGCCGCTTACCCCTGCCCTGCGCGAAATCCGCAACGGCGTAGATCAGTCCATCTGGTTCAACGCGCCTATCCTGCTGGGGCAGTGGCGCTACCGCGCCATGGTCATGCAGCAGGGCCGTTTCAACGTGGTGGTGAACCAGGACAGCCTGTCGGCCTTGTTGCGCGATGTGGACGTCCTGGGGCTGCAGCTGGCCGATGCGCTGCCGGGGCGTGTCTTTGTCAGCGGCAGGCTCACCCCGTACTGGTCGCGCTACTTTGACGAACAGACCGCGCTGAAACGGCCACTGAAAGGCTTTGACTGGACCGCCCAGGCCCTGGTGCGTACCGACTACATTCCAGGCACGCCGTGGGTGGTGCAGTCCTACCTGACCCTGCCGGAGATCCTGCAGCGCCAGGGTTTGATCCTGCTGCTGGTAGCGGTGGCGGCCTCGCTGATCGGCCTGCTGGTTACTGGCTTTGTCACCCCCATCCTGGCCAGGCAAAAGCGTATTGGCGCCCGTATCCGCAACCTGCTGGAAGAAGGCTGCGTGCAGTGCTATTACCAGCCGATTGTCGAGCTGACTACGCGGCGCTGGGTAGGTTGCGAGGTGCTGATGCGCATCCGCGATGGCGACGAGCAGATCTCCCCGCAGCTGGCGCTGCCGGAAATCGAAAAGCAGGGCCTGGGCTGGGTGCTGGATAGCTTTGTGCTGCAGCAAAGCCTGCGCGAGCTGGCACAGGCGCTGCCACCCACCGATGGTTTCAAGGTGGCGGTGAACCTGTTTCCCGACAATATCCAGTTCCGCCGCCTGGACGCGCTGATTTCCCCGCTACAGGCCATGCTGTGCCGGCCCGACTTGCAGCTGGGGCTGGAAATCGTGGAACAAAGCTACGACGACACCGTGGTGCACGAAATCGCCGCCCTGCGCCAAGCGGGCTACCAGGTCTCGGTAGACGACTTTGGTACCGGTTACTCCAACCTGGGCCGCGTCAAGCGCATGGCGCCGGATGTACTGAAGATAGACCGCTCTTTTGTGTTCGAAATGGAAGACCTGTCGCTGCGTTCCAGCCTGATACCGGAAATCGTCAGCATTGCCCGCGCTATCGGCTCCAGCTTGGTGGCCGAGGGCATAGAAAACGAGCTGCAAGCCGAGCAGCTGGCCAGCATGGGGGTAGAGTACGGCCAGGGTTACCTGTTTGCCCGCCCCCTGCCCGTTGACGCCTTTGCGGCGGCCTTCGCCGCCCAGTTGCGCTGGCAGCAGGGTACCGTTCGTGGGGGCTAAGTGGTATTAATCAGGTTTGCCCTAGCCACAGCGAGCCGCCATGCCTGCCGATATTCTGGTCAAGCTTTATGAGCTGCCACCCTGCCCTGCCATACCCGACGGCGTCGTATTGCGCCACCCTCTGCCACACGAGCGTAGCGCCATGCGCATGTGGATAAGCCGTGAGTTTTCTGATGGCTGGGCCGATGAATTCGATACGGCATTTCGCAGTATGCCGCCTACCGCCTGGGTATTGCAGCAGGGGGGCGAGCTACTGGGCTTTGCCTGCTATGACGTGACAGCGCGGGGATTTTTCGGGCCGACAGGGGTAAAGAAAAGTCATCAAGGTCAAGGGTTTGGCCGTATTTTGCTGCTGGCCAGCCTGCATGCGCTACACCAGCGTGGCTACGCTTACGCCATGATCGGTAGTGCCGGGCCACTAGACTTTTACCTGAGCCAGCTGCCGGCCATGCTGATACCCGATAGCCACCCCGGCATTTATCCACAGCCTGTTGATAAGTGCTGAGCGCCAGCCACGGCGTGTATGCTTTGGCTGGCATCACGCGGATGCGGCCAACTTGTGGCCATGGCGCTGATACACACCAAACCAGCTTGATACCAATCAGGCCACGCGTACGCCAGGGAACAGGCTGAGCCGCCGTGCGTCGTCCACGGCCTGTTCCATATCGCTGGTTTCCTGTTGCCACACCCACACCTTGTGCAAGGGGTCGAAGGTTTCTACCAGCCACAGCTTTTTGCCGGTGCCCAGTGCCACCAGGCGCGCGCGGGCGGGCTGCTGGTAGTTGAAGATAACGGCGTCGCTGGTGACAGGGGCGGCAGGTTTGGTAAACAGGGTACGCATGGTGGTGTCCGTAATAGGGTCGCCCGGTTCTGTTTGCAAATGCCATGCCAGCTTCAGCATTTTGCGGGCTGCGCTACCAGCCAGCGCGACAATGGCTCGGCCAGCAGCAGCACCATCACCAGCCGGCATAGCTGGAAAGCGATGATGGTGGGCACGTCCAGCCCCATGGCGCGCGCGGTCAGGCACATTTCGGTAATGCCACCCGGTGCCATGGCCAGCACGGCCAGTGCTGGCGGCAAACCCGCCACCATAGACAGCAGGCAGGCGCCGGCTACCGCTAGCAGCAGCAAGAGCGCCAGGCTAGCCAGAAAGGCGACAAGAAAGCGCGGTGCGGCCAACATCTGCTGCCGGTCGAAGCGCACGCCCAATGCAATGCCGATCAGCAGCTGTGCAAGCTCTACCCAGCCAGCCGGCAGGCTGCCGCTCAGCGTACCGCTGCTGGCCAGCAGCAGGCTGATGGTGAGCGGGCCGATAAACCACGGGTTGGGTATGCGCCGCCATTGCAGTAGTGCACCCAGTGCCAGCGCAGGCAGCAGCCACGGCAAGGCACTGCTGCCCAGTGGTGCAAGCGTGGTGGCAAACGGTGCAGCGCTGTGCCCGAACAGGGCAAAAGCACCGGGGTACAGCAGCACCACAATCAGCACGCGCAGGCTCTGGCCCAGCACGATCCATTCGCTTTTTGCCCCGCGCCGGCTGCCGATGGCGGTCATTTCCGACGCGCCGCCAGGCAGCGACACCAGCCAGGCGGTTAGCGGGTCCAGCCCGGGGCATAGCCGCCGTAGCAGCTGCATGGCCAGCCACGCCAGCAAGAAGGCAAACACCACGGCTATGGCTATCCACGGTGCCAGCGCGACTGTGCGCAGCAGTGCGGTGTGGCTGAAGGTCAGGCCCAGCGCCAGGCCGACAATGGCCTGGCCCAGCTCGCGGCTATGGCGGATGCTGGCCAGCGGCAGGCCCAGCAGGCGGCCGCCCAGCATGGCCAGTAGTGGCCCCAGCAGCCAGGGCAGCGGGCCACCGGCGGCGTGCCAAAAAAAAACGCCAGCTAGACTGATGACGAGTCCACTGGCGTGTGAGAAGTACAACATCGCTTGTACCGGGAGTACGGGGTGAGCGGCCGCTTCTGACGGCGGCCATCAACAGGCGGGTCAGGCTGCTTGCAGCATTTTCTGGCGGCGCTTCATCAGCGGCGGCACGATCAGGATGGCGGCGGTCACCACCAGGATGGCCAGCGAGATCGGGTGCGTCAGGAATACGGTCAGGTCGCCCTGGTGGATGGACATGGCGCGGCGGAAGTGTTTTTCTGCCATCGGCCCCACGATCAGGCCGACGACCAGTGGCACCACCGGGAAGTCGAAGCGGCGCATCATGAAGCCCAGTACACCAATGATGTACAGCAGCATCAGGTCGAACCAGCTCTGGCGCAGCGCGTAGGCACCCATGGTGGCCAGTACCACAATGCCACCGTACAGCAGCGGGCGCGGTACTTTCAGGAACTGTACCCACAGGCCGACCAGCGGCAGGTTCAGCACCAGCAGCATCACGTTGCCGATGTACAGCGAGGCGATCAGGCCCCACACCAGCTCGGGGTTGGTATCAAACAGCAGCGGGCCGGGCACGATGTTGTACTGCTGGAAGGCAGACAGCATGATGGCTGCGGTGGCCGAGGTGGGGATACCCAGCGTCAGCAGCGGTACCAGGGTGCCGGTGACGGCAGCATTGTTGGCCGCTTCCGGGCCGGCTACGCCTTCGATCGCGCCTTTGCCGAACTCTTTTTGTGTTTCAGGGCTGGCCAGCTTGCGCTCGGCCGAGTACGACAGGAAGGTCGGCATTTCGGTGCCGCCTGCCGGCAGGGTGCCAAACGGGAAGCCGATGGCGGTACCGCGCAGCCACGGTTTCCACGAGCGTTTCCAGTCGTCTTTGCTCATCCAGAAACTGCCTTTGAGCGACTCGATACGGCCGGCGATCTTGTTTTCGTAAGTGGCGGTGTACAGCGTTTCGCCAATGGCAAACAGGCCCATGGCCACCACCACGATGTCGATACCGTCGATCAGCGGCATCAGGCCAAAGGTAAAGCGGCTCTGGCCAGATTGCGACTCGATACCGATCAGGCCCATGGACAAGCCCAGCAGCAAGGCGATAAAGCCTTTCAGCGGCGAGTTACCCAGCACAGCCGACACGGCAGCGAAGGTGAGCATCATCAGGGCAAAGGTTTCTACCGGGCCCAGTTGCAGGGCAAAGCCGGCAATCACCGGGGCCAGCAGGGTGAGCAGCACGGTGGCAATGCTGCCGGCCACAAACGAACCGATGGCGGCGGTAGACAGCGCCGGGCCGGCGCGGCCGGCTTTGGCCATCTTGTTGCCTTCCAGCGCCGACACGATGGAGCCGGCTTCGCCCGGGGTATTCAGCAGGATGGAGGTGGTAGAGCCGCCAAACATGGCGCCGTAGTACACGCCGGCCAGCATGATCAGCGCGCCGGTTGGGTCTACGCTTTGCGTTACCGGCAGCAGCAGGGCCACGGTTACCGCCGGGCCTACGCCGGGCAGCACACCAATTGCCGTACCCAGGGTACAGCCCAGCAGCGCCCATAGCAGGTTGGCCGGGGTCAGTGCGGTAGCAAAGCCCAGACTGAACAGGGCATTCAACGATTCCATTACAGTACTCCCCCCGGGATCAGCGCCGGCAGGTTAAGGCCCAGCGTCTTGAACAGGTGAAACAGGCCCAGGGCCAAAACAAAAGACAGCACCAGGTCCAGTGTGGGGCGGCGTGTCTCCAGTGCACGACAAATACCGAAGCACAGCAGGGTGCCAGCCAGGGTGAAACCCACCAGGCCAATCAGTGCCATATGGGCAATGAGGCTGCCACTGGCGATGGCGAACATGCGCCAGTCGGCGTCGCCACGGGCAAATTCGTCTTCGGCTTCTACTTCTGCCGCGTCGTTCTCGCCGTCGCTGAGAATGGTATCCGGCCCGTTACTGTGGCGACGCTGCATCAGCAACGCGCCACCGGCAACGATCAGACCGGTTACCACCAGCGAAGGAAAGAAGCGCGGCCCGATGCCGGCATAGCCGGCATCGTTCGGGATGTCCTGCAGCTGCCAGGCCATGAACAGGCCCAGCAGGATGATCCCGAAGGCGAGCCACTGCTCGCCGGATACGCGCTTGATCATGGCTTAGTTACCCAGCTTCAGTTTCTTGACAGTCACGGCGGTGCGCTTGATGTCTTCGTTCAGGAAGGTCTGGAAGGTGTCGCCGCTTTGCAGCATGTCCAGCCATTCCATTTTCTCGGCTTTGGCTTTCCAGGTAGGCGACTTCACCGCGGTTTCCACCATCTTGATCAGCTGGGCTTTTTGCGCGGCATTGATGCCGGGGGCAGCAAACACGCCACGCCAGTTGTAGACCACTACGTCGGTACCCTGCTCGCGGATAGTCGGCACCGGAATGTCCGGGTTACGGGTGGCGGCGGAAATGCCCAGCGCACGCACCTTGCCAGCCTTGATCAGGTCGGCCAGCTCGCCGTAGCCGCTGATGTAAGCGGTAATCTGGTTACCCAGTACGGCAGCCTTGCCCTCGCCACCACCGGCAAACGGGATGTAGTTCAGCTTGTCCGGGTCAACACCGGCTTTTTCCGACATCAGGCTGGCCATGATGTGGTCAATACCACCGGCCGAGCCGCCACCGATGCTCACGGCACCCGGGTTGGCCTTGTAGGCGGCCATCAGGTCCTTGATGGATTTGTACGGCGAGGCGGTCGGTACCACGATCACGTTGAACTCGCCCATCAGGCGGGAAATCGGCGTCACCATGCCGAAGTTCACCGGCGATTTGTTGGTTTCCAGCGCGCCCACAGTCACGGCACCGGCTACCAGCAAGGCGTTAGGGTTGCCCTTTTCGTTGTTCACGAACTGCGCCATGCCGATAGCACCACCGGCACCGGCCTTGTTTTCTACGACCACGCTTTTAACCTGGCCAGACGCTTGCAGCGCTTCGCCCAGGGTACGGGCGATGGTGTCAAAGCCGCCGCCCGGGTTGGCCGGGGCCATGATCTTGAATTGTTCAACTTGGGCCTGTGCGGCCATCGGTGCCAGGGCTACCAGGCAGGAAACCAGCAGGGTTTTCAATTTCATGAGTCTCTCCAGTGTTGTGGTACAGCGAGTAATACGTCCTCGGGGCGGGACGATGTTTAAAGCTTATTCAGTGTGTCGGGCGCGTTGCCGCCGGCAGCTGCTCGCGCCAGCGTTTCAGGAACAGGCTCTTTTTGGCCGTATCCAGATACACCAGCAGCCCGCTACCTACCTGAATCGGCCGAAGGTTGGCCGCATTGCGTTTCAGGTCGATATGGCCCAGCTGCCGTGGCAGGTCTTCCCGTATGGGCGGTAGCCCGCTGCCCTGGGACAGCACCTGCTGGCCGTCGCGCGACAGCACAAAATCCGTCCATAGCTTGGCCGCTGCCGTGTGGCGGGCGGCCTTGTGTATCAGCATCAGCCGGGTCACCACCAGCGCGTAGTCTTGTGGCAATACCCAGCGCACCCGGGGCTGGTGGCGGGTAAAACTCACCGCGTACGGCCCCAGCACGTTATAGGCAATGTCGGCCTCGCCTTGCGACAGCCGGCGTAGCAGGGTCAGGCTGTTGCCTTCCTGAAAGCGCACGCTGCGGCCCAGCGCGGCGGCCAGGTCCCAGAACTCGGCGTTATGCCGCGAGTCCTGGCTGAAAAACAGGTAGCCCGCGCCAGAGGCTTCCACGTCGTACGTGGCTACCCGCAGCTGGCTGGGCTGTGCCCGCAGCATGCGCCGCAGGTCGGCATGCGTGTGCGGCATCTGGGCTACCCGCTGGCTGTGGTAGGCAAACACCACCGGCTCGAAAGTGGTGCCGTACACCTCATCCCGCCACGAGGCCCAATCTGGCAGCGCGTCTTTTTGCGGCGAGCGGTAACGCAGGGCGTAGCCGTCGTTCACCAGCTTGATCTGCAGGTCCATGGCCGAGCTCCACAGGATGTCGCCGCTGGCGGCGTTATTGCCCAGTGCGCGACGGTAGATGTCGGCGCTGTTCAGCTCCTGGTACTGCACGCGGATAAACGGGTAACGCTGCTGAAAGGCTTGTAACAGCGGGGCCACTTGTTCGCGGTCGATGGTGGCGTGCACCAGCAAAGTGCCCTCGTGTCGTGCCGCTTCGGTCAGCCCGCTTTGCATGCCATTGCCTGCCAGCAACAGCGGGCTGGCGGCCAGGCAAAGCCAGGTGAGCAGAAAACGGCGCATTCACAACTCCTTACAGTTGCACCAAGTCTAGGCAGCGCTAGCTTTCATTTCCCTTTCACTGTCTGACAGCCGGGCAGCAGTGGTGCAAGAAAGCCGCAATCTGCCCCTGACAGGTGCTTGGCAGGCAGCTATCGGGTGATACGATGAAAAGACAACACAGCAATACAAGCGGCCAACCCCGGCCCGGCACCGCCGGCAGGGCCACAGCCCACAGACAGAGAGCACGATGAGACTGCTGCTAGTAGAAGATAACCACGACATTGCCACCTGGCTGCAAAAGGCGCTGAGCGCTGCCGGCCATGCGGTGGATATTGCGCCGGATGGCGTACAGGCCGACCAGCTGCTGGCCTACGAGCCCTATTCGCTGGTGATTCTGGACATCGGCCTGCCGCGCATGGACGGCTTCGAGGTGCTCAAGCGCCTGCGCCGCCGTGGCAACCGCGTGCCGGTGCTGGTGCTCACCGCGCAGTCCGGCATCGACGCCCGCGTCCACGGCCTGGACCTGGGCGCCGACGACTACCTGGGCAAGCCGTTCGAGCTGGCCGAGCTGGAAGCGCGCGTGCGTGCCCTGCTGCGCCGCGCCCAGGGCAGCGAAGGCGGCGTGCTGCAGTGTGGCGAGCTGGCCTTCGAGCCGGCGCACAAGCGTTTTACTGTCTGCGGCCAACCTTTGGCCCTTACGCCGCGCGAGATGGCCGTGCTGGAGGTGCTGCTATACCGCCAGGGCAAGCCGGTGAGCAAAGAGGTGCTGGCCGACCAGATCGTGCGGCTGGACCAGGACCTGAGCCCGGACGCCATGGAAATCTACGTGCACCGCCTGCGCAAGAAGCTGGCCGGTAGCGGTGTAGCCATCCTGACCCTGCGCGGGCTGGGCTATATGCTGGACGTGGCCAAATGACACTCTCGCTGCGGCGCCAGCTGGTGCAATGGGTGGTGATCCCGCTGATCCCGCTGGCGGCCGCCACCGCCTGGCTGGCGCAAGACAACGCGCGCGAGGCGGCCAACGCCGCCTTCGACCGCACCTTGCAAGCCTCGGCGCGCAGCATTGCCGAGCGCATCGTGGTGCAGGACGGCGAGCTGGTGGTGGATATCCCGGTGGCCGCGCTGGAAATGTTCGACCCGCATTTCCAGGACCGCGTGTTTTACCGCATCGGCTTTGCTGGCGGCTCCACCATTACCGGCGACGCCGACCTGCCGCTGCCCGCCACCCTGCCCGGTGCTGGCGAGCTGCGCTTTTACGATGCCAGCTTTCGTGACGAAGCCATCCGCAGCGTGGCGCTGGCGGTACCGCTTTACTACGCCGGCAGCCAGCGCTTGCTGCTGGTGCAGGTAGGCGAAACCACGCTGTCGCGCGCTTCGCTGGCGCGGCGGCTGTTTACCGAATCGCTGGCGCAGCAATGGCTGATCGGCGCCGTGGCGGCGCTGTTGGTGGCCATTGGCATCAACCGCGCCCTGCGCCCCTTGGGCCGCTTGCGCAGCACGCTGAAAGCCCGCGCCGGTGACCCCTCGCTACAGCTGGATGTCGGCAGCGTGCAAAAAGAGCTGCAGCCCTTGGTGATGGCGCTGAACACGGCGCTGTCCGAGCTGGAAAACCAGCTATCCATCCGCCAGCGCTTTATTGCCGACGCCGCCCACCAGCTGCGCACGCCGCTTACCTTGCTGAAAACCCAGGCCGAATACACCCAGCGTCAGCCCGACCCGGCCGAACAGCAAGCCGGCCTGGCCGCGCTGGTGCACTCTACCGACCAGGTAATTCGCCTGGCTAACCAGTTGCTGGCGCTGTCGCGTGCCGAGCCCGGCCCGGCGCAGCACGAAACGCGCGAGCTGGATGTGGCCGAGCTGGCGCGCGAAGTGACCATGGACTTTGTCATGGTGGCGCTGGATAAGGCGCTGGACCTGGGCTACGAGGGCGACGACAGCGCCCTGCTGTGCGGCCAACCTTTGTTGCTGCGCGAAATGCTGTCCAATCTGATCGATAACGCCGTGCGCTACACCCCGGCTGGCGGCGAAATCACGGTATCGGCCTGGCAGCGCGGTAGCGAGGTCGAGCTGGTGATCTGCGACAGTGGCCCGGGTATCCCACCAGAAGAACAATCGCTGGTGTTCGAGCGCTTTTACCGCGGGCAGCAGGCCGGTGGCGATGGCTGCGGACTGGGCCTGGCCATTGTGCGGGAGATCGTGCGCGGCCATGCCGGACGCATCACGCTGGAGTCTGGCAGCGTTGGCGGTTTGCGCATCGTCATTACCTTGCCACGCCAGCCGCCGCCACTAGCGGGCGACGCGTTACACTTCGGCCTGCATTGACTCACGAAACACCTGTACACCATGCCCTTGCGCCCACGATACCTGCTTGCCACCCTGCCCTTGCTGGCCCGCCCCGGCCTGGCAGCAGAGGCTGGCACGTCCTTGCCGGGCCCATGGCTGCTTAGCGCCACACTGGCGGTACTGGCAGGGGGGTTACTGTGGCTGGCATGGCGCCACCACCGCCATGCCCAGGCCCTGCAAGTCCAGCACCGGCGCATGCAAAACCAGCAGGCCACCTTGCTGCAAAGCCTGGGGGAAGGCGTGTGGGGCTCGGATATGGACGGGCGCTGCATCTTTGTGAACGATGCCGCGCTGGCCATGCTGGGTTATACCCGCCAGGAGCTGGCACAACGCAGCGCCCACGAGCTGGTGCACCACCATTACCCGGATGGCCGCCCCTATCCGCTGGCCGACTGCCCGGTGACGCATACCTTGCGGGACGGCTTGCCGCGCTCGTGTGACGAGTACCTGATCTGCAAGGATGGCAGCTTTCTGCCGGTCTGGCTGACGGTAACGGCGCTGTGCGAGGACGGCCGGCAAACCGGCGTGGTGACCACCTTCAAGAATATCCGTGCCCAGAAAGCCGCCACCCAGCAGATACACCGCCTGAACCAGGCCTATGCGGCGCTATCGTTTACCAACCAGACCATCGTGCGCGAGCAAGACCCACAGCGCTTGTTCGAGCGTATCTGCGAGATTGCCGTGCAGCACGGCGGCCAGCGCATGGCGTGGATAGGCCGGCACGATGCCGACGGGCAATACCTGCAGCCACTGGCGGTATACGGCAGCGGGGCTGACTACCTGGAAGAAATCACCGTCTGGACGCGGCCGGACAAAACCGAAAGCCACGGTGCCGCCTCGCGCGCGGTGATCGAGCAGCAGCCGGTGGTGATCCCCAGTTTTCGCGAGCTGGCGCGTCGGTTACTGGCCGGGCAGCCAGCACTGGCCGAACAGTGGGTGGAGCGTATCGCGCGCTTTGGCTGGGGCGCTACCGCGGCCTTTCCTATCCGCCACGCTGGCGATGCGCAGCTGGTGCTGGCGGTGTACTACGGCGCCGATTTCGAGTTTGACCAGCAGCTGGTAGACCTGTTCAGCGAAATGGCCAGCGATATCGGCTACGCGCTGGACCGCATCGCCATGCAAGAGGAGCAGGTGCGCAGCCGGCGGCTGGAAGATGCGCGTGCCTTTTTGCTGGAATGCATGAACAGCGACCCGCCGCTGGCGCAGGGCCTGCAGCGGGTGGCCAGCTATCTGCACACCCTGCTGCAGCGCCGTTGCACCTTCCGTCTGCCGGACGATACCGCCCCGCCACCGGCAGGCTGTTTATGTCTGCCTGTCACCGCGCTGGATGGCCATGTGCTGGCCGAGTTGTATATCGAGGGCCAGCCCGACGAGCCGCTGGACCCTCACGACGAGCACTTGTTGCACAGTGTGCAGCACCTGGTGGCACTGGCCATCGAGCGCAAGCAAGCCGTGACACACCTGCAGTTGGCCGCCAGCGTATTCAGCCACTCCAGCGAGGGCATCATGCTCACCACGCCGCAAGGGCTGATTGTGGAAGTGAACCCGGCGTTTTCGCGCATTACCGGCTACCCGCGGGAAGAAGTGCTGGGCCATAACCCCAGCATGCTGTCATCCGGCCGCCAGGAGGCCGGTTTTTACCAGGACATGTGGCAGGCCCTGCGCCAGCAGGGCTTGTGGCAAGGCGAAATCTGGAACCGCCGCCGCGATGGCACCAGCTACCCCGAGATGCTGACCATATCCGCCGTCTACGACAGCAGCGGCCAACTGAGCCATTACCTGGGCGTGTTTTCCGATATTTCCTTGCTGAAACAGCAAGAGGCCCGCCTGCAAAAAATGGCCTATTACGACGCCCTCACCGAGCTGCCCAACCGCGTACTGCTGGCCGACCGCATGCAGCAGGCTCTGGCGCATACCCGGCGCAGCCAGCGCCTGCTGGGCGTGTGCTACCTGGATCTGGATGGTTTCAAGCCGGTCAACGACCGCTACGGCCACCAGATGGGCGACCAGGTGCTGGTGGCGCTGGCCGACCGTTTGCGCCAGCTGGTGCGCGGCGGTGATACCGTCGCGCGGCTGGGTGGCGATGAGTTCGTGATCCTGCTGACCGAGCTGGCCAGCCCGGCGCAATGCGAGCACGCACTGCAAAGCCTGCTGCACGAAATTGCCCGCCCGCTACAGCTGGGCGAGCTGCAGCTGCAACTCACCGCCAGCATCGGCGCCACGCTGTTTCCCTACGACGATTGCGACGCCGATACCCTGCTACGCCACGCCGACCAGGCCATGTACCAGGCCAAGCAAGACGGCAGGCAGCGTTACCAGCTATTCGACAGCCAGCAGGCGCGCCAGCAGCGCGACCACAGCGAGCAGCAAGCCCGTGTGGGCGATGCGTTGGCCGCTGGCGAGCTATGCCTGTACTACCAGCCCAAGGTAAACATGCAGGATGGCCGTCTGGTGGGGGCCGAGGCGCTGTTGCGCTGGCAGCACCCTGAGCTGGGCCTGCTGTTGCCTGGGGCTTTCTTGCCCCTGATCGAAGACAGCCCGCTCATTAGCCGGGTCGGGCAATGGGTGATCGACACCGCATTGGCCCAGCTGGCCGTATGGCAGCGCGACGGCCTGCAGCTGACAGTGAGCGTGAATGTGGCAGCCCGCCAGCTGCAGCAGCCCGACTTTGTCAGCCAGCTGGCGCAGAGCCTGGCACGCTACCCGACCCTGTCACCGCAGTGCCTGGAGCTGGAGATTCTGGAAAGTGCCGCCCTGCACGATATGGGCCAGGTATCGGACGTGATGCAGGCCTGCCAGGCACTGGGCGTCAGTTTTGCGCTGGATGACTTTGGTACCGGCTATTCCTCGCTGACCTACTGCAAACGCTTGCCGGCATCGCTGTTGAAAATCGACCAGTCGTTTGTGCGCGACATGCTGGAGAACAGCGAAGACCGCGCCATCGTGGCCGGGGTGATCAGCCTGGCGCGTGCCTTTGGCCGCGATGTGATTGCCGAGGGGGTGGAAACCACCGCCCACGCACACGCGCTGCGCAAGCTGGGCTGCCAGCTGGGCCAGGGCTACGGTATTGCCCGGCCCATGCCCGCCGAGCTGCTGCCGGGCTGGGTGGCGGCCTGGCCGGCATCGGCAGAATGCCACGCCATGTTGCAAGGCTAGCCGCTATCTGGCGGGGTTGGCCGCAAAACAAAACGCCACTGCCGGCCGGCAGTGGCGTTCGTCATGTTGTCACCGCTATCGCATCGTGGCGTTAGCTGGCTATCTATTTCCCTCTGTACGACTTAGCGCACGGCAACAACAATATCCTTGCTGAACACCTTTTCGCAATACTTGCACTTCATTTTGGTGTCGTGCTCGGTCACGCGCACGCTGAAATGGCTCTGTACCGGCTCCACATGCGACACGCAGTTGGAGTTGGGGCAGGCAAACAGGTCGGTCACTTCGGCCGGTATCGCCAGCTTTTGCTTGCGCACTACCTCGAAGTTTTCGATCACGCTGACGGTGCACTTGGGCGCCAGCAGCGCCAGCTCGTTGGCCTGGCCTTCGGTCAGCACCAGGTTTTCCACCTTGATCAGGTCCTTGTTGCCCATGTGGCCGCTGGACAGGTTCAGGCCCACGGTCACGCGCTCGCCGTAGCTGGTTAGCTCGAACAGGTCCAGAATGCGCAGGCCCAGGCCGGCGGGGATATGGTCGATCACGGTGCCGTTTTTCAGCGCCTCGACATTACGGGCGTAGACTTTTTCGCTCATGGTTTTTCCTTTCACACCGTTTCGTTCAGTACCAGCGACAGCAGCGCTTGGCGGGCGTACACGCCGTTTTTCGCCTGCTCGAAATAGTAGGCGTGCGGGGTGGCGTCCACGTCGGTGGCGATTTCATCCACGCGCGGCAGCGGGTGCAGGATCTTCATATTGGGGCGGGCGTTGCGCAGCATGTCGGCGCGCAGCACGAACTGGCCCTGTATCTTCTGGTATTCCGCCTCGTCAAACCGCTCGCGCTGTACACGGGTCATGTACAGGATATCGATGTGCGGGATCACTTCTTCGATGGTGCTGGCAATGGTGTAGCTGATGCCGCGCTCGTCCAGCTCTTCGCACAGGTAGTCCGGCATGGCCAGCGCTTCGGGGCCGACAAAGTAGAACTTGGCGCCGAACAGCGACAGCGCCTGCGCCAGCGAGTGCACTGTGCGGCCGTATTTCAGGTCGCCGACAAAGGCCACGGTCAGGTTATCCAGCCGGCCCTGGGTTTCGCGCAGGGTGAACAGGTCCAGCAGGGTTTGCGACGGGTGCTGGTTGGCGCCGTCGCCGCCGTTGATGATGGGCACGGCGGAGAATTCGCTGGCCACGCGGGCAGCGCCCTCTTTCGGGTGGCGCATCACGATGGCATCGGTGTAGCTGCTGATGATGCGCACGGTGTCGGCCAAGGTTTCACCCTTTTTGGTGGAAGTGCTGGCGGCGTCGGAGAAGCCGATCACGGTGCCGCCCAGGCGCTGCACGGCGGTTTCGAACGACAGGCGGGTGCGGGTAGACGGCTCGAAAAAGCAGGTGGCGATCAGACGGCCCTGCAGCAGGTCGGCGCGCGGATTGGCTTTCAGGCGCGCGGCGGTTTCTACCACCAGCTCCATTTCAGCCCGGCTGAAGTCCGGGATGGAGATAATGTGCTTGCGATAAAGCGGGTTGGGCATGGCGGGTCGCTCCGGCAGATGACAAAAACAAGGCTGAAAAAAAAGCCCCTGAGCAATCAGGAGCTTTTTTTACAAAAACGGTCGGGCCCGGCAGCATGTCGATCACGGCCGGCAACGGCAACGCCTCGCGCCAGGGCGACAAAAGCGGCAGTGCGTGGGCGGGAAGGAATCATGGTGCGGCTCGCGAACAAAACTGCGGGATTATACGAAATATGGCGGGGCGTGGGTAGGGGCTAGCCTGCCAGCAGGCGGCAGGCCAGTATGACAAAGCCGGTTGCCAGCCATGGGCGCCAGCGTGGGCCAATTAGCTGGGCGGGGGCCCCCAGTAGCAAGAGCAGCAGCCACAGGCTATTGAGCAGGCAGAACAGTAAACCCGGCAGCAGCAGGCCGCTGATACCACTGCCGGGTGGCGCAAATGGCGGGGAGAACACGGCAAAAAACAGAATGGCTTTCGGGTTCAGCAAGGTAAGCAGCAGGCTGTGGGTGAAGGCATGATGTCCTGCCCTTGTGCTGACTGCTGTCGGTGGGCGCCATAGTGTTGCGGCCAACCATAGTAGATACAGGGCGCCTGCCCAGCGTAGTAGCAGCTGCGTTGCGGGCCATTGCTGTAGTACGCCGGCCAGGCCGGCGGATACCGCAACGACCAGTATCAGGTCACCACACGCCAGGCCGGCGATGGCGATGAGGCCTGCGCGTTTACCGCCGCGAGCGCGGGCGCCCAGTACCGACAGGGTGCCGGCACCTGGTGTCAGGATTAGCGTAGCGCAGGCAAACAGGTAGGCGGGCCAGTCCATGGCGGCTTTCTTGCGGGGGATGCCACAGGGTAAATGAATAGGGTGTCATGCAAAAAGCCACCCGTTACCGGGTGGCTTTTGCTGGGGGCTAGATTCTGCTGCTTGTCTTATAGCCGGAAATTGCTCACCAGCCGCTCCAGGTTGCCGGACAGCTCGCGCAGTTGCTCTACCTCGCTGCGCACCTCGCGTGCGATGTCGCTGTTGGTGTGTGCCATATTGCTGATGCGTTCCACGTTCTGCGCGATCTCGGTGGTGGCACTGGACTGTTCGCGGGTGGAAGACGCAATGTCGCCAATCGACATCACCAGGGTGTGGCTCTTTTCCTGCACCGTTTGCATGGCCTGGTTGGCCGCATGGGCAATGTCCACGCTCACCGCCACCAGGTCGCGGCTGTGTTTCACGTCGGCCACTGCATCGCTGGTTTCGCTGCCGATGGCGTTGACGATGCGGCTGATCTGCACGGTGGCTTCGGCAGTGCGCCCGGCCAGGTTGCGTACCTCATCGGCTACCACGGCAAAGCCCCTGCCCTGCTCGCCGGCCCGGGCGGCTTCGATGGCGGCGTTCAGCGCCAGCAGGTTGGTCTGGTCGGCAATGTCCTTGATCACGTTGACGATGGTGTTGACCTCTTGCGAGCGCTCACCCAGCGCGCCCATGCGGTCGGCCAGCGCCTGCATGCTGCTGGTCATGCGCTGGATTTCGTCGGTGACCTGGCCCACGGTGGCCACGCTCTTCTCGGTAAGCTGGCCGGTTTCGCGCACGATGCTTTCGGCGTCGCTGGCCGAGTTGGCAATGTGCTGCACGCTGACGGTGACCTCTTCCACACCGGCGGCGGTGGCGCTGGCCGCGTCGGACTGCTGCGCCGAGGCCTGTTCTACCTTGATGGCACTGTCGGCCAGCTGCCCGGCGCTACGGCTCACGGCCAGGCTCTGCTCGCGCACGTCGATGAACATCTCGCGCAGGCTGTCGATGAAGCGGTTGAAGGCGTCGGCAGTGTGGCCGATTTCATCACGGTTGCTGACATGGATGCGTACAGTCAGGTCGCCTTTGCCGCTGGCCAGCTGCTCCATGGTGTTGGCCAGGGTGTTCAGCGGTCGAGTCAGTGCACGTACCACGGCGGCCAGCACCAGCAGGATGATGACCAGCGCCACGATGCCAATCACGATGGCCATATTGCGCTGGCTCACGGCCGATTCGGTAATGGCTGCGGTGGGGATGGATACGCCCGCTGCCCAGTACTGGCCGGTTTCGCCTACCTTGATCGGGTAAAAGAAGTGGGTGAAGCCGCTGTCTTCGTAAACGAAGCTTTCGCCTTTCTTGATCTTGTCTGCGTTAGCCGCCAACGGGTCTTCCTTGGCCAGCGGTTTGCCTACCAGCGCGGCATCCGGGTTCACCACGTACAGGCCACCTTCGGACACCATACGTACATAGCCGGTGTCGTACAGCTTCACGCTGCCATACTTTTTCTGCAGGGTATCCAGTGCCAGATCGGCCGCGGCGACGCCGATGAATTTGCCGCTGCCGTCCTTGATGGCCACGGCCAGCGAGCTTTCAAGTACCTGTTTGCCCTGTACTTCGTAAAAGAACGGCTCGGTAATGGTGTCGCGGCCACGGGTTTTCGGCACGTAGTAAAAGTCACCCCAGCCCGGCTTGTCGTAGTCCGGTACGTATTCGGTGAGTTTGTCTTTCCATTCCGGAAACTTCTCGACCCGGTCTTTGGACATCATCACGTCTTGCGCCGCTTTGCCGTCTGCGCCCCGCGTCATGTAGGGGCTGTAGCGCCCGGACGGGTCGTGCCGTGGCCAATCCAGACGGAACTGGTCGTCTTTGCCATCCAGGGCATTGGGTTCGTACAACATCCACATGCCGATGATTTGTGGCTCGGCATCCAGCACGCTAAGGATGGTGTTATCGATGACTTTGCGGTCTACCACGCCGGCACGCTGCATGCCGGCTACCGCATCTGCCAGGTGTTTGGGCGTGGCAAAGCCGCGGCTCAGGTCCCCCGTGACGGCATCGGCAAAGCGCCCGGCTTGCTCGGACGCCAGCTGGTAGCCCTGGTTCTTGGCCGAGTCGTAGCTTTGCTTGGCGATGAGCCCGATCATGCTGCTGAAACCTACCGCAATTGCCACCCCGGCGACCAGGATAATGCGGTTGCCCAGGTGTCCCCACTTGGCTGTTTTTCCCATATGGCATTCCTTGTGCTGAGTCAGGGCGGTACTTGGCTTGAAGAATAGGAGCCCGCCGTAGGTATTTCTACGTATTCTTTTAGAAATACCTTACGCCTGACCGTTGCGGTTGGATAGAAAATGATCAGCACCGGGCGGGGCCGGGTGGACAATGCACATGAAATACAACAGACTTTGTCGGGTCTGCCCGTGCATTCGTCTGCGCAAAGTCTTAAATGAGACTTGGCATTACGTGCCGATGGCTTCGATAATTAACTACTGCGATGCAGGTAGCTGTTTCGGTTTGATGCCTGTAGCCTTGGCGACCCGTTTGGTGCGCCGCTTCACTCTTTTTATAGCTGCCAGTAATTAAATGATTAAGTGTATAGATGTCTCGGATCTGAAAGTCGGCATGTTCGTGCATGACCTGAACTGCGACTGGGCTTCTCACCCCTTTTTTCGCAAAAGCTTTTTGCTGAAGCAGGACAGTGAGATAGCCAAGATTATCGAAGCCGGCATCCATGAGGTGTATATCGACACCCAAAAGGGGCTGGACGTTCGGCACGCCCGTACCGAGCAGGAAGTCAAAGAAACACTGCAACAAGAGATGCTGGAGATCGCCAGCAAAGAGCCCTCGCCCATCATCCAGGTGTCTTTTGCTGACGAAATGGGCCGCGCCGCCCGCATCAAGACACAGGCGCAGACGCTGGTAAAAACAGTGATGCAGGACGTGCGCCTGGGCAAGGCGGTGGAGCTGGAGCAGGTGGACCCGATGATCGAGTCCATTACCGAGTCGGTACTGCGCAACGGCGGCGCACTGACGACCCTGCTGCGCATCAAGAACAAAGACGATTACACCTTTTTGCACTCGGTCAGTGTCGGCACGCTGATGATTGCCTTTTGCCGCTCGGTAGGTATGGACCGCGAAGCCATCCGCCAGGCGGGCCTGGGCGGCCTGCTGCACGATACCGGCAAGGCACTGGTGCCGGACGAGGTGCTGAACAAGCCCGGCCGGCTCACCGACGAAGAGTTCGATATCATCCGCCGCCACCCTGGCGATGGCCATGCCATTTTGTTGAAGACACCAGGTATTGGCGAGATTCCACTGGATATCACCTTGCATCACCACGAGCGGGTGGATGGCAGTGGCTACCCGCACAAGCTGCCGGGCGAGCAAATCACCACCATGGCCAAGATGGCCGCCATCGTGGACGTATACGACGCCATTACCGCCGACCGTTGCTACCACAAGGGCATGTCGGCTACCGACGGCCTGCGCAAGCTGTACGAGTGGAGCAAATACCATTTCGACCCCAAGCTGGTGCAGGCTTTCATGCGCTGTGTGGGGATCTATCCTGTAGGGACGCTGGTGTTGCTGGAGTCTGGCAAGCTGGGTGTGGTGGTGGAGCAGAATGAAGGCAACCTGCTGCAGCCGACGGTGAAAACCTTTTTCAGTACCCGCAGCGGCGTGTATCAGTCCCCCGAACTGGTGAACCTGGCCAAACCACTGGGCTTTGGCGGGGGCGACAAGATTGTCAGCCATGAAGACCCGGCAAAATGGAAGGTAAACCCGCTGCGCTTTTTATAAGCGCGCAATAGCGTTTGCCAAGACAATGCGGCCAACCTTGTTACCAGGGTTGGCCGCATTGTCTTGGGGCGTGCCGGCTTACAGTCTGACCAGCTCGCGGTCGTTGCCGCCACGGCGTTTGGCGCGGTACATGGCGCTATCGGCCTGGGTCAGGATATCGCGTGGCATGACACTGCCGCTGGTAAACAGGGTAATGCCCACCGAGGCGCTGACGCTGTTGGGCAGGCTTAGCCCCTCTACCGGGCCGGACAGCGTGGCGATGATCTTGCTGGCGACGGCGCGGGCGCCGCTCTCATTGGTGCTTTCCAGCAGGACGGCAAACTCGTCACCGCCTACACGGATCAGCAGGTCACTGGTGCGGACGACACCGCGCAGGCGCGCGGCCATGGTAGACAGCACGCGGTCGCCAATGACGTGACCGTGCACGTCGTTAATGGCTTTGAAACGATCCAGGTCCAGAAACAGCAAGGCGCACAGCCGTGATGCGGTGTCCTTGGCCAGGTTGTCCAGCTTCAGTTCCAGGTAACGACGGTTGGCCAGGCCGGTGAGCGAGTCACGGTGGGCCAGCTCGGTCAGGTGGCCTTGCAGCAGCTGCAGGCGCTGGGCTTCCTGGCGGCGGGCGGTGACATCGTGGTGCGTTTCCAGCAGGCCATCCAGCTCGCCTTGTGCATTGAATAGCGGCGCCAGGGTAATCTCAAAAAAGCGTTGCTGGCCAAAGCTGTCGGTACAGGTTTGTTCGGTGGTGACAGGTTTGCGCCATTCGATTACCTGCTGGCGCGGGCAGGGTTTGTCGTCGTCACAGGGTTGGCTGCTGCCGTGGATATAGTGATGGCATGGCCCGTGTTTTGGCTCGCCATACTGGCGACGGGCTTCGGCGTTGGCGTATTCCACGGTATGGTCTGGCCGGAACAGCATGACGGGATGGGGCAGTAAATCCAGGATTTGCTGCAGCCGTGCTGCGTCCGGGTGGAGCTGGCCGGTTGGCGGGGTAAGCGAGTGGTCAGATAGCGTCATGTCCGCTCAAGTGGCTGTCTACAAAAAGAAATAGGTTAACAGTTGCTTGAAATCGTCATGACTTGTGTTTTAAATTAAATGACAATTAGTGGCTATTTGGTAAAAAACAGCTGCATGCTTTTATAAAAAAGGCTGATCAATAGACCAGCCTTTTGTCATTTATGCAACACTGCTATTTGATCAGCTCGATACTGAGTGAGCCGTCGCCGTTATCGCTTGCCAGGGTGAGTTCCGGGTGGCGTGCCAGCACGGCGCGGGCACCGGCACCCGTACTAAAGCGCAGGCCGACACCGGCTACCGGCAAAATGCGCCAGTTGTTGTCGCGGCTGGGGTTCACGGTACCTTTACTGGCCAGGTAGCGCGCCAGTGCTTCACGGTTTTCATCTGGGGCATCAATGACGATTTGCTTGCCGTTGAGGCCGGCGAAGTTGCCACCGCCGCTGGCGCGGTAGTTGTTGGTGGCCACCAGGAAGGTCTGGTTGTCGTCCAGCGGCTGGCCGTTGTAGCGCAGGTTCACGATGCGGCGGGCTTCTGCCGCGACCAGCTTGCCATCCATGTCATAGCGCGAGGGCTGGGTGACGTCGATGTCGTAGCTCACGCCGTCGATGGTATCGAAGTTGTACGAGCGGAAGTCCGGGTTGATCAGCGCCTGGGTGGCCGGGCCTTGCGGGTTGATGCGGTTGAACTGGCCGGCGGAGCGTTCCAGCCATTCGCGTACGTCGCTGCCTTTTACCTTCACCACTTTCAGGGTGTTGGGGTAGATGTACAGGTCGGCCAGGTGCTTGATGGCCAGCGGGCCGGCCGGAATATCGGTGTAGTAGCCCCAGCCCTGGCGGCCACCCGCCTTGAACGGCGCGGCGGCAGACAGCAGCGGCAGCTTCTCGTATTCGGTGCCGCGTACGGCGTTTTGCACATACCACAGCTGGGCTTGCGACACGATCTGTACCGACGGGTCATCCGCTACCTGGGCAAAGTAGCTGTAGATGGGGGCGGTGCTCTCGGCCACGCGGCCGCGCACGTAGGTCAGGGTATCGTCGTGCACATGACCAATCAGCTCGCGCACCATGGGGTCGGCATCTACGGTGGGCTTTTTGGCTTTCTTGTCGAAGATGGGGCGCAGGCTGGCTTGCTGGTCGACCACTTTCCAGCTGCGGCCAACCTTGTCCAGGGTGAGGTCGATGACGCCCAGGTGGTCGCCCCAGCGGCCGGGCATGGTGGCGGCCACGCCGTTGATGGTGCCTTTGTCGATATTCACTTTGGGGTAGTCGGCAAACGCCTTGGATGGAAACTCGGCGTGGGCGTGGCCAAACAGGATGGCGTCAATGCCCGCTACCTCGGCCAGGCCGGCTACCGAGTTTTCGGCAAAACGCGGCTGTTCACCCTTCTCGAAGCCGGAGTGCGCCACCGCTACCACGATGTCGGCGCCCTTTTTCTTCATTTCCGGCACGTAGCGGCGGGCGCTGTCCAGGATGTCCTGCGCCTGCACGCGGCCTTCCAGGTTGGCTTTATCCCACATCAGGATCTGCGGCGGTACGAAGCCGATCACACCGATGGTCAGCGTGTGCGTCTTGCCGTCTTCGTCCTGTACCTTGCGCTTGAGCAGGGTGTAGGGCTGTACCAGCGGCTTGCCGGTTTTGGCGTCGGTGACGTTGGCCGACACATAGGGGAAGGCAGCACCTTTCAGCGCCTGCTTCAGGAAAGGCAGGCCGAAGTTGAACTCGTGGTTGCCGATATTGCCGGCGTCGTAGCGCAGCGCGTTCATCACGGTGTAGGCCGGGTGGGTTTCACCCTTTTTCAGCGGTTTGACCTTGGCCACCAGGTCGCCCATCGGGCTGCCCTGCAGCAGGTCGCCGTTGTCGATCAGTACGCTGTTTCTGGCTTCGCTACGCGCGGTCTTGATCAGGCTGACGGTTTTGGCCAGGCCAAAATCATCGGTGGCTTTGTCCTGGTAGTAGTCGTAGTTCACCAGGTTCATGTGGATATCGCTGGTTTCCAGCAGGCGCAGCTTCACCGGGGCGGCCCAGGTGGTGCTAACGGCCATGGCCAGCAGGCTGGCGGCAAACAGTTGGCGTGTCATGGTGTGCTTACTCGTGTTGGTAGCCGGTCGGGTGCCGGCTGATGGCGCGAGTGTGCAATAAGTGCCGCCTGCCTGACAACGCAGCTTTAGCCCAGTGCGCGGCTGCCGTCGGCCGGGTACTTGCGGGCGTTCTTCTGCAGCTTGTCTGCCACGGCGGCGTTCAGGTCTACGCCTGTCACATCGGCCAGTCGCACCAGGTACATCAGCACATCGGCCAGCTCTTCCTGCAAGTGGGTGTAGTCGGCTGGGTTGGCCGCAAGGTTGGCGGCCTCGGCGTCGGTTTTCCACTGGAAGATCTCGGCCAGCTCGCCGACTTCGCCGGTGAGCGCCAGCATCAGGTTGCGCGGGGTGTGAAACGGCTGCCAGTGGCGGGCGGTGGCAAACTCGCGCTGGGCGGCGATCAGGCCGTCTACGTTCACAAGGTGGGTCATGCGGTGTCCTTCATGGGGCGGGTACAAGGCAAAACGCCCTGCACAGGCAGGGCGTGGTGGTGTCGGCCAAGTTGGCCGCTTACAGCAGGCCTTCTTCCTTCATCGCTTGTTGCACTGCCGGGCGGGCAAAGATGCGGGCGCTGAACGCCTGCAGCGCCGGCCAGGCGTCCAGGTTGCGGCCAACGTATTTGGTCCACGACAGGCATACGAACAGGTAGCCGTCGGCCACGGTGTAGCTGTCGCCCAGCAGGTAGTCTTGCTGGCCCAGCGTGGCGTTGAGCGCGTCAAAGCGGGTGGTCAGGCGCTGCCAGGCGGCTTCTTTGACCGCCTCGTCCTGGCTGTAGAACATGGGCGAGAAGCCCTTGTGCACTTCGGTGGAAATGAAGTTCAACGCTTCTTGCAGGCGGTAGCGTGCCAGCGTGCCGTTGGCCGGAGCCAGGTTTTTCTCGGGGGCCTGGTCGGCAATGTACTGCACCAGCGCCGGGCCTTCGGTAAGGATCTCGCCGCTGTCCAGCTGTAGTGCCGGTACATAGCCCTTGCTGTTGATGGCGCGGAAGTCGGCGCCGCTTTCGGTGAGGCGTGGCTCGGCGCGCAGGTTCACTTTTTCGAACTGGTACGGCAGGCCGCTCTCGGCCAGGGCAATGTGCGGGGACAGCGAGCAGGCACCGGGGGAGTAGAACAGTTTCATCTTGTATCCTCAACGAAGGGGGCCGTATTGCCCTCCCGACCGGGCGGGCAATGGACTAACCCATCATGGTGATGGCTGTGGCCGATTTCAAGTCTCGTCCATCTCCACGTGGCGCAGGTCGTGGTATTCGTGCTCGGCCAGGCCTTGTTTCCAGTAGCCAACCAGCCGCGTACGGGCACGGCTCGTACGGCCGGCGGCGATGAAGTGCGCGCGGATGGCTTTTACCACGCCGGACTCGGCCGCGGTCCACAAGTAGGCATCTTGCCACTGGCTGGCGGGCAGCGCCGCCAGCGCCGGTAGCAGCGCGTCTACAGCGGGGTTCACTACCCATTGCACGGTAATACCGGCCGGGTGTTGCAGCGCGATGATCTCGTCCTCGGCCGGTACTGCCAGCAGCGCGTGGCCGCAGGTGTCGGCGGGCAGGCTTTCCAGCAGCGCGCTGGCCGCAGGCAGTGCGCACAGGTCGGCCAGCAGCAGTAGCTGCTGTTCGCCGGCCAGGTCCAGCGGTGCGCGCGGGCCCATCACCGACAGCGGGTCGCCGGGCTGGGCGTGGCGCGCCCAGTGCGAGGCGGCGCCGTCCGGTTCGTGCAGCAGGAAGTCGATGTCCAGCTCCAGCGCATCACGGCGAAAGTGGCGCACGGTATAGGCGCGCGAGGCGCGGCCGCCGCCGGGTAGCGCAAAGTACAGCTTGATGTTGGGGCCGTTTTCCACGTGAAACACGGCCAGTTCCGGGCAGCTTACCGTGATGCGGCGCATGCGCGGTGTGAGCTGCGCCACACGCAGCACGCGTGTATCAAAGTGGTACAGCGGCATGCTGTGGCTACTCATGGTGTGATCCTGTGCACGTCTGGCGTGGGCCTAGACGTCGTTCTTCTTGCCAAACAGCACGCGCGGCGCATTGCCCTGGCTGGTGTGTGTGCGTGGCGGGCGGGCGGGTTTGGGGGTTTTCAGCTGGATGTACAGCGCCTCGACTTCGGCTCGTGCCCATGGCGTGCGGCGCAGAAAGGTGAGGCTGGACTTGATGCTGGGGTCGCTGTTGAAGCAGCGGATTTTCACCAGCCTGCCCAGCTGCGGCCAATCATAGTGCGCCACCAGCTCGTTCAGCAGCGCTTCCAGGGTAACGCCTTGCAGCGGGTCTTTAGGGGCGGGTTTGTCGCTCATCAGGTGCTCCGGCGGCCGTGATTGGGGTTTTTGGTATAGGCGCAGTAGCCCGGGCGCGGGCCGACCTTGGGGTGGTTGCGGCAGGTGTTGGGGCGCAGTTCGTAGATGGTGCACAGCCGGGTTTTCTGGTCCAGGTACATGCAGTCGCCGTTGGCGCGGCGGCTGAGGGTGAATACTTCGTACTTGAAATTGAAATGCTGGATGATGCGCTGCTTTTCCAGACGTTTGGCGATGTTCTTCACCGGCTCTTGCAGCTCGAACTCGTCCACAATGCCCATGCGCACCAGGTCTGGCAGCTTTACCTCTACCGGCATGCTGCAACAGGATGCCATGCAGTCGCTGCACAGCCCGTTTTTGTATTTCACCCAGGTATCCAGGCGCTCGATATCAGACACACATCACCCTTAAAGCATTGAATTCAAAAAACAATCCGCCAGCTGGCGAAAGCTGCGCATTCTACGGGCTGGGGTGGCGGGTGGCAAGACGACGGGCTGGAGACCACCTGATAGTGGGGAAATCCCACATTGCTCATGGGGCATTTTCACCGTATTTCTGGCAGGGCTTGCACAATAAAAATCAGGCAATAGCCATTCCGGTGAGAGAAAACATGAAAATCGTATCAAAAATAATAGCTATTATTATCAGTAGTAGTCTGGCATTAGCACTAGTGGGTAGTTTGGGTGTCTGGAAAATCAATGAGGCCGAAAAACGCTTTGATTATTTTACAGACAATATCTTGCCCAGCATTCATATTCTTAATGATTCAAAAAATGATATCTGGCAAGTACGCGTATTGTTCTGGAAACACCTGGCAGAGCCTGATGTGAATAGAAAAAAGCAATACGAATCAGATATTTATGCACTGTTTGATGATATAGACAAAAACTTTTCGCAGTATGCCGCTTATGTGGTGGATGAGCAGGACAAAAACCTGTTCGAGCGCAGCAAAGCCATTTATGCAGTATATAAGGCGGAACTCAAACCCATGCTGGACTTATCACGCGCTGGCAACATGCAGGCGGCAGTGCAGATTGCCAGTGGTGGCCACGGGAATGACCTGATCAAGGTATGGGAAGAACATATTGCGTATAACGACCAGCTCAGCAAGCAGACCGACGATGCCAATGCCGATGCCACCCAGCGGGCAAAGCTGCAATTTGCCTTGATCGTGCTGGCGGCGATTGTGTTGCTGGCGACAGCGGGTGGTTTGCTGTCACGTTCCATTCGTCTTGGCTTGGCCCGCTTGCAAGGCGCGATCAGTGATATTAGCCGCGACCTGGATTTCCGCCGCCGTGTGGGCTGCGATGGTCGCGATGAGGTCAGCCTGGCGGCGGGTGATTTTGATGGCCTCACTGCCCGACTGCAGCAAAGCTTGCAAAGCCTGCAAAGCGGTATTGTGCAAGTCTCCGCAGCCTCGCAACAGTTGCAAGATGCTTCGCAGCAGGTGGCCAGTAGCGCCAGCCAGCAAAGCCATGCCTCAGCGCAGATGGCTGCCGCTGTAGAGGAAATGACGGTCAGCCTGAGCCACGTGGCAGACCGGGCCAGTGAAGCACAAGCCTTGTCTGCGGCTGGCGCGCAGCAAGCGAGCGAGGGCGAGCGCGCGATCGAGCAGGTAGTCAGCGATATCGGCACCATTGCCAGTACGGTGAGTGATACTGCCACGCAGATGACGGTTTTGGCCGAGCGTAGCCAGAATATTGCCTCGGTGGTCAGCGTGATTCGCGATGTCGCAGACCAGACCAACCTGTTGGCCTTGAACGCGGCGATCGAGGCTGCCCGCGCTGGCGAAAGCGGTCGCGGCTTTGCCGTGGTAGCGGATGAGGTGCGCAAGCTGGCGGAACGTACGGCGGCGTCTACGCAGGAAATCGGCCAGATAATCCAGGCAATTCAACAAGTCAGCGGTAATGTGGTGACACAGATGGACCAGGCAGTAACGCAGGTCGCACGCGGCCAACAGGGTGTGGTGTCGGCCCGCGTCAACATACTGCAGCTGCTGGAGGGCGCCCGTCAGAGTGCCTGTCTGGTCACGGACATCAGTAATGCCATCCTGGAGCAAAGTGCGGCGACCAATAGCATCGCCAGACAGGTCTAGCAGGTAGCACAGGGTGCTGAAAGCAATAGCGAGGCGGCGGGCAGGGCCGCAGGCCTGGCCGACACGCTGGGCACGGTGGCGGTGCAGATGCGCGAAGAGGCCAACCGCTACCGCGTGTAGTGTACGCAGCAGGCTGGTGGCGACTGGCCAGCCATATTGTTTCTCTTTCCACTCATCAGGCCGGTGCGCATGCACCGGCTTTTTCACGCCTACCTGCCTGGGTTGTTACGACGTAGTGTGCGTTGAAGCCACAACGGTCTGTCTGCTTAAATCTTTGAAAGAACAAGGTAAAAGCAGACGGGTGTGCTGCGGCGCTTCTTCACACACCTCTGCGCGCTGGCCACACCTGCATCTAGTTCGATAAATGAACACTTCATGACATGATATATTCCTTACGCTTTTTTGCGCCTTATAAGATATGCAATAAGAATCAATAGCCTATAGCGGCACATGGCGGCGCAAACAGGCAAACCTGTCGTATCTACTCAAGGGCACTGCAATGAAGATCGTATCGAAACTTATCCTGGCGTTTGTCTGTAGTTGTTGTGTGGTGATTGCGGTGGGGCTGGCTGGGGTATTCAAGCTGAACCAGGCTGACGAGCGCTTTGATTCTTTTACCGGCAACATCCTGCCCAGCGTTGAATTGCTGGGCAAAATCGGCAACCTCACCTGGTCTGCCCGCAATGAGGTGTGGAAGCATTTGGCTAACGCGGATGCTGACGCCAAGCTGAAGTCGGAGCAGGTCATCAACACGCGGCTGGATGAGGTGGAGCAATCGCTGAAAGCGTACGAGCCCATGGTGGTGGATGCCGAAGACAAGCGCCTGTTGGAACAAACCCGCCAGTCCCTGCGAGTCTATCGTGACGGCCTGGCGCCGACATTGGCGCTGTCGCGTAACGGCGAGCAGCAGGCAGCGGTGGCCCGTGCGCTGCAAGGGCGCGGTAATGCACTGGTAGCGGCACTGGACGAGCACGTAGCGTACAACCGCAAGCTGGCTGAACAGCTGCAACAAGCCAACCGCAATGATGCCCGCACAGCACTGATCCAGCTGGCCGTGGCGCTAGCGGTTGTGGTGGCTGCGATGGCTGTGGCTGGCACGCTGCTGTGTCGCAATATCTCCGGTGGCCTGGGCCGCATGCAGCAGGCGATTGAGGGGATTAGCCGTGACCTGGACTTTACCCGCCGTGTCAGCCTGAGTGGTCAAGATGAGATCGGTAGCGCAGCCAGTGCATTTAACCGCTTGCTGGAGCGTTTACAGCACAGCCTGCACACCGTTCAGGCTGGCATCAGCCAGGTGTCCGGCACCGCCGGCCAGTTGCAGCAAGCCTCCGGTAGCGTGGCCACCAGCGCTAGCCAGCAGAGCAGTGCTTCGTCGCATATGGCGGCCGCGGTAGAAGAAATGACGGTCAGCCTCAGCCATGTTGCTGACCGAGCACGTGAAGCCCACGCCCTGTCGGCAGAAGGGGCCAGCCAGGCTACCCAGGGTGGCCTGGCTATCCAGCAAGTGGTGAACGACATCGGCAGTATTGCCACCACGGTGAGCGATACCGCTGGCGAGATTAGCCAGCTGGTAGAGCGCAGCAAGAATATCGAGTCGGTGGTGAATGTGATTCGCGAGGTGGCCGAGCAGACCAACTTGCTGGCCTTGAATGCCGCGATCGAGGCTGCGCGTGCTGGCGAGAGTGGGCGCGGTTTTGCCGTGGTAGCTGACGAGGTACGCAAGCTGGCCGAGCGAACAGCGTCGTCTACCCAGGAAATCGGCCAGATCATCCAGTCTATCAGTCAGGTGACAGACAATGTCGTGAACCGCATGGACCAGGCTGTGGCGCAGGTAGCGCGTGGTCAGCAAGGTGTGGAGGCGGCGCAGCAAAACATCGCCCGCCTGTTGCAGGGGGCGCATGACAGCGCACAGGTGGTGCAGGAAATTGCCGAAGCCATCCGCGAGCAGAGCATGGCCACTAACAGCATTGCCCAGCAGGTCGAGCAGGTAGCACAAGGTGCCGAGGCCAACAGCAGCGCTGCTTGCCAGACTGCCAACCAGGCTGAGACGCTGGATCAGCTGGCAGCACGGATGCAGCAGGAAGTACGCGCCTACCGGGTGTAAGCGGGGGCAAACAAAAAAGCCGGCACGCGATGCCGGCTTTTTTGCGCCTGTGCCCTAGGCTTGGGGCTCGTCCGGGATTAGCCGCTTGCCCAGGCTGACCGCCTCGTCCTGCGCGTAGCCCAGCTGCCGGTAAAAGGCCAGTACGGCGGTGTTGCTGCTGCGGACCTGCAGGTTGAGCTTAGGGCAGCCGCGTGCCAGCAGTGCCGCTTCGATATGCGCCATCATGGCGCGACCGTAGCCCAGCCCCTGCGCGCCGGGTTGCACGGCCAGGTAGTTTACCCAGCCACGGTGGCCGTCGTAGCCGGCCATGGCGCTGGCCACCAGCCGGCCATCCGCCACACCTACCAGAAACAGCTCGCGCTGTACGGTGAGCTTGCGCTGGATGTCGCGCAGCGGGTCGTTCCACGGCCGTGTCAGGCCGCAGGCCTGCCACAGGGCGATGACGGCGTCGGTATCGGTGTCGGTAAACGGGCGAATCTGCATGGCGGTATCCCTGCGCTATGGATACGGCATCATGGCATGTGGGGCGGCGTGCGGCCAACCTTAGCCGATGGGGGCATCAAAGCGGCGGGCAAAGGTAAACGCGGTCGGGCCGGGGCCGTGTTGTGCCAGCTGCGCCAGTCGGTCGGCAGCTTCTGCCAGCGTGGGGCGGTGGCCGTGCGGTACCCACCACAGTACTTGGGCGGGGGTGTCCATGCGGGCAAACCACTCGCGGCGGCGGCGGAAGAAATCCACGTGTTCGCTGCGGTAGGCAAAGTCGGCCAGCGTATCGATGCTGTCCCACACCGACATATTCACGATGACCTCGTCGCCAAACGGGCGGAAGGCAGTAGCATCGCCGCCCTCGTCTTTCAGCCGCCACACAAAACCGGGCGAAGCCTCGCCCAGCGCATTGATGCGCTCAAGGTTGGCCACAAAGTCGTGCAGCGGCGGTGAATCGAGCGGTGCCAGCAAGGTGGCGATATTGAGCTGGGCGAGCTGGTAGGCGGGCATGGCAGTCTCCGGTGGGGGATGCCATGCAGATGATGCCGGGCGGGCAGGTTTCAAGTGCATCTGGCCAGCAAAATCAATGACCTGTACTGCATTGCCGCATCAGCCCGGCGCTTTGCTGCTTGTTGTGGCGCCGGCTTAGTCGTCGCGCGTCAGTACGCTGAGTAGCTCGATTTCGAACAGCAGGTTGCTGTTGGGCGGGATCATGTCGCCCACCTGGCGCTCGCCGTAGGCTAGCGCTGCCGGTACCCACAGCTTGCGCTTGCCGCCCACGCGCATGCCGGCCAGGCCGATGATCCAGCCCTGGATCACGCGTTTGTTGCTGAGGATGCACTCGAACGGCTGGCCCTTGCGCTGCGAGCTGTCGAACTCGGTGCCATCTTCCAGCCAGCCGGTGTAGTGCGCGGTAATCAGCGCGCCGCGCTCGGCGGCTTTGCCCTCGCCCACGATGATGTCTTCGATTGTTACGCTGTCGCTCATGGTGGCCTCCCGTTAAGTGAAGGCGGCATTTTAGGCGCAGTTGGCCGCGCTTTCACCTGCGGCGTGCCCGCTGCCGTGTTTCGCCACGCGCCTCGCGCTCGAACGGGTTATCCACGTATGGCCGCCGCCCGCGTAGCCACAGCCACAAGCTGGCCGCCGGGTAGGCCAATAGCAGTAGGCCGCCCCAGCGCTCGTACTGGCGCACATGGATATGCTCGTGTTGCCGCCAGTGCGCCAGCACCGCCGGGCTGATGCCCACGACCACATGGCCCAGGGTGATGGCGCAAAACGGCAGCCGGGCGAGCGGGCGCCACGGCGGGGCGGCTACCTCCAGCACGCCGTTTTCCCGCTGTGCGCGGCCGCCGGCCAGCAGCAGGGGCAGCGCCAGCAGCAGGCCGACGGCGCTGGCGGGGGCGGCCCACAGGTAGCGTGCAAGGCGGCGCATGCTTAGTAGCGCTCCACTGCCACCCGCCGCGCGGGCGGGTGGTAGTCTTCCGGCCACCAGTCTTCTATGCGCCAGATCAGGCCGTCTTTCAGCGTAAAAAAGGCGATGCCGGTCAGCGTGTGCTGTTCCACGTGGAACGCGGTGGAGGTCACGGCGCTGTCGCCGTCAGCGATCAGCCGGGTAAGGCTGACTGTCCAGTCTCCCGGGTAGGTGGCGTAAAAGGCGACGAAGGCGTCGATACCGCGTATCAGCTCGCGCGTTTGCGGCACGCGGTATTCGATGCCGGGGTGCAGTGTGCTGGCAAACGCCGCCCAGTCGCGAGCATTGGCCAGCGCCCAGTGGCGGGTGATCAGGTCTGCTGTGGATGACATGGTTTTTCTGTACAAGGTTGGCCGCAGCGGGCGCTGCGCCTTTGCGGCTTAATCGACAATAAACAGCGTGGCGCCCACCGGCGTGGACGAGCGGTGCGGCTCGGCGTGGTCGGCTACCTGGTAGCTGGTGCCCGGTGTCAGCATGTAGCGGCGGCCGTCTGCCAGCTCGGTGTGCAGCTCACCGCTCAGGCACAGCAGGATGTGGCCTTTGTGGCACCAGTGGTCGGCCAGGTAGCCGGGGCTGTATTCCACCATGCGCACGCGGATGGCGCCGAACTGTGCCGTACGCCACCAGGCGGTGCCGCTTTCGCCCGGGTGTTCGGTACGCGGGATGGCGGCCCAGTCGGTGGTGCCGAAGGGGATGTTGTCTAGTTGCATGTGGGTTCCTGGCTGGCTTGCGCGGCGTGGTTTTCGCGCAGGTGGAAGATATTGCCCTCCGGGTCGTGGCCGTTGCACACGGTAAAGCCCGGCCCCTGGTAGCGTTCGCGGTACAGCGCCCCGCCCTGTGCTGCGGCCAACTGTGCGGCATCGGCCAGGCTGGGCACGGTAAAGAACAGCTTGATGGCTTGTTCGCTACGCGGTTGCGGCGGGGTGTCGATGTGCACCTTGGCCGCAATTTGCGGCGGCATGGCGTGCACGATGAGCTGGAAGTCGGCGTTGGCCAGCACCTGGTGCTCGGCATCGCCGTGCAGCAGCTGCATCCCCAGTAGTTGCTGGTAGAAGGCGGCCAACTGTGGCAGATGGCGGGCGTAGATCAGCGCGCCGGCGCGGGCGGGACCTGGCATGGCAAGCTCCTGTCATGGGCAAGCCTGTACCCTACCCCAGTTGCACCGGCTTTGTCCTCTGCCGCGCAGGCCTAGGTGGCCACGCTGCCGGCGGTGGGTAGCGGCTGCTGGTAGCCCACCGGGGCGTCCAGCTCGGACAGCCACACCACCAGCATTAGCAGTAGCAGCACCAACAGCATTTGTAGCGGCCAGCGGGTGGCCGGGTCGCGCCACAGGCGTTGCCAAAGCTTGCGCATGACCGTGCCTATTTCAGCGGTGGCAGGCCGCGTGCCAGTCCGGCGGGCAGGCGTGGCAGCAAGGCGCGGCGGCAGTGTTGCCAAAAAGCAGACAAGGTGAGCAGGCCGCCACCGATCAGCAGGCCGGCCACGGCAAAGCCATCGGCTGCTAGGCCCGCGGTTTGCAGCAGGTGGCTAAAGGCGTACAGCACGTAAGCCAGGGCCGACACCATCAGCGCGCGGCGGTCGATGGCCAGCGATACCAGGGCAAACAGCCCGTACAGCCCCAGTACCACCACCAGTGCCGGCAGCCCGGCGGTGCCTTGCAAAATGCCCAGCATGTCAAAGAAAGAATGCACCATCAGCGGCGCAGCCAGCAGGTGCAGCCAGAAGGCCACGTCGGACTGGCGCTGCAGGCGCGCCGGGTCTTGTTGGTCCCAGTACATGGCCAGCACAAAGGTGGCCACGCCACCGGCCAGTATCATGGGCGCGGCGTACAGCCGCAGGCCCGGCATGGCGCTGATCAGCAGGCCAATGATCATCACCAGCAGTGCGCCGGTACCGGCGGCCACGGTGAGCGGTACGCGAAAGCGGCGCCAGTGCAGCCAGGCCGCCAGCGCGGCACTGCTGCCGCCGGCCAGCACCATCAGCTCGTCCGGCCGGTTTGCTTGCCCCAGCAGCGCGAGGATGGCCACCGGGCAGGCCGCCACAAACGCGCCCAGCAGGGCAATGGCCGGCAGCGCCATACGGCGGCGGCGGACAAAGTACTCGGCCAGCCCCCATGCCACGGCGGCTACCGCCACGGCACCGGCGGCGGGTGCCAGCAGGCTGCCCAGCCAGGCGACCGAGCCCAGCAGCAGGATGCAGGCGATCACCACAAAAATATCGTTAAAGCCGGACAGCAGGCGGAAGTGTTCTTCATCCGCCAGCACGGTGTGCTGGCGCTGTGCTACCAGGCTGCGGAAGTCGCGCACGGCATCCTGGCTGAAGATGCCGGCGTTTACGGCGGCGTTCAGGTCGTCATCGCTATACATGGAGGGGCCCGGGCGGCGTAGCCGCGTGATGGTGGGCACCCATTATTTGGCCAGCATGGCCTGGCGGCAAGCCTGTGTGCCGGTTCGATAGTGGCGGCTTGTCGTGGCAGGCCTGGCTGGCAAAGGTTGGCCGCAGGGGCGGCTTAGCCCAGGCCGGGTAGCCCGCCGGCCAGCTCCAGCAGGATGGCGATGCTCACCAGGCCAAACAGCAGTGCCGTCACCGCGTTGACTGCCCGCTGGCTGCGCGCCAGCAGAGCCTGTGCGCGCGGTGTGGACAGGCACAGCGCCAGCACGCCAAACCACAGTAGCGACAGCAGGCATAGCTCGGCGGCCAGCAGCGCCCGGCTGCCCATGCCGACCTGTGGCGACACCATGGCCGCCAGCAAGCCCATGAAATACACCAGGGCTTTGGGGTTCAGCAGGTTGGTTGCCAGCCCCATGCGCACCCCCTGCCCCAGGCTGCCCTGGCCACGGTGGCCGCCGTGCTGGCGGCTACCTGCGCCCGCCTGTACCGCCTGCAGCGCGCCCCAGGCCAGCCAGCCCAGGTACAGCGCGCCCGCCAGCTTGATGGCATTGAACAGCCACGGCGCACTGGCCACCAGCAGGCTGATGCCGGTGAGGCTCAGCAAGCTGTGCAGCAGGATCGCCAGCGCAATGCCTACTGCCGCACCCAGCGCCAGCGCGCGATCGTGGCAGGTACGCAGCATCAGCGCAAAGTCGGGGCCGGGGCTGGCCAGCATCACCAGGTGCAGCGCACCCAGGGTAAAAAACAGTTCGGCAGGCATGGTGTGTTCCACGGTTCAGTCAAGGTGCCCAGTGTGCAAGCCGCGTGGTGCCCTTGGCTTGTAAACCATTGCACGCTGGCCGCGGGCTTGTGTTGCCGCATGTTTCCGGTTGTATGCCAGGCAGACAAACTGCCGATACACCGGCGCTGCACACTGTCTGGCTGGCGATGCCGCAGGAGACTCATCATGAACGCCGTTTTACCCATGCTCTGGCCGGTAGCGCTGCTGGCCGCCTGCACTGCTACGGTACCGCCGCCTGCACGGGTACCCACGGTGAGCGTGATGCCGGGCAAGCGCCAAAGCTTCGAACAATTCTTGCTGGATGAACCACGCTGCCGCCGCCACGCCGCGGCTCAGGGCGGCCAGGCCGGCGCACCCGTATTGGCCGATAGCGCCGTAGCCGGCACGCTGATCGGTGCCGCAACCGGTGCGCTGCTAGGCGGCCACCGGCAAGCTGCGGCCAATGGTGCGGTGGCGGGTTTGCTGGCGGGTGTGGTGTCCGGGCAGCGCGCCAGCCAGGATGACGAGGTACGCCAGCAATACCAGTACAACCTGGCGTACCAGCAGTGCATGGTGGCCAAGGGCCATACCGTGGAAACCGCCTCGTCGGCGGCCTGGCGCAGCGGCCATGCCCCGCCGTGGTATGTGCAGCCAGCCGCCGCGCCAGCGCAACAGGGCTGGTATGTGTTACCTGTGGCGCCGGCCAACGCCCCGCCAGTGGCACCGGGCTGGGTCGTGGTACCCGTGCCCCCGCGTGCCCCGTTGCCGGGGTCGCATTAGGGCCGGCTGCCCGTCATCTGCTGGCGGAACTGTGCCGGGGTCAGGCCGTAGGCCAGGCGAAAGCCATGGTGAAAATGGCTCTGGTCAAAAAAGCCCACCGCCAGCGCCACCTCGCTCACCGGTAGGCCGCTGGCCAGCAGCTTTTTGCCCTGCTCCAGCCGCAGGCGTTTGAGCCAGGCATACGGGGTAATGCCGGTACGCTGTTTGAACTGGCGCAAGAAGGCAAAGCGGCTTAGCCCCAGCTGGGTGGCGAGGTCTTCCAGCGTGTGACGGGCGTCCAGCTGCGCCATCAGGTAGTCGCGCAGCTGGTGCAGCTGTGGCGTAGACAAACTGTGCGGCTGGCCCGGCAGGCTGAACAGCGTGGCCAGCAGGCGCAGTGCTTCTTCTTCGGCTTGCAGCGGGTCGGTGGCGGGCTGCTCCAGCCAGGTGTGCAGGCGGGCAAAGCCGGCGTACAGGTCGGGCCGGGCCAGTAGCGGTGTGGCAAAAAAACGGTTTTCCGCCTGCGGCAGCAGAGCGGCCAGCTGGGCTGGCGGCAGCGAAAACACGCGTACCTCGTAGCCTTCCGGCAGCAGGCTCAGGCCGTCGTGCACCTCGTCCGGGTTCACGGTGGACAACGTACCGGCTACCAGCGCGTGGCTATTGCCCTTGTGGATAAAGCGCTGGCCGCCGAACTGTACCAGGCCGATGTGGTAGTCCAGGTGCACGTGGCGGCCGTAGCTGAAATCCAGATGGCGCGCGCGGCATAGCTCCACCCCGGGCAGCAGCGGGGTTTGCCAGTAGCGGATGGTGGAGGCGGCGGTAGTCATGCCTTACTGATAGCGCAAATCACCGCCGTGCGCTTGTAGATTATTGCGGCCAACCCTGTGCCGGACCTTGCCCGCGCGCTTACAGCGGGGGGATCAGCATCAGCATGCGGATCAGGTCTGGCTGGCGGCTTTCCCCTGTTTTCTCCAGCACCTGGCGCAGCTGGGTGCGCACGGTATTCACCGATACGCAGTTGGCCGCAGCGTAGTGTTCTACTGTCTGGCCGCTGCCCAGCGCGTGTGCCAGCCGGGCTTCGGCGGGGCTGAGGCCAAACAGCTCGCGCAGCTGGCTGGCCGGGGCCACCCGTTGCTGGCGCGTATGGTTGAGGATAAGCAGATAGCGGGTGTGACAGCTTTCCCAGTCGGTTTCCGGTAGCCACATGACGCTGCGGCTCACCGGCAACAGCAGGCAGTGCAGTGCGCCACTGGCCTGTGGCTGACGGTAGCTCACGGCATGGCCCAGTAGCCGGCATTGTTGTAGCAGCCGGTACAGCTGCCCATCGCGCTGCAGGCCGCTGGGCCTGACGTCGTCTGCCAGCTGCGGTAGCAGGGCCTCGGCCTGGCGGTTGGCGTAGCGCAGCTCGCCCTCTTCGCCCAGCCCGGCCACGCCGTATTGCAGGTGCTCCAGGGCATGCAGGCCGATGGCAGCACGCTCGCGCAGCGCCTGGGTTTGTTCGCGCAGCTGCAGCATTTGCACCACGTGCGGTAACAGCAGTCTGATCACGGCCATTTTGTCCTGGTCAAACGGCTTGCGGCCCAGAAAGTGGTGAAACGCCAGGTGGGCATTCTGTTGCTGGTTACGCATCACGCAGCCACCACCCACGTAACGCCCGCCATGCGGAATCAGCCACTCTTGATAGAGGGCGCTGCGCGAGACAAAGGCATCATCAAAATATTCGGCGCAGCAGTACGCCTCGCCTACCGGTTTTTGGCGTAACAAGGCTTTGCGCGGGTCGATGCCGGAATAATGCTGCTCGTAGCTTTCGGCGGCTGGCAGGAAGGCGTCATTGGTATAGACATTAAATAGTGTGTGACGCTGATCGTTGCTGTTGATCATCAGGTGCACCAGATCTACATCCAGCAGCCGTTCCAGCTGGCGCAGGACCAAAGGCAGCGCTGCCGGGGTGGCGATGCTGGCATAGAGTTCGGCAATCAGGGGGGAAAGTTGTTCTAGCTGTAGACGAGCCATGGCGATGTGCGCAGTTTTTATCGCAGCATAGCTTAGCAAGCTCCCATTTGTAATTTTTTACAGCAAATTGCACTCATTTTGTATAAGTTGTGTTGGTTGGCTGACAAATCAGCCGGTGCCACGCGCTTACAGCGGGGGGATCAGCATCAGCATGCGGATCAGGTCGGGCTGACGGCTTTCCCCCGTTTTCTGCAGTACCTGGCTGAGCTGGGTGCGCACGGTGTTCACCGATACGCAGTTGGCCGCAGCGTAGTGTTCTACCGTTTGGCCGCAGCCCAGCGCGTGCGCCAGCCGGGCCTCGGCGGGGCTGAGGCCAAACAGCTCGCGCAGCTGGCTGGCCGGGGCCAGCCTGTGTTGGCGCGTATGGTTGAGGATAAGCAGATAACGGGTGTGGCAGCCGTTCCAGTCGGTTTCCGGTAGCCACATGACGCTGCGGCTCACCGGCAACAGCAGGCAGTGCAGTGCGCCACTGGCCTGTGGCTGACGGTAGCTCACGGCATGGCCCAGTAGCCGGCATTGTTGTAGCAGCCGGTACAGCTGCCCATCGCGCTGCAGGCCACTGGGCCTGACGTGGTCTGCCAGCTGCGGCAGCAGGGCCTCGGCCTGGCGGTTGGCATAGCGCAGCTCGCCCTCTTCGCCCAGCCCGGCCACGCCGTATTGCAGGTGCTCCAGGGCATGCAGGCCGATGGCAGCACGCTCGCGCAGCGCCTGGGTTTGTTCGCGCAGCTGCAGCATTTGCACCACGTGCGGTAACAGCAGTCTGATCACGGCCATTTTGTCCTGGTCAAACGGCTTGCGGCCCAGCATGTAGTGAAACGCCAGGTCGGCATTGTGTTGCTGGTTGCGCATCACGCAGCCGCCGGCCACGTAACGCCAGCCATGCGGAATCAGCCAATCCTGGTAGAGCGCGCTGCGCGAGACAAAGGCATCATCAAAATAATCGGCGCAGCAGTACGCCTCGCCTACCGGCTTTTGGCGTATCACGGCTTTGCGCGGGTCGATGGTGTAGTAGTGCTGATCGTAGCTTGCGAGCAGAGGCAGGACGGCAGGATTGGTATGGAGCTTGAGGATGGTCTGATGCTGGTTGTTGAAGATCCTCAGGTGCACCATATCCACGTCCAGCAGCTTTTCCAGCTGGCTGAGTGCCAAGGGCAGCGCTGCCGGGGTGGCGATGCTGGCATAGAGTTCGGCAATCAGGGGGGAAAGTTGTTCTAGCGGTAGGCGAGCCATGGCGGTGTGGGCGTTTTTTAGCGCAGCATAGCTTATAAAAATCCCAGGTGTAATTTTTTAGACCGAATATCATCCGATTTGCATGGGCTAACTGACAAACAAGTCGGTACCACACAGGGTGCAATAGTGCAGCTGCTGGCCGCAGCCCAGGCTACGTTTGGTCAGGCGGGAGCAATGGCAGTGGTAGCAGTGCACCACACCGCCGCGTACGGTGCCAGGGTGGCGCCAGGCATACGCCGTGCGGTCTGGTAGTGGCTGTGTATACCCCTGGCACAGGTTGCGTACCGCATAAGTGACGACCAGCAGCAACAGCAGGCCAGGTATCAGGAACAATAACAGGAGCGAGAGCAAGCTCATGGCTGTGCCCCGGCAAACAACAGCGTGGTGTGCATGACATATAGTGCAAAAATGGTGGTGAGCCCATGCTATGCAACTGCCTACGGCCTGACATCATTCATTTTGATGATTTTGGGCTCAGGCCAGCCACAGTGTCAGCCCTGCCGTGAGCCACAACATCAGCGCAAACAGCCGGCGCAGCTGCGCAGGTGGCAGGCGGTAGGCCAGCGCCACGCCGGGCGATACCGTCATCACACCGCCTAGCGCCAGCGCCAGGCCCAGCGGCCAGTCCACCTGCCCGGCCTGGCCATAGCTGCCCAGCGCTACCAGCGCCGCCGGTACCACCAGTGCCAGCGCCAGGCCCTGGGCCTCGGTCTGGCTTTTGCCAAAACCGCGCACCAGGATGGGGGCCGCCACAATGCCCGAGCCCACGCCAAAAAAACCGCCACACGCCCCACCGATCAGCCCTACCCCCGGCAGATAGCGCGCAGGCCACGGCGTGCTGTTGGCCGCCACCGCCTGCCCTGCCTCCCGCCAGAAATAGCACCCCAGCGCCAGCATGAAGGCGGCAAACACCTGGCGCAGCAGTACTTTATCCAGCCCCAGCGCCAGCTGTGCGGCCAACCAGGTGGCCACAATGGACAGCGCGCCAATGCGTACCGCTAACATCAGCGGAAACGGGCTGCGCTGGCGATAGCGCCAGAAGCCCAGCAGCACATTGGGTACCATCATCACCAGCGCCGTGCCCTGCGCCAGCGTCTGGCTCATGCCAAACAACCCGCCCAGCAGCGGTATGGCCAGAATGCCGCCACCGATACCCAGCAGGCCGCCCAGCCCGCCCAGTACAGCACCCAGGATGACCCCCTGTGCCAGTGCCCCCAGCGTGGTAAAGACATCCAGATGCATGACACAACCCGCCTTATAGCCCGAAAGCAGGCAGTGTATACCGGCTATGGCTGGCTATAATTTCGCCACCAACAAGCCATTATTAAGCTGAAAGCACGAATGGACCCCATCGCCGACCTGGCGTTTTTCTGCCGCCTGATGCAATGCGGCAGCCTCACCGCCACCGCTCAGCAGCTGGGGATTACCCCGCCAGCCGCTAGCCGCCGCTTGGCTGCCCTGGAGCGCCGCCTCGGCGTGCGCCTGCTCAACCGCACCACGCGCAGCCTGGCGCTCACACCGGAAGGCGAGCGCTACCTGGCGCGCGGCCAACCCCTGCTGGCGGAGCTAGGCGAGCTGGAAGGCGAGCTGATGGCCAGCAGCGGTGCGCCGCAGGGCCTGCTGCGGGTCAACGCCACGCTGGGTTTTGGCCGCCGCCACATTGCGCCGCTGGTGTCGGCCTTTGTGCGCCGCTATCCGCAAGTGGAGGTACAACTGCATCTGAGCGACCGCATGCCGGCGCTGAGCGAGGGCAGCTTTGACGTGAGCATCCGCTTTGGCCCGCCGCCAGATGCCCGCATCCACGCGCGGCGTATTGCGGCCAACCGCCGCATCCTGTGCGCCTCGCCCTTGTACCTGACGCAGCACCCTGCCCCGCAGCATCCCGCCGATTTGCGCGCGCACCAGTGCCTGGTGGTGCGCGAAAACGACGATACCTGGGGCAATTGGGTGCTGCACAGCGGCAGCCAGGTCCACACGGTAAAAGTGGCTGGCGTGCTGTCCAGCAATGATGGCGAAACGGTGGTGAACTGGGCGCTGGCGGGCCACGGCGTGCTGCTGCGTTCGCTATGGGACGTGACCCCCTACCTGCACAGCGGCCGCCTGCAGCGCCTGCTACCGGGCTGGCACGGCGCCCCGGCCGATATCTGGGCGCTGTACCCGCAGCGGCTGGGGCTGTCGGCCAAAGTGCGCTGTTTTGTCGATTTTCTGGGCGAGCATTTTGCCGATGGCGGCGGCTGGTTAGCATCGGACCTGCCCACACCGGACCAAGCTGGCTGAGGCGGCGCTAGGCCACGCCGTGTTGTTGCAAGAAGCCGCATACTGCGCCGGCTCGGCAAAGCCTTGGCCGCCACAATGCCTTCGCGCGTACGCGCCTCCACAAAGGCCTGCGCCGATTCCGGCACCACTGCCACACAGCCTGCTGCTTGCGCTGTGCGACTACGATCGGTGCCGGTAATGTCACATGCGGCCAAGGTTGGCCGCAGGCGCTGCCTGCTTACGATGTTGGCCGCTGTTTGAAGAAGGTGATCGGCGCGGTGGCGGGGATGTCGCTTGGCGGCGGGGTTTTCAGGATGTGCTTTTTCATCTTGCCCATCACGTGCATTTCGCACGGGCGGCATTCGAATTTCAGTGTGTAGGTATCGTCGCCGGATTTCAGCACCATGGGGTCGGCGCGTACCTGGCCCATCACGCCCTTCACGCCCTTGGCCTGCTTGGGGCACAGGTTGTAGGAGAAGCGCAGGCAGTGCTTGGTGATCATCAGGCTCACTTCGCCTTCTTCCTGATGCGCTTCGTAGGCCGGCTCGATTACTTCCACACCGTGCTTTTTGTAGAAGTCCCACGCCAGCGCGTTGTATACGTTGGCCAGGTAGCTCAGGTTTTGCTCGGGGAAGCGCGGTGCCGGCTGCAGCTCGGCTTTGCGCGGCGGGCGCGCCCATGCGGCCAACCTGGCGGCTTCCAGCTGTTCTACCGCGTCGCGGCGCAGGCCGTTGATGACCGAGGCCGGTACGAACCACGGCTGCGCCAGCTGCAGCGCCACGTCGTGGGCGTGGAACAGGGTGTTGCCCAGCTTGGCTACGGCGTCGCGCAGGCTGCTTTCGGCACGGGCTGGGTCTTTGGCCGGCTCCAGTGCTACGTTGGCCACAGCGGTGGCGCTACAGCCGTCTGCGTCGGTGAGGGTCAGCGTCAAGCCGTCTGCGGTGTCGGCCAGCGTGGCCCATACGCCGATGCGGCGCTCGGCGGATTTTTTCAGCAGCGCCAGTTCCCAGGCGTGGTCGCGGTTGCGGCTGATGTCGGTGCCGGGTTTCAGGCCGGCAAGCGTAGCCGGGTCGTTGGGGACGCAGCGCCATAGCAGCTGGCCGCCGGGTACGTGGCCCACTTGCTTGACGGTGTTGAGCTGCATGCCCACCACGTCGCGCTTTTTCATGAAGTTGATGCCGTCGCCGTTGGCCATCTGCTCGGGGGTGGCAATCTCCACCCAGCCGTCGCCCACTTTGTGTACGGTGCCCAGCTGTACGCCCACGAACTTGGGCGAGTCAAACGCGCCGATGTCGATCTTGCGGCCGGTGGCAAAGTAGTCGGTAGCGCCACGGTGGAAGGTTTTGTCCGGGTCGGGCGTAAAGAAGATTTCGCTGCTGCCGCTGGCGGCCGGGGCCAGCTCGGGGCGGCGCTCGAAGATTTCGTCCAGCAGCAGGCGGTAGTGGGCGGTGATGTTCTTCACGTAGCTCACGTCTTTGTAGCGGCCTTCGATCTTGAGCGAGCGCACGCCAGCGTCCAGCAGCGCTTCCAGGTTGGCGCTCTGGTTGTTGTCTTTCATCGACAGCAGGTGCTTGTCGAAGGCCACCACGCCGCCTTTTTCGTCGGTCAGCGTGTACGGCAGGCGGCAGGCTTGCGAGCAGTCGCCGCGGTTGGCGCTGCGGCCGGTGTCGGCGTGGCTGATGTAGCACTGGCCGGAAAACGCGACGCACAGCGCGCCGTGGATGAAGTATTCGATGGTGGCCGGGTCGGCGCCTTCGTTTACTACCTGTGAGATCTTGGCGATTTGCGGGATGGTCAGCTCGCGCGCCAGCACGATCTGGCTAAAGCCGGCGTCGGACAAGAAGCGGGCCTTGTCGGCGTCGCGGATGTCGCACTGGGTGGAGGCGTGCAGCTGGATGGGGGGCAGATCCATCTGCAGGATGCCCATATCCTGCACGATCAGCGCGTCCACGCCGGCGTCGTACAGCTGCCAGATCAGCGTGCGGGCGGCGTCCAGCTCGGCGTCGTGCAAAATGGTGTTCAGCGTGGTGAAGATGCGCGCGTGGTAGCGGTGGGCAAACTGCACCAGCTGGGCAATGTCGGCCACGCTGTTACAGGCGTTGTGCCGCGCGCCAAAGCTGGGGCCGCCAATGTACACGGCATCGGCGCCGTGCAGGATGGCTTCGCGGCCGATATCGATGTTTTTGGCGGGCGAGAGCAGCTCGACCTGGTGCGGCAACAGACTCATCTGGTACTTCCTGCGGTGGGTGGTGTGGCAAGGGGCGGAAGTATAGCGGAATCAGTCACTTGCGCAAATGCACTCAGGCTTGCTGCAGGCGGGCGGCCAGCGTGTCCACCAGCTCGGCCCAGTCGGCGTCGTCGTCCAGTGCCTGTTTCAGGAAAGCAGCTTGCGAGGCGCTCCAGAACGGCGCGTCTTCGATGGCGGTGTCGGCCGGTAACGGGTGGCTGGCGATGAAGGCGCGGATGTCGGCCGGGCTGTCCGGCAGGCCCAGCTGGGCAAACAGGGCGCACAGGGTGTGAAGGCTGGTGTCCATGGGCAAGGCTCCGGTGGGGGGAAAGGTCAGCATACACGCTGGTGGCCGGAACTGTGGCCACCGCGTCATACTCTATAAGGTGCTGCGGGTGCAGCCTTTGACGAACAGGAGACAGTAATGCGCAAGCTTTGGATTGTGCTGGCAGCCAGTGCCGGCCTGGTGGCGTGTAGTGCCGAGCAGGCCAGCAAGCTGCAGCAACAGGCGTCGGCGGCCATTGGCACCGCGCATCAGGTGGTACAAGACAGCAGCGCGCCGCTGGGCGAGCTGAAACAGCAGGCCAGCGCGGCAATGGGCAGTGCCGGCAAGTTGAAAGAACAAGCCAGTGCCGCACTGGGCGTGGCACAGCGCGTGGGGGCGGCGGCCGCCATTCTGAACCCGGAGCTGGGGCAGCAAATCGACGAGGCCAAACAGCAAGTGGATGCGGTGAAGCAAGCCGCCGATGCGCTGCAGGGCAAGTAACTTGTACCAGCGGTCCACGGCCACTGGCTTGTCAACGCCCCTGCTTTTGGCGGGGGCGTTTTGCTGCCGCTGTTACGGTGTTTTGCCTGTGTGGGGTAGCAGCTGTTGTTCCAGCTGGGCGTAGCGGCCGCTTTGCCGCAGCCGCTGCAGGCCACGGTTGAAGGCGGCCAACTGTACCGCTGCTTGCGGGCGCGCGCGTGACAGCATCAGGCGAAAGGGAACGATTTCGATGGGGGTGGGCAGCGTGGCGAGCTGGCTGCGTTCCTGAGCGGTGAGCTTGTTTTGGCGCAGGCTCTGGTACACGCTATTGGCCAGGGTCATGGCGGTCATGCGCCCGGCCAGAATCATGCGCAGGCCGTTTTCCGGGGTTTCTACGCGGTGGTATTCCACCCGCCCCTCGCGCTCAAGCCGCACCAGCTCGTGAAAGGTACGTGACCCCAGCGGCAGGGCCAGGTGTACGCCTTGCCACTGCTGGCGTAGCGGCCAGTCGGCCAATGGCTTGCGGGCGTGGTGAATCACCACTTCGCGGTCCTGGACGATGGGTTCGCTGAACAGCGCAAAGCTATCGCGCAGTGCGGTCTGGCTCCAGACCAGCGAGCCATCCACGTGGCCGCTGCGCACCATTTCTTCGGCGCGCTTCCACGGGTAGAACCCGTAGCGTACCTGCAGGCCACCCAGGGCGGCCGCCTCGCTGACCACTGCCGACGCAAAGCCAAAGCGTGGCAGATGGGCCGACTGGTAGGGGGGCCATTCGCCATTGGCCAGTTCCAGCGTCTGTGCGTGGCTGAGTGTGATGCTGGCGGCTAGCGTGGCCAGTGCGCAAACAATCGATTTCATCTTGTCGGACAATGCGTAGAGCTGGCCAGTATAAGCACGTTTTGCCTGCTATTCAGCGTGTCAGGCCGGTAACGTACCAATAAAAAGCGCCAGCTTGGCAGCTAGCGCTTTTTTTGCAGGATTATATTATCGAAATATCAATAATCCCGGTCCGGTACCAGCACGGTGCGGTTGCCGTTGCTTTCCATGGCCGACACGATACCGGCCGCTTCCATGTCTTCGATCAGCCGTGCTGCGCGGTTGTAGCCGATGCGTAGCTGGCGCTGTACCGACGAAATGGACGCCTTGCGCGTTTTCAGCACAATGCCTACCGCTTCGTCGTACAGCGGGTCTGTTTCGCTACCCGCTGCGGCGCGGCCTTTGGCCTCGGCCTGGTCGTCGTCGGCGGCAGACTCGCCGGTGAGCAGGCCTTCCACGTAGTCCGGCTCGCCCCACTGCTTCAGGTCCTCCACGATGGCGTGCACTTCTTCATCGGTGACAAACGCCCCGTGTACGCGCTGCGGGTAGCCGGTGCCCGGCGGCAGGAACAGCATGTCGCCCTGCCCCAGCAGGCTTTCGGCGCCCATCTGGTCCAGAATGGTACGGCTGTCGATCTTGCTGGACACCTGGAAGGCAATACGCGTGGGGATATTGGCCTTGATCAGGCCGGTAATCACGTCTACCGACGGGCGCTGTGTGGCCAGGATCAAATGGATGCCGGCAGCGCGGGCTTTTTGCGCCAGGCGGGCAATCAGCTCTTCGATCTTCTTGCCGGCCACCATCATCAGGTCGGCAAACTCGTCGACCACCACCACGATGAAGGGCAGCGTGGCCAGCGGTTCCGGTGTTTCCGGCGTCAGGCTGAACGGGTTGCTCAAACGTTGGCCGCGTGCCTCGGCGGCGCGCACCTTATCGTTGTAGCCGGCCAGGTTGCGCACGCCCAGATGGCTCATCAGGCGGTAGCGTTTTTCCATTTCGCCTACGCACCAGTTCAGCGCGTTGGCCGCCAGCTTCATGTCGGTGACCACCGGTGCCAGCAGGTGTGGAATGTCGTTGTACACCGACAGCTCCAGCATTTTGGGGTCGATCATGATGAAGCGCACTTCGTCCGGCGTGGCCTTGTACAGCATGGACAAGATCATGGCGTTCACGCCTACCGACTTGCCCGAGCCGGTGGTACCGGCTACCAGCAGGTGCGGCGCTTTGGCCAGGTCCATCACGACGGGGGCGCCGCTGATATCCTGCCCCAGTGCCAGCGTGAGCTTGGAGGCGTTTTGCTGGAACACGTCGGCGCTGAAGATTTCCGACAGGCGGATCATCTGGCGCTGCGGGTTGGGCAGCTCCAGCCCCATGCAGGTCTTGCCGGGGATGGTTTCCACCACGCGGATGGACGCCAGGCCCAGCGCGCGCGACAGGTCTTTGGCCAGGTTGACTACCTGGCTGCCACGCACCCCTACTGCCGGCTCGACTTCATAGCGGGTAATCACCGGGCCGGCGTAGGCGTCTACCACGGCCACTTTTACCTTGAACTCGGCGCATTTTTCTTCAATGAGAATGCCACGTTCTATCAGGTAGTCTTCGCTTTGCACCGCCTTGTGCGTGTCGGGCGGGCGCAGCAGGTCCAGCGATGGCAGGCAGGCGTCACCGTACACCACGGGAATGGCGTGCGGTTTGGGCTGCGCGGCGGTGGCCAGGGTGTGCAGCGCCTGGCTGATGTGCGCGGCGGGCACGCCGTTGTCTGCTGGCAGATGGGCTTCTGCGGCTGCCGGCGCATCTTCCAGCAGCTGCCATACCAGGCCAGGGTTGGCCGCAGCGGGCGCCACGGCGGGTTCGCTATCGGCTTCGTCGTCCAGCAGGTGCCACACGATGTCGCCACGCTGGGTGCTGTGGTAGCCGGCCTGCGGCGCAGCGGTGTTGTCGGCCACGGGCGGCAGGGCAGGCGTAGGCGCTGGCACGGCAGGCGGTTCGACTGTGGCGGCTGTGGTGACGGCTTGCCGCAGGCGTACGCCCTGCCATACTGGCGCGGCGGCGGGGGCGGCTACCGGCTGGCGCAGCTGTTGCCAGCGGGTAGGGGTGTCGGGTGTGCTGACGACCGCGGCTTCTGCCGCTGGCGGCGTTACTGGTGGGTGTGGCGTAGCCACGGCGGCGGGTTCGATGGCCTGCGCTGCTGTAGCAGCCTCGGCGGGCAGGGCAAAGTCGTCGTCCAGCGCGAAGCCATCATGCGGTTCGTCTGCTGCCAGGCTGCCCGGCCAGCTGTCGGCGTCTTCCTGGTGTGCTGCACTGCCGTACGTTGCCGGCGCCGGTGGTGCTGCAGGGGGGAGCCAGGACGGCGGTGCCCCTGCGGCGCGGGCTTCGGCGGCGTGGCTGGCACCGCGCCAGTCTGCCTGGATGTCGGCAGGCGCGGCGGCGGCGGGCCGTGGTGTCTGGGCGTCGGTTTTTGTCTGGGCAAAGCTGGATTGCGGGCCAAACAGCGCGGCGGCAGCGCGCTCGCGCGCTTGCTGTGCCAGCGGTGATGGCGGCAGCGGCGCGGGGGGGCCGGCTTTTTTCATCACCGGGGTGGGCTGCAGGATAACGGGTGGCAGCGGGGCGGTGCTGGCGGGCTGGCGATTACTGTGCAGCTGCTGCACATTAGCGCGCACTTCGCGCGGGTCGATCAGCGGCAGGTCGCGTGGCTGGGTGACCGGCTTGCCGTCGTAGGCAGCGATTTTTTCGCGCCGGTTCAGGTCGCGGCGCAGGTTGCGTTGTACGTCGTCCAGGCCGATGACCGGCAGCTTGTGCGGCGCGGCCTTGTTATGAGCGGGCGCCGCCTTGGGCTTGCGTTGGTAGCGTGGCAGCTCGCGCGGCAGCTTGTCGATGACTTCGGCTGGCGGGGTGGCGGGCCCGCTGGCTGGCTGGCGGGGCGGCGGGGTGACCGTGGGGGTGATGCCAGGGTTGGCCGCAGCCGCTGGCTGGTCGGCCAGCACACCCAGCGTGCGCCGTGGCGGCCGCGGTGTGATGGCGTCGGGGGTGTCGACAGGCGGCAAGGGGGCATCCTGCCCGTGGGGCGCATTATCGGCGCCGCCGTCTTCTTGCAGCACATGCTTGAGCTTGGTCAGCAGTTTGGAAAACTTCTCCATGGCATCACTCTTCCGCTTTAGCGGGTCTTGTTCCAGCCGGCGATGGCGTCTTTTTTGTTGTCGGCTTGCGGGCCGATGGCGCTGCAGGTGCCTTGCCCGGCGTAGCGGGTGCACTGCACCCAGAAGCGGCGCGAGCCTGCCTTGACCACTTCGGCCGGGGCGCCGCATTTGTTGCAGGGTTTCAGGCTGGTGGTATCGCTCATCATGGTATTCCGGCAGGGTTAATCACCGGATGATACCGCAATTGGCCATGGCAAATGCGCGCTAGCCACGCTGCTGGTGAGGGTGGTGTGACGGAGCGTAGGGCCTGACGTGGTGGTGTAAGGTGCGGCTTGCTGCTTAGGGCATGGCCAGCCAGGCGCGGTTGCGACCAGCGGCTTTGGCCTGGTACATGGCCGCATCGGCGCGGGCGATGAGGTGTTCGGTGGTCTCGCCAGCCATGTTCAGCGTGGCCACACCAATACTGGCGGTGATGAGCAGTAGCTCGCCATGCCATTGCAGGGGCAGCTGGGCCAGGGTGTGACACAGGCGCTGGGCGAGCTGGATGGCGTCTTCTTCCAGCTCTTGCGGCAGCAGGATGCAGAATTCTTCTCCACCCCAGCGGGCCAGGCTGTCGATTTCGCGCAGCGTACGCCGCAGCTGGCGGCTGACTTCTTTCAGCACATAGTCGCCCGCCGGGTGGCCCTGCTGGTCATTCAGCACCTTGAAGTGATCCAGGTCGAGTATCAGCAAGCTGAAGCGCTGCTGGTAGCGGCTAAAGCGTTGCTGGCTTTGCTGGCAGCGTTCCAGAAAGGCACGCCGGTTGAGCAGGCCGGTCAGCGGGTCGAGCGTGGCCTGGCGCGCCAGCTCGGCCTCGGCGGCCTGGCGGGCCAGCTCCAGGCCGCGGACGTGCAGCAGGTTGCCGATGCCGTCTGACAGGGTGGTGAGGTGGTCGACGATTTCCTGGTCAAACCCCCCTGCCCGATTGACCAGTACCAGCACACCCATGACTGACAGGTGGAAAAAACAGGGGATGATCAGCAGCGACTGGATGCCTGCCAGCTCGCCGCTGTCGTCGTACAGGGCGGGCTGGTTGATGACCAGTGGCTCGCCCTCGGCAATGGCGTGGCCGTAGATGTGGTCGAAGCCGTACAGGCGGTAGCTACGGTGGTGGTGGCTAAGCTGCGGCATGAGCCATTGCAGTGCCGTGGTGTCCAGATGGGTAATGCTGGGGATGTCCAGATAGCAGTTATCGCTGTCGTCTACCTGGCAGCTGGCAATAAAGCCCAGCGTGGTCTGGCTCATGGCGAGCAGCGAGTGCAGGATGGTGCTGCAGGCGGCGCCCAGGTCGCGGTCCAGCAGAAAGCTGCTTTGTGCCTGATTGATGGTGAGCAGCAGCTTGCTTTGCCGTTCGGTTTGCTGCAACAGCATGCGTTGGCGTATCAGCTCGCACAGGGTATCGGCCAGTTGTTGCAGCCGGGCCCGCTGGCGGGGCCCGAAGCGCCGCGGGCGCTGGTCCAGCAAGCAAAGCGTGCCGATAACGTGGTGCGTATCCAGGCGCAAGGGCGCACCGGCGTAAAAACGGATGGCCAGCTCCCCGGTGACCAGCGGGTTGTCGGCAAAGCGCGGGTCTTGCAAGGCGTTGTGCACCACCAGCATGTTGCCCTGCGATACCACATGGGTACAGAACGATATATCGCGTGTGGTCTGGCACAGGTCTGTCCCCACTTTGGCCTTGAACCATTGCCGCTCGCTGTCCACCAGCGAGATCAGGGCAACCGGGACGCCAAACAGCTGTGCCGCCAGCTGCACTACTCGGTCGAATGCTGCTTCGGGCGGTGTATCCAGCAAGGCGGTACGCGCCAGTAATGCCTGCCTGGCCTGCTCATGCGGTGGGGGTTCGGGTGTGTGCATGTGCCCCTCCAGGGCTGTGCTCAGGCGAATGCTGTGTGGGGGCGGGCTTGCCGCTGGCGGCGTGGACGCGCGACGTCATGGCGGGGTCTGCCAGTATTTATTGTTATATCGATACTGCATGCAACATAGCAAAAAGCCCGGCTGCGGCCAACCTTGCGGGTGGCGGCAGCCGGGCTTTTAGGCGGCGATGTGGCTTAAACGTGCAGCAACACCATTTTCAGCGGCGGGTTGCCGTCAAAAGTAGGGAAGTCTTCTTCCGGCGTGATCCATTCGGCGTCGCGCACGGTGCGGCCGGCTTTTTCGGCGCTGCGCTTGAGCTGGGCCAGCCAGGCATCGCGGTCTACCTGTGCGACATTGTTGCAGCAGATCAGTACGCCGCCTTCGGCAGTGGCCAGCAGGGCCGGCTTGAACAGCGCCGGGTAGTCGTTGATCAGGTCGACCACGCCGAACGGGCTCTTGGCGTAGCGTGGCGGGTCCAGGAAGACCAGGTCGAACTGGCGGGCTTCCAGCACCGGGAACGGGGGCATTTTTTTGCCGCGTACCATCTTGGGCTGGCCAATGCCGGACAGCTGGCGCAGCGCGGCAAAGCAGTCGCTTTCCACACAACGCGGGCGGGTGGCCAGGCTGTTGATCTTGGCGTTGGCACGCGCGACCTGCAGGCTGGATTCGGCAAAGTCCACGTTCATCACAAAGCTGGCACCGGCTTTGGCTGCGGCCACCCCCACACCACCGGTGTAGGCGAATAGGTTCAGCACGCTTTTGCCCTCGGCCAGCTGCATCACGCGGCGGCGGCCGGCGCGCAGGTCAAGGAACAGCCACGGGTCCTGGCCCTGGTGGCGTGCCTGGAAATGGTATTTCACGCCCAGCTCGCGGATGATGCGCGGGGTCTGGGCAGCTTCCAGCTGGTCTTCCGGCAGACGGTTGCCAACGCGCGAGTTGGCGCCGCTGCGGTCGTTGTACACCGCCGTGAGGCCCAGCGGGGCGTAGTGCGCCAGGATGGCCTGGTGCTCTTCTTCGCTTAGCGGGGTATGGAAGGTTTGCAGCAGCAGCACATCGCCGTAGCGGTCGATGGTGAGGCCCGGGCGGCCTTCGGCACTACCGTGAAACAGGCGGTAGGTATCGGTTTCTTCGCTGGCCAGGCGGGTGAGCAGCGCGGCGCGGTGCGCGTCGGCGGCTACAAGCAGTTCGGTCAGGGTGGACATGGTGTTCTCGCAGACAAAAGAAGGCGGCCGGCAGCACAGGGCTCCGGCCGAGATAGGGTAATTGTACGCGCTTGCCCGCAGCGGGCTGGTTTTTTTACGTTGGCTTGTAAGAAAACGCCGCCGTTTACGTCTAATTTCTATAGAAGCATCAGGAGAAAACATGGACCAAGCGCAGGCATTACTCAAGTCTTTGTATGTGATGGCCATGATGGTAGAGGCACGCGATGCCTATACCGGTGGCCATTTGTGGCGGGTGTCGCAGTTTGCCCGCCTGGTGGCCGAGCGCATGCAGCTGCCGCCAGATGAGGTGGCGCGCGTGGCGCTGGGTGGTTTTTTACACGACCTGGGCAAGGTGGGCATACCGGATGCGGTGTTGAACAAGCGCGACCGGCTTACCGACGAAGAGTACGCGGTGATCAAGACCCACCCGCAGGTCGGGGCCGATTTGCTGGCGGGCCACCCGCTGGCGGCGCTGGCCATGGATGCTGTATGGCTGCACCACGAAACGCCGGACGGCCGTGGCTACCCGCGTGGCTTGGCCGGGGCGGCTATCCCGCTGGTAGCGCGCATTGTCGGCGTGGTGGATGCGCTGGACGCGATGACCAGCTCGCGCCCCTACCGCGCCGGCATGCCGCTGGCCAAGGCACTGCAGATCATTGAAGACAACTTGGGTGGGCAGTTTGACGCTACGGTTGGCCGCATCTTGCTGGCACTGGGGCAGGAAGGGGCGCTGGATGCGGTGATCGGCCACAGCGCGCCGGGGCGGCCGTTGCAGCAGTGCGTGGCTTGCGGGCCCACGCTGGTGATGCATAGCGAGGTGCAGGACGGCGACACCGTGCATTGCCCATCGTGTGCGATGGGCTACCACGTGCGCCACCAAGCGGGGCGCTGGCAGGTGGCGGCCACGGGCGTGGCCAACCCGGTGGCGGCGCGTCAGCCCAGGGCGGACACGCCGCTGATCGATAGCCTGGTGCAGCCGGCGTACCGGCTGCTGCCCAGGCCCAAGCGCTGGCTGGGCTGGTTCGGCCCGTCGGCCTGAGCCTGCGGGCCGGCGGGGTTACAGCGGCAGCTGGCGGCGCAGCTCGTCGGCCCAGTTGCGGCTGGCAAAGTCCGGGCCCATGGCCAGCGAGCGGTAGAAGTCGCCACCAAAGCGCGAGTCGACCTCGATCAGTACGTGGGTTTCGTTGCCCCACGGCAGGAAGGTGAGCTCGATTTCCTGGATGCGGAAGTTGCCGCCACGCGGTTTGAGCTCCATTTCCTGATAGCAGCCCAAGGTGCTGGCCACGTTGCCGATGCGTGCGGTACCCACTTCGACATCGGTACTGTACAGGCCCCAGCCCAGCTGCTCGAATGCGGCCAACAAGGCGGCTACCTGCGGTGTGGGGTGTACTTCCAGCAGGTCGCGGTCGCTGGCGTCCACGGCCGAGGCTATGGCCAGGTCGGTGTGGATCCACACTGCCAGCGGGCGGCCGTAGTGGGCCAGCGCGTTGATGGGCGTCTCGGCCGGCAGCTGTAGCTGGAAGGGGAACTGGCGGGTTTCGCCGGCTTTTACCGTAAAGCGCTGGCTGACCAGAATGCTGCCCAGTGGTAGCGCGCCGCGGACTTCGTGGTCGCCAGATTCTTGTTCTGCTTCCACCATCAAGACCAGCTCGATCTTTTCGATGTCCTGGTCGGCATTGCCGCCTTGTACCACTACGCGGCCGGTCAGCATGTCGCCAGGGTGCAGGCGCGGGTTGTCCAGCTGGGTATCGACTTTGGCGCCACCGACGCCGATAGAGGCAAGCAGTTTCTTGAACATGATGTTTCCGTAGATAAGTGCGGTAAGTACGGGTGCCGCCTGTGGCCCCCTGGCGCTACAGACCAGCTGTGCCCGGCCGGGTTCCGGCTTGGCAGTGCCACAGGCAACAAAAGCAAAAAAAAACCGCAGCGCCAGGGCTGCGGTGGGGTGGGCAGTGCCGGTTTACTTTTTAACCGGTGCCGCTTCCGGTGCCACGGCAGCATTCAGCTGCGCCGATAGCTCGGTGATGGCCTGGCTGGCGGCGGCCTTCATCTTGCTGGCCTTGGTCGAGGTCTTGCCGGCTTTTTCCGGTTTGGCCGTTACCGGTGCATCGGTGCTGGCAGCGCTGACAGTTTTGTCGGCTACCTTGGCGGCAGCTTTACCGGCTTTGGCTGGGCGGCCAGCCAGTACCGGGCGTACATACACTACATAGCGTTCGATTTCAGCCAGCAGCTTGCCCGGCACGTTCATGCGGCGGGACAAGTCCTGCGCGCGCGCCAGCTGGGCGCGGCCCATGTCCTGTTCCAGCTGGGCCAGGTTGTTGGCTGCCAGGGTGTCGCCCTGGGCGCGGGCCAGGTTATGCAGGGCATAGGATACGGTGGCGTCTTTGGGGACGCCCTGGCCGTAGTAGTACATCACGCCCAGATTATTCAGGCCGCCGACGTTGTACTGTGCTGCGGCTTTGCGGTACCAGGCCACGGCTTCGTCGTTGCTCTGTTTCACGCCCTGGCCGTTCTCATACAGGCCACCCAGGCTGAACTGGGCATCGGCGTTACCGCTCTTGGCGGCTTTGCGGTACCAGTTGGCTGCTTGCTCGTAGCTTTGCTCGGTGCCTTGGCCGTTGTAGTACTGCGCGGCCAGGGCGACTTGTGCCGATACATTGTCTTGTGCAGCGGCTTGCTGGTTCAGGGCAAAGGCGCGTTTCGGGTCAAACGCTACGCCGCTGCCTTTCATGTGCAGTGCGGCCAGGCTGGCTTGTGCCTGGGCATCGCCTTGTGCGGCTGCCTTGGCGTACCAGCTGGCTGCCTGGGCGTAGTCCTGTGGCAGCTCGTTACCCTTTTCGTACAGCTGCGCCAGGCTGGTTTGCGCGCCAGCATGGCCCTGGTTGGCCGCTTTGTTGTACCACATGGCGGCGTCGGCCAGGTCTTGTGCAGTGCCTTGGCCTTTTTCCAGCATCTGGCCCAGGCTGTACTGCGCGTTGGCATCGCCCTGCTCTGCGGCTTTCACGAACCAGCTGGCGGCCAGCTGTTCGGTAGCGCGACGGTGCCATACGGCGGCTTGTGCCGGGTCTTTCGGTACGCCCAGCCCGCTTTGGTACAGGTTACCCAGGATGGCTTGGGCATTCGGGTGGCCCTGAACGGCGGCTTTGCGGAACCAGTTGGCCGCATTCACGTAATCCTGCTCTACACCACGGCCTTGCTGGTACATCTGGGCCAGGCTGAACTGGGCATCTGCGTCGCCTTGCTCGGCGGCCTTGGCAAACCAGTCGGCGGCGGCGGTGTAGTCTTGTGGTACACCCACGCCGTTATGGAACATGGTGGCCAGGCTGGCTTGTGCCTCTACATAGCCTTGCTCGGCGGCTTTGCGGAACCACTTGGCGGCTTCTACCGGGCTTTTTTCTACGCCACGGCCTTGCTGGTACTGCACACCCAGGTTGTACTGTGCCTGGGCGATGCCTTGCTCGGCAGCTTTGCGGTACAGGGTGGCGGCCTGAGCGGCGTTGGCGGGAATGCCGGCGCCGTTTTGTACCATGTCGGCCAGATTGGTTTGTGCCTGGGCGTTACCGCTCTTGGCGGCTTTGCGGTACCAGTAGGCGGCGCCGGTGACATCCAGCTGCTGTACGCGGCCGCTCTGGTACAGGGCAGCCAGGTTGGTTTGCGCAACGGTATTGCCCAGCTCTGCGGCTTTGCGGTACCAGCTGGCCGCAGCGGCCAGGTCTTGCGTGACGCCGTTACCCTTTTCGTACAGCTGGCCCAGATTCAGCTGCGCGTCAGCGTAGCCTTGCTCGGCAGCCTTGCGGTACCAGTTGGCCGCTTGCTCCAGGTTTACCGGTGTGCCCAGACCCTTGCGATACAGCTCGCCCAGTTGGTATTGCAGGCTGGCGTTGCCTTGCTCGGCTGCCGGCGTCCACTCGCGCAGTGCCGCGGCAAAGTCACCTTTGTTGAAGGCGGTCCTGCCTTCTTTGATACCGGCAAAGGCCGGTGCAGCAAGCATCAGGCTGGTAACAATGACAGTCGTTGCGAGGCGTTTTTTCATATGCGTTTCTTTGTGAGTTGGGCGCCATGCCGGGCTGGCGTATCAAGTCTGGCCTGTCGCAGTGAGTGGTGCGGCGGCCTGCACGTTGCGGAATTCTTTAAACGTTAATCATATCGTGTTGAAGCCGCAAAGACATGACCGTTTGACGAAAAATGTCTGGCAGCTAGCCACTTGCGCGTTTTTTGCAACCCTTACTTGCGTGGCGCCGCGTCTTTTTCTGCTTGCTGCAAGCGCTGGCGGGCGGTTTCCAGCAGCGCCCTGCCCTCACTTTCGCGCTGGCTGCTGATGTACAGCCAGCCCAAAGCTTGCAAGGTCACGGTGTAGGCGTGGTGCTGGCTGCCCAGGTTCAGTGCCAGCAGGTTCAGCGCTTGCTGGTAGCGGGTTTCTGCTTCGGCATAGTGCTGCTGGTAGTGGTAACAGTAGGCCAGCTCGCGCGTAATGATGGCGGCGTGCAGGCCGTCGGCGTTGCCACGCCGTGTTTCGCCTTCCAGCGCGTCTTGCAGTAAACCGATAGCGCGCTCGTACTGCTTCAACTGCTGTAGTGCAGCACCCAGCCGCGCTTGGGTGTAGAGCGTGTCCGGGTGGTCGGCTGGCAGCCTTTTCTGGCGTATGGCGAGCGCCCGCCCCAGCTGCTCGGCAGCTTTGTCGTCCTGTTTTTGCTGCTGGTAGAACAAACCCAGCGCGTGGCGCGACGCTGCGGCAGCCAGGCTTTCGCTACCGGCCAACTGGTCGCTGGTTTGCAGTGCCAGTCGCAGCAGTTTTTCTGCCGCAGCAGGCTGGTCATCCTTCGCCAGCAGGCGGGCGTAGGCTTGCTGCGATTCGGCTACCAGCAGGTGATGCGGGCCAAATGCCTGAATCCGCAGCGCCAGCGCCTGGCTGGCGGCTTCCAGTGCGGCGGTGGTTTGCTGGCGACTGCGTAGTACAAACTGTAGCCGGTGCAGGATATCGGCCTGCAGCGCCGGCTGGCTGGCCGGGGCGCGTGCCAGCAGCTCGCGCAGCTGCTGTTCCGATTCGCCCAGCCGGCCCTGCATGGCCGGGCGGGCGGTGTGTTCCAGCAGCGCCGGCCAGTCTTCCTGGCCGCTGTCAGGCGGGCTGGCTACTTGGCCCAGGGCCAGGGCGGGTAGCAGCAGGAACAGTGGCAAGATGGCGCGGGGCTGGGTCATGGCGGGCGTCTGGGTGGAATCCACCCATTTGACCCCGCCACCCGGCGCGAGGCAAGCGCCATGCGCAGGCGATTGTGCACGCCGGCTGCTGATGCAACGGGGTGTTGCCCGTTTGTGCGCCGTCCATAAGTACCTAGCTGGCAGGCGCGAAGGGCCGAATAAACACTAGAAGATAAAAAAGGTTGGCCGCATTACCTGCGGCCAACCTTTTTGTTTCACGTGAAGCAATCGCCGTATCAGGCCTTGTCGTACAGCTTGGCGCCGCCTTTGACGAACTCGATGGCTTTTACTTCCATGCCTTTTTGCAGCGCGTCCTGCTCGCTGATGCCTTGCTTGGCGGCGAACTCGCGCACGTCCTGGGTGATCTTCATGCTGCAGAAGTGCGGGCCGCACATGCTGCAGAAGTGGGCCACCTTGGCGCTGTCTTTTGGCAGGGTTTCGTCGTGGAATTCGCGCGCTTTGTCCGGGTCCAGCCCCAGGTTGAACTGGTCTTCCCAGCGGAACTCGAAGCGCGCCTTGGACAGCGCGTTGTCGCGGATCTGTGCGCCGGGGTGGCCTTTGGCCAGGTCGGCGGCGTGGGCGGCCAGCTTGTAGGTGATGATGCCTTCTTTTACGTCGTGCTTGTTGGGCAGGCCCAGGTGTTCTTTCTGGGTGACGTAGCACAGCATGGCGGTGCCGTACCAGCCGATTTGCGCGGCGCCGATGGCCGACGTGATGTGGTCGTAGCCGGGGGCGATGTCGGTGGTGAGCGGCCCCAGGGTGTAGAACGGCGCTTCGTGGCACCACTCCAGCTCTTTATCCATATTCTCTTTGATGAGCTGCATCGGTACGTGGCCGGGGCCTTCGATCATCACCTGCACGTCGTGCTGCCAGGCGATTTGCGTGAGCTCGCCCAAGGTTTTCAGTTCGCCCAGCTGCGCGGCGTCGTTGGCGTCCCAGGCGCTGCCGGGGCGCAGGCCGTCGCCCAGGCTGAAGGCCACGTCGTAGGCCTTCATGATCTCGCAGATGTCGGCAAAGTGGGTGTACAGGAAGTTTTCCTGGTGATGCGCCAGACACCATTTGGCCATGATGGAGCCGCCGCGCGACACGATGCCGGTCATGCGGCCGGCGGTCATCGGTACGTAGCGCAGCAGCACGCCGGCGTGGATGGTGAAGTAGTCCACGCCCTGCTCTGCCTGCTCGATCAGCGTGTCTTTGAAGATTTCCCAGGTCAGGTCTTCGGCCTTGCCGTTGACCTTTTCCAGCGCCTGGTAGATGGGCACGGTGCCGATGGGTACCGGGCTGTTGCGCAGGATCCACTCGCGGGTTTCGTGGATGTTTTTGCCGGTGGACAGGTCCATGATGGTGTCGGCGCCCCAGCGGATGCCCCAGGTCATTTTGTCCACTTCTTCGCTGATCGACGACGTTACCGCGCTATTGCCGATATTGCCGTTGATTTTTACCAGGAAGTTGCGGCCGATGATCATCGGCTCGCTTTCGGGGTGGTTGATGTTGTTGGGGATGATGGCGCGGCCGGCGGCGATTTCCTGGCGCACGAACTCGGGGGTGATGGCGTCGGGCAGCTGGGCACCAAAGCTGTGGCCGGCGTGCTGGCGGGTCATCAGCTCCAGCAGGCGGGTGTTGCCGGTGGCGTGCAGGCTGTCGATATAGGCCTGGCGGTTCAGGTTTTCGCGGATGGCGACGTATTCCATCTCTGGCGTGATGATGCCGCGGCGGGCGTAGTGCATCTGGGTCACGTTCAGGCCGGGCTTGGCGCGGCGTGGCTGGCGCGTCAGGTTGAAGCGCAGGTCGGCTAGCTTGGGGTCGGCTTCGCGCGCGCGGCCGTATTCGCTGGACAGGCCAGGTAGCAGCTGGGTGTCGTCGCGCTCGGCGATCCACGCGGCGCGCAGCGCCGGCAGGCCGGAGCGGATGTCGATGTGCGCTTGCGGGTCGGTGTAGGGGCCGCTGGTGTCGTATACATAGATGGGCGGGTTGGTCTCGCCGCCAAACTGTGTGGGCGTGTCGGCCTGGCTGATTTCGCGCATGGGCACGCGGATATCGGGGCGGCTGCCGCTTACGTGGATCTTGCGGGAATTGGGCAGGGGCTGGATGGCGGCGGAATCCACCACCATCTGGGTGTTCAGTGTTGCAGGCGCGTTCATCGGTGCGGGTTCTCCAAGGCGATGAAACGGCGCAAGGAGCGGCCCGGGCTGACCCGGCTGCCAGCTTGGCCGCATGCCGGGCGGAACAAGGCGCGGCGGGCGGTGTCTGGCAGATTACGCTTCCCTACGCCGGTATTATCCGGGTCAGGTTCGAAGGGTAACTCTCACCCACGGCGCTTATGCTGTTCGCAAATTGGTGCGAATGGTACACAAGCGCTGCAGGACCCCTAGCGATGCTGTGAAGGTAAGGTAAATGTGGGATAATCGCAAGTTGCCATCTGGTGGCCGATTGTGGAAGCAGGGTTGCCACAGCCCCGCTTTCAGAATCGCCCTTAGTCTATTTGTCTTGGATCCCCCGGAGTTTCCGAATGAATTTCGAACAAGCCCGTTTCAACATGGTTGAGCAGCAAATCCGTCCGTGGGATGTGCTCGACACCTCCATTCTCGACCTGCTGTTCCACGTGAAGCGCGAAGACTTCGTGCCGGTAGAAAAGCGCCAGCTGGCGTTTGTGGACATGCAGCTGCCACTGGAAAACGGCACCGCCATGCTGGAGCCGAAAGTCGAAGCCCGTCTGCTGCAAGACCTGCAAGTAAAAGCCAGCGACAAGGTACTGGAAGTGGGTACCGGTAGCGGCTACCTCACCGCCCTGCTGGCCGCCGTAAGCCAGCACGTGTACAGCGTGGACCTGGACGCCGAGCAAAGCGAACGCGCTGCGGCCAACCTGAAAACCGCCGGCATCCGCAACGTGACCCTCAGCGTGGGTAACGGTATCGAAGGCGTGCCAGGCCAAGCCCCGTTTGACGTGATCTGCGTGGGCGGCTCCACCCCGGTGGTGCCGGAAGCGCTGAAAGCCCAGCTGGCCGTAGGTGGCCGCCTGGCTGTGATCGTAGGCGACGCCCCGGTGATGGTGGCCAAGGTGATTACCCGCGTGGGCGAAAACGCCTACCAGGAAGCGGTAAGCTTTGACACCAACCTGCCGCGCCTGCAGCAGCTGGACGCCATCGAGCCGTCGCGCTTCAGCTTCTGATGATCCGCGAAATTACCGCCGTAGAGCTGGCGGCCTGGCTGGCAGACAGCAGCCGCCCGCAGCCCTACCTGCTGGACGTGCGCGAAGACTGGGAGCTGGCCTTGTGCCGCATTCCCGGTTCGCAGCAGATTGCCATGCACCTGATCCCGATGCGTCACAATGAGCTGCCGGACGACGCGCCCATCGTCACCATCTGCCACCACGGTGTGCGCAGTTTCCAGGTGGGCCTGTTCCTGCAGAACGCCGGTTTCGAGCAGGTGCTGAGCCTGCGTGGCGGCGTGGAAGCCTGGGCCAACGACGTTGACCCGAGCATGGCGCACTACTAAGCGCCTGCTGCCGCACCGCCAAGCCGCCCCTGCCGGGCGGCTTTGTTTTTGCCCCTTTTCTACTGGACACTTGCCATGCACTACCTCGCCCCCGCCCTGGCCACCCTGCCTGCCGCCTGGCAAACCGTGCTACAGCAGCCGGCTACTGCGGCCAACTTGCAGCAAATAGACGCCAAGCTCGCTGAACGTGCCACCGGCGGTGCCGTCATCTACCCACCTGCCAGCCAGATCTTCCATGCGCTACAGCACGTAGAGCCGGCCGCCGTGCGCGTGGTGATCCTGGGGCAAGACCCCTACCACGGTGCCGGCGAGGCGATGGGGCTGAGCTTCTCGGTGCCGGCCGGGGTGAAGATACCGCCCAGCCTGCGCAATATGTACAAGGAGCTGGCCAGCGACCTCGGCATCGCCCCGGCCAGCCACGGCGACCTCACCCACTGGGCGCAACAGGGCGTGCTGCTGCTGAATACCTCGCTGACGGTGGAGGCCGACTGCGCCGGCAGCCACGGCAAGTTCGGCTGGCAGGCAGTGACCGATGCCTTGATCGACGCGGTGAACGCGCACAACCCCGGCTGTGTGTTTTTGCTGTGGGGCAACTGGGCGCAGGGCAAGGCCGAGCGCATCGACGCCAGCCGCCACGGCGTGTTCAAAGCCGTGCACCCGTCGCCACTGTCGGCCAGCCGCGGCTTCTTCGGCTCGCGCCCGTTCTCGCAAGCCAACGCCTGGCTGCAAGCGCACGGCCGCGAGGCAATCGACTGGGCGCTGCCGGCACCGCAGGGTGGTTTGTTTTAAGGCTGAAGTGCTGTTTTAGCCACGAAAGCACACGAAAATCACGGAAAGTGCAGCAATTGGCACCGGTTTGGTCGTGTGTATCTGTCAGTCACCACTGTTTTTCCCTTCGGTGTCATCTGTGTGTTTCTGAGGAAAAAGACTTTTTTGGCCACGAAAACACACGAAAAGCACGGAAAATGCAGTAATTGGCACCGCTGCTAAATGTGTGCGAAGCATGCGCAGGCTGCCGGGTTGGCCATGTTCATCAGGTAGCCTAGGCTGCTTTCCCTTCCGTGTTTTCAGTGTGTTTCCGTGGCAAAAAGGCCGTTTTAGCCACGAAAGCACACGAAAAGCACGGAAAATGCAGTAATTGGCACCGCTGCTAAATGTGTGCGAAGCATGCGCAGGCTGCCGGGTTGGCCATGTTCATCAGGTAGCCTAGGCTGCTTTTCCTTTCGTGTTTTCAGTGTGTTTCCGTGGCAAAAATGATTTTCAGACAGGCATTGCCGCAGGCAGTTGGCCGCGTGCCACGCAGCGCTGTTCGATGCGGCCAACCTGTAGCGTCTGCTGCAGCACCGCCAGTGCGGCGGCGTGGGCGGTGCTGCCGCATAGAAACAGATCGACCGCCGCGTAGCCGTGTTCGGGCCAGGTGTGGATGCTGATGTGCGATTCGGCCAGCAGCAGCACGCCGGTCACGCCCAGGCCGGTGCCAAAGTGATGAAAGTGGCCGGCCAGCACGTGCGCCCCGGCGGCGCGGGCGGCGGCGTACAGTGCCTGCTCCACGGCGTCGGCGTCGGCCAGTGCGGTGGCCGGGCACTGGTACAGATCGGCCAGCAGGTGCTCGCCCAGGTGGCTCATTTGTGGCCGCCCGAGAAGCCGCCGCCACTGCCGCCGTAGTAGCCGCCGCTGCTGCGGTAGCTGCCGCCGTCGTCGCTATTGCTGGCGTAGTTGATGGCGGTGCTGACCGCGACGATGGCCAGGCAATACAGGATGTAGGTGAGGCGGCTCATGTCAGTTGTCCAGCGGTAGCCACAGGATCACTGTGGCAATAAAACACAGGGTAAGCGCACCGCCGCTGTCGCCGCCCAGGATCACCGGCGCATTGACCAGCCACAGCAGCACGCTGGCGGCGATGCCGACGGGGCGTAGCGCTGCTTTGCTGCTGGCGGTGGCTTGTGGTTTGAAGGCGGTGGCTACCGGGGCCGCCTTGCCAAACCAGCGCGCCAGCTCAGCCGGGGTTACGCTGCGGCTGCTGCTCCAGGTGAGCTCGCGCGGGCTTTGTTCGCAGGCCAGCACGGTGTTGCCGTCGCTGCTGATGTATTCGCGGATGCTGACGCGCTCGCCCACGCGGGCGCGCCACGGGAAGGCGCCGGCGGCGTAGGCAATGTGCGCGTCGTAGGCGGGGTAGCGCGCGGCAAAACGGTTTTTGCCCCAGCTGGCTTGCTGCGGGCCAGCCTGGTCTACCCAGATATCCATCAGCGTGCCCAGCCACCAGCCATTGCCGGTTTCGGTGAGCCAGCGCAGGCCCAGCTGCGGTTCGTACAGCAGGTATTCGTTCCAGCTGCTGTTGCGGTCTTCCACTTCTTGCCAGCCTAGCAGACCGATGATGGTCCACACCTTGCCGTCGATGGTGGCCTGGCTGCCGTTGGCCAGCGTGAAGCGTAGCGTGCTGATCTGCTGTGCCTTGTACTGGCCCAGTACCGTAGCTTGCTCGCCCTGGATGTCCACTTCGCTGCCGCAAGACGGGCAGTTCAGGTAGGTGGCGCTGCCGGCGCGGTAGTCCAGGCTGGCGCCGCATTGCGGGCAAGCCAGCTGCTGTACGCTGCCTGGCAGCTTACCGGTGGCGGCGGTGATGGCGCGCTCGTCGCGCAGGCGCTGCATGTTCAGTTGCTTGAGCGTGACCGCCTCGCCCAGGTACAGCTGCGGCGGTGTACTGTCGCTGTAATCCAGTGTGAGGAAGCGGCCACCGCAGCGCGCGTCGGCGACCGGGGCGTCGTAGCCGGGTTGTAGCTGGCGTGGTAGCTCGCCCTCCCCGGCCACGCAGCGCGCGCGGCGGATGTCGCTGAAGATGAAGCTGTCTTTGCCCTGCGGCCATACCTGGCCGGCCTGCAGGCTGTCGAACGCCGGGGCGCTATCGCACGGGCCTTGCGCGTGGGTGAGTACGTACTGGCCCAGGCTATCGGCCAGCCAGGCGCTTTCGCCGTCGTCGAACAGGATGTGCCACTCGTTCCACACGCCGGCGTCGTACTGCAGCTGGATGCGGCCAACCACGGTGAACTGGCGGCCGCGCCAGATGCCGCTGGCGGCGATTTGCAGCGGCGAGTAGTCGTTTAGCAGCGCGGCCATCTTGCCGATGTCTCGCACGCTGTCGGCGTCGCGCAGCAGTGTGCTCTGGCAATAGGGGCACACCGCCAGCACCGAGCTGGTGGCATGAAAGCGCACCTCGGCGCCGCAGGCGGGGCAGGCGACGCGGTACATCAGGCTGGGTTGGCCGCAGGCTGGGTGGTCATGTTCAGCCCACCAGTTTTTTCAGTACGTCGGCCTTGGCCGTGTCGTAGTCGGCCTGGGTGATCAGGCCGCCGTCCAGCAGGCTTTTGAGCTGCGCCAGCTTGGCCTGCGGGCTGTCGCTGGCATCGGCTGCCGGGGCCGGCGTGGCCAGGCTTTGCTGGATGGCTTGGCCCATGACCTGCCCTACGCCCAGGCCGGCAGACAGCGCCGCGCCCAGGCCGGCTAGGCCGCCTTCGTTCTGTGCGGCCAGCGGGATAGCCTCGGCGGCCTGGTAGCGGGTGTACTGGTTCAGGTCGCCAGCCATGCCAATAGCGATGCGCTTGTCGATGGCTTTTTGCAGCTCTTCCGGCAGCGAGATGCTTTCCACGGCAAAGCTGTCCAGCGCCAGGCCGTAGCGGGCAAAGGCCGGTGTCAGGGCGCTGTGGATGGTGTCGCCCATCAGGCCCTGGTTGGCCGCCATGTCCAGAAATGGCACGGCGCTGCCGCCCAGGGTGCTGGCCATGGTGGACACCACTAGGTTGCGTAACTGTTGTTCTACGTCGTCTACGGTGTAGCGTTCACGCGTGCCGCTGACCTCGGTGTAGAACAGCTTGGGGTCTGTGATGCGGTAGCTGTAGATGCCGAAAGCGCGCAGCCGCACCATGCCGAAGTCTTTATCGCGCAGCGTGACCGGCTGCGGCGTACCCCATTTGCGCCCCAGCTGCAGGCGGGTGCTGAAGAACACCAGGTCGGACTTGAAGGGCGACTCGAACAGCTTGTCCCAGTTTTTCAGGTAGGTCAGCACCGGCAGCGTCTGCGTGGTGAGCTTGTGCATGCCGGGGCCGAACACGTCGGCGATCTTGCCTTCGTTGATGAACACCGCCATTTGCGATTCGCGCACGGTCAGGCTGGCACCGTACTGGATTTCGTTATCCTGCATCGGGTAGCGCCAGGCCAGCACGCCGTCGCCCTCCTCCTGCCATTCCAGGATGTCGATGAACTGCTTGGAAATGAAGGAAAACAGACTCATGGCGAAGACTCCATCAAGGTTGGCCGCAGCCGGTACTTACACAAAAGATCACTCATCCGGCGCCCTGCGCCACCTTGTGTAGGGGGTGAAGGCTACCGGGGGCGAGCCGGTTTCAGGACAGGCTGCCGGCGTTCAGCACGCCCACGGCCAGCTGCACACTGCCGGCCAGCAGGCCCATGGCGGTGTTGTTGTCTTGCAGCGCTTGCTGCAAGTCGCGCACGCAGCGCGACAGCAGCATGTGTACGGCAATCTGCACCAGCAGCGCCAGCACGCCCCACAGCAGGAATTTTTCTACGGTATTGAGGTGCCAGGCGCTGGACGCTAGCGTCAGCGAAAAGCCCACCAGCGCGCCGCCAAACGACAGCGCCGCGGCCTCGTTGTGCTGGCGGATCAGCTGCATCTCGTCCAGCGGGGTCACGCGGCAGTACAGCAGGGTAAACAGCGCCAGCAGCAGCGCGCCGCTGCCCACGTAGGACAGGTAAGCCAACAGGGCTGGCAGGAAGGCGGTAGACATATGCGGCGTCCTTGGCAGGCTTGAGCAATAATGCAGGCCATTCTACCCACGTTTCATGAAAGCCTGCATGCGCGATCGTCTGCTTATCCTGTCGGTGTTTGTGGTGGCGTCCTGCGGCCTGGCTTACGAGCTGATCGCCGGGGCGCTGGCCAGCTACCTGCTGGGCGATTCGGTACTGCAGTTTTCGTCCATTATCGGCTGCTACCTGTTTGCCATGGGCGTGGGCTCGCACCTGTCGCAGTACGTGAAAGACGAGCGCGTGCTGGACACTTTCGTCGAGATCGAGCTGTTGGTGGCGCTGCTGGGTGGCCTGTCGGCCAGCGCACTGTTTGCCGTGTTTGCCTGGAGCGGCGAGTCGTTCCGCCTCACGCTGTACGCGCTGGTGTTTCTTACCGGCGCCATGGTGGGTATGGAGATTCCACTGGTGATGCGCCTGCTGCACCAGCGCGAGCAGCGCTTTGCCGAGCTGGTCAGCCGCGTGCTGACCTTTGACTACCTGGGCGCGCTGGCGGTGTCGCTGCTGTTTCCCATTGTGCTGGCGCCACGGTTGGGGCTGGCGCGCTCGGCGCTGCTGTTCGGCCTGAGTAATGTGGCGGTGGCGCTGTGGACCTGCCGCGTGTTCCGCGCCGAGCTGTTGCGGCCAACCGTGCAGTATTTGCGCAGCCTGCTGGTACTGCTGGTGCTGGGCGGGGGCTTTATTGCCGCCGATGAGCTGACGCGCTGGAACGAAAAAGCCATCTACGGCGACGACGTGATCCACGCCGAAACCACGCCCTATCAGCGCCTGGTGCTGACGCGCTGGAAAGGCGACCTGAGGCTGTACATCAATGGCAACCTGCAGTTTTCCAGCCGCGACGAACACCGCTACCACGAGGCGCTGGTGCACCCGGTCATGGGCGCGCTGCCGTGGGCGCGGCGGGTGCTGATCCTGGGCGGCGGCGATGGCCTGGCCGCGCGCGAGGTGCTGAAATACCCCCATGTGCAGCAGGTGACGCTGGTGGACCTGGACCCGGCGATGACCGGCCTGTTCAGCCGTAGCGCGCCGCTAGTGGCGCTGAATGGTGGTTCGCTAAGCAACCCGCGCCTGCGCGTGGTCAACGACGACGCTGCGCGCTGGCTGGAGCAGCACGCCGAGGTGTTTGACGCCATCATCGTGGATTTTCCCGACCCGTCCAGCTTTGCGCTGGGCAAGCTGTACTCGGTGCCGCTGTACCGGCTGCTGTCGCGCCACCTGGCCGACAACGGGCTGGCCGTGGTGCAGTCCACCTCGCCCTACCACGCGCCGCGTTCGTACTGGAGCATCAACGCCACCCTGCGCGCCGCCGGGCTGGCCACCACGCCCTACCACGCCTACGTGCCGTCGTTTGGCGAGTGGGGCTTTATTATCGCCGCCCATCGCGCCGGCTACACGCCGCCGCAGGCCTACCGCGTACCGCTGAAGTTTCTGGACCGCGAAGCCACGCGGCAGATGTTCTTCTTCCCGCCCGACATGCGGCCGTGGCAGGTAGAACCCAACCAGCTCAATGACCAGCGCCTGGTGCACTACTTCGAGCAGGACTGGTCGCAGGTGATTCGCTGATGCAGCGCCGCGACTTTCTGCGCACCGCCGCCGCGCTGGCCGGCCTGCCCTGGCTCACCGGCTGCCAGCAGCTGCTGGGCTGGGGCTTGCCGGTGGACGTGCTGCGCCCCGGCATGGCTACCGGCCACCGCCTGCGCGACGCCGCCACGCTGCCGCCGCCACGCAGCGAGCGGCGCGTGGACACCGTGATCGTGGGTAGCGGCGTGGCCGGCCTGTTTGCCGGCTGGCGGCTGGCGCGCGAAGGCTACCGCGATTTTGTGCTGCTGAACGGGCCGGAGCCGGACGGCAACGCCGCAGCAGGTGCCTTCGACGGCTGGCGTTACCCCACCGGCGCGCATTACCTGCCGCTGCCCTCGCCCGAGTCGGCGCACGTGCGCGCGTTGCTGGCCGACATGGGCGTTATCGAAGCCGGTAGCGACAGCCTGCGGCCAACCTTTGACGAACGCGTGCTGGTGCACGCGCCGGACGAACGGCTGTGGCGCGACGGCCAGTGGCACGATGGCCTGCTGCCGCGCGGCCTGGGCGCGGATGACGACGCGCAGCAACGGCGCTTTTTGCTTCACGTGAAACAATTGCAGCAACAGCACGGCGCCGACGGCCGCCGCGTGTTTACCGTACCCACCGCGCTGGCGTCGCAAGACCCGGCATGGCGCGCGCTGGATGCGCAAAGCTTTGCCAGCTGGCTGGCGGCGCACGGCTACACCGCGCCGGGCTTGCTTTGGTACCTGGACTACTGCTGCCGCGACGATTACGGCAGCACGCTGGCGCACACCTCGGCCTGGGCCGGCCTGCACTACTTTGCCGCCCGTGGCGGCCATGCGGCCAACGCCGAGGACGGCGCGGTGCTCACCTGGCCGGACGGGCTGAACCCGCTGCTGCGCCATATGCGCGCCCGCATTGGCCACGACAAGCACCTGGACGGCGCCGCCTGGCGCATCCGCCAGCAGGGCAAGCAGGTGCAGGTGGATTATGTGGACGCCGCCTGCGCGCAGCGGCTGCTGGCGCGGCGGGTCATCGTGGCCACGCCACTGCACGTGGCCTGGCACCTGCTGCCGCAGTTAGCCGGGCTGGGGTTTGCACGCGCCCACCTGCCGCCGCGCGCGCCGTGGCTGGTGGGTAATGTGCTGCTGGACCGCTTCCCCGCCGAGCCCGCCAGCCAGCCGCTGGCCTGGGATAATGTGGTGTACGGCAGCCGCAGCCTGGGCTATGTGGTGGCCACCCACCAGCTGATCCGCGCTGCGCTGCCGGAGCGCACCGTGTTTACCACTTATCACGCCTTTGCCGATGCGCCCGCCGCCGCCACGCGCCAATGGTTGGCCGCCGCCAGCGCCGATGCGCTGTTTGAGCAGGCCGCGGCCGACCTGTACGCCGTGTACGGGCCACGGCTGCGCCGCCACATGTTGGCCGCACGTCTCACCGTGCGCGCCCACGCCATGGCCAGCCCGCAGCCGGGCTTTCTGGCCAACCCCGGCCTGGCGGCGCTGCGCGCAGTAGACGACCCCATCCTGTTTGCCCACGCTGATTTGTCTGGCCTGTCGCTGTTTGAAGAAGCCGCCTGGTGGGGTGACATCGCCGCGCAGCGGGTGCTGGGCTGAGGTTTAACTGCCCCGTGTCGGCTGGGCTAGCAGGTAGTCCACCAGTACCCGTACCCGTGGCGCTAGCGTATTGCCCGCCGGGTACAGCAGCGAAAACGGACGGCTGCAGCCGCCGTAATCAGTGAGCACCTCCTGTAATTCGCCGCGTGCCAGCGCGTCGGCCACGATAAAGCGGTAGGTCTGCAGCAGGCCGCCGCCGTGGCGCGCCAGCGTCACGCAGCCCAGCAGGTCGTCGCTTACCATCAAGCCGCCGTGGGTTGGCCAGCTGGTTTCCACGCCGGCTAGCCGAAAGCGCCATGGCACCGGCTGGCCGCTGCTGGGCAGGCGGAACTGGATGCAGTCGTGGCCAGGCAGCGCGTCCGGGTGGGCCGGTATGCCGCGCACCTGCAGGTAGGCCGGGGCGGCGCACACCACCAGCTCGGCTTGCAGCAGCGGGCGCGCTACCAGGCGCGAATCGGGTGGCCTGCGGCCGCGGATGGCCAGGTCAAAGTTGTCGGCGATCAGGTCGGCGTTGTGGTTGCTCAGCTGCACCTCCAGCGTAATGTCGGGGTAGCGGGCGCGGAAGGCGGGCAGCAGCGGTAGCAGCCACAGCTGGCCCAGCGGCGTGGGCGCACTCAGACGCACGTGCCCGCTGGGGGTGCGCTGGGCATCTGCCAGGTCGCGCTCGGCGGCAGCCAGCAGGGCCAGCACGTCGCAGCACTGGCGGTAGTATTGCGCGCCCGCTTCGGTGAGCCGTATCTGGCGGGTGCTGCGCACAAACAGGCGCACGCCAAGCCGCGCTTCCAGCCGGGCAATGGCACGGCTGACTGCAGGCTGCGTCAGGCCTGCCTGGACGGCAGCAGCCGTAAAGCTGCCCAGGCGGGCCACCTGGCAGAACAGCGCGATGCTGCCCAGGTTATCGGCGGTAACAGCGCGGCTCATGCATGACTCCGGGTAATGACTGAAATGCATATTCCCGTATTTTTCAGCATGAATACAAGGCTTAAGGTAGCGCTGTCGCCGCCCGTTGCGGCCAACTTGCGGAGCATTGCCATGCAACTCTATTACTCGCCCAATGCCTGTTCCCTGGCCATCCATATCCTGCTGCGCGAAGCTAGCCTGCCATTCGGCCTGGTCCGGGTCGACCTCGCCAGCCATCGTACCGAGCATGGACAGGACTTCTACACCCTCAACCCCATGGGTCAGGTGCCGCTACTGCAACTGGACGATGGTCGCACCCTGGGTGAAGGTGCCGTCATTGCCCGTTACCTCGCGCAGCTGGCACCGGACGCGGGCTTGATGCCGGCGCCGGACAGCGAGGCGTACTGGAAAGTGGCACAGTGGCAGCACTTTGTGGCCACCGAGCTGCACAAGGGGTTTACTCCCCTGTTCAACCCGCAGCTGTCGGCGGAGGCCAAAGCGGTACTGCGCCCGGGACTGGCGGCCAAGTTTGCCCTGCTGGACAAGGTGCTGGCCGCCCAGCGCTGGCTGGGGGGCCAGCAGTTCAGCGTGGCGGATGCTTACCTGTTTACCGTAACGCGCTGGGCCGGGTTTGTCGGGCTATCGCTGGACGGCCTGGCAGGCGTGCAGCGTTTCATGCAAGACGCCGCCACCCGCCCGGCGGTGCAGGCGGCGTTGGCCGCCGAGGGGACGGCATGACGGCCTGGCAGGGTGGCCCGATGCAACGCCGGCTCGGGCTGCGTTACCCCATTGTGCAAGGGCCGTTTGGCGGCGGCTTGTCCAGCGCACGGCTGGTGGCGGTGGTGGCCGAGGCCGGGGGGCTGGGGTCGTTTGGCGTGCATCACCTCGACGGTGACGGCATTGCCCGCGTGGTGGCCGATATCCGCGCGCTGACATCCCGCCCGTTTGCTTTGAATCTGTGGTTGCCGTTCGAGGACAGCGAAGCCATCGCTGCCGATACCAGCCGCCACGCGGCTTACGCGGTGGCACTGGCGCCCTACTTTGCCGAGCTGGGCGTGGCACTGCCGGCTGCGCCCAGCCGCTATGCACCGGCGTTTGACGAGCAGCTAGAGGCGGTGCTGACGGCGCGCCCGGCGGTGCTGAGCTTTGTGTTCGGCGTGCCGTCGCCCGGCCTGCTGGCGCATTGCCGTGCCTTGGGCATCGTAACGATTGGCGCGGCGACAACGGTGGCCGAGGCGCAAGCACTGGAAGCCGCTGGCATCGACATGATCGTGGCCACCGGCTGCGAAGCCGGCGGGCACCGGGTGTCGTTTCTGGCGCCGCCAGAGCAGGTGCTGACCGGTACGCTGGCGCTGGTGCCGCAAGTGGTAGACGCCGTGCGGGTACCGGTGATTGCCGCCGGTGGCATGGCCGATGGCCGCGGGGTGGCGGCGGCCATGATGCTGGGGGCCGCCGGGGCACAGCTGGGCACGGCTTTTCTGGCGTGCGAGGAATCGGCAGCTGATGGCCTGCATCGGCAGGCACTGTTCAGTCCTGCTGCGGCAGATACCGCATTGACCCGCACTTTCAGCGGCCGGCTGGCGCGTGGCATACGTAATCGGCTATTGCGTGAGGGGGCTGCCCTGACGCCTGCGCCCTACCCGGTGCAAAACTGGCTGATGGGCGAGCTCAAGCGCGCGGCGTTTGCCGCTGGCCGCAGCGACCTGGGGTCGCTGTGGTGCGGGCAGGCCGCGCCGTTGTTGCAGCATCGCCATGCTGCTGCGCTGATGGCTGCCCTGGTGGCGCAAGCCGACTGCCTGCTGGGGCCGTCGTGCCAGCCTTTATAGCTGCCGCCGGTAGTGGTTGCGTATGTCCACCACGCCCTGTTCCAGTTTCTGGGTAAAGTCGATCAGCACATTGTGGCGGTTGGCACAGTCGGCGTAGGCGCTGCGGGCACGGTGGATTTCCTGCAGCAGCTGGCGGGTATTGGCGCTGCTGCCCAGCGCCAGAGGCGGCAGCGACTCACAGCGCAGCTTGCTGCCGGGCGGGGCCTGGGCGGGCAGCCTGGCATCCGGGTAGGGTATGAGCGTGGCGGATGGCGTCGGGCTGGCAGGCTGGCCCGGTGTGCTGGCGCAGCCTGCCAGTGCTAGCAGGCACAGTAGCGCCAGTGCGCAGGGGATGCGCGTCATGCGGTTCTCCTTTAGTAGTGAACCTGGCCACTTTCATTCAGCAGGCGGATTTCTTCTGCGTTGGGGGCCGCGTCGGCCGGGCGGCTGGCCAGTTGTTGTGCCAGCTGTTGCCGCCTGGCTTCGTTTGCGGCCTGTGTGGCTTGCAGGGCGGCTTCGGCGGCGGCCGGGTATGGCAGGCTGCTCAGGGTGCCATCTGCGCCGGGCTGGGCAGGCTGGGTGGGCAAGGTGCTGAGCACGGGGGGCGCGGGGGCGGGGCCGCTAGCCGCCTGGTAGGCGGCATGCACAGCGCCGCCACTTGCCAGCAATACGGCGGCTAGCGCCAGCAAGGTACGCAGGGGGTTTTTCTTTAGTTCTTCCAGAAAGCGTTTCAGTGCCACGGCTTCCTGCAGGTGCTCGAATAGCGGCAGCATGGTGGGCTCCTCTACCGCTGTGGGGTATGGCGGTGCAGCCATCATGCCGTGCCCGTGGGCTGGCGATAAAACCCTTCACGGCAGGCTGGCCGCGCGATGCGGCCAGTGCGGGTGCGGCTAGCCAAAAGGACAGCTTGTGCCAAACTGGTGGCATTATGGCTTTGTGTTAGAGTGCCATTTTGGCTGACTCGGCCATCTTCTCCCGATAGAAAGGCTGCCATGCGCACCAATCCACTGCTTGCTGAATGGGGCACGCCACAGCAGTTTCCCCCGTTCGACCAGATTGCCGCCGAGCATTTCGTCCCGGCCTTCGACGCCCTGTTTGCCACCCATCAGGCCGAGCTGGATACCATTGCGGCCAACCCTGCCGCCCCCGATTTTGCCAACACCGTGGAAGCGCTGGCCGACAGCGGCCTGCTGCTGGAGCGCGCCAGCCTGCTGCTGGACAACCTGTCTGCCTCGGTAGGCAGCGAGGCACTGCAGGCCGTGGAGCGCGATATGGCGCCGCGCCTGGCCGCCCACCACAGCAGCGTGTTCCTGAACGCCGCGCTGTTTGCCCGCCTGGACGCGGTGTACCGCGAGCGCGCCGCGCTAGGGCTGGACGAAGAACAACAGCGCCTGCTGGCGCGCCTGCACCGCAATTTCGTGCGTGCCGGTGCGCGGCTGGCTGGTGCGGCGCGTAGCCGCTTTGCCGCCATCGAATCGCGCCTGGCCGAGCTGCAAACCGCCTTCAGCCAGAACGTGCTGGCCGACGAAGGCGAATACGTGCTGCCGCTGGGCGAGAATGACATCGACGGTCTGCCCGGCTACGTGCTGGATGCGGCGCGTAACGCCGCCGCCGAGCGCGGGCTGGATGGCTATGCGCTGACGTTGTCGCGTTCGGCAGTGATCGGTTTTCTGACCTACTCCACGCGCCGCGACCTGCGCGAACAGCTGTGGCGTGCCTGGACCAGCCGTGGCGAAAACCCGGCCCGCGCCAACGCGCCGCTGGCGCGCGAGATCCTGGCGCTGCGTACCGAAAAAGCCGCGCTGCTGGGCTACGCCAGCTATGCCGACTACGCGCTGGAAGACCGCATGGCAGGCAAACCGCAAGCGGTATACGACTTGCTGGCGCAGGTATGGGAGCCGGCCAAACAGCGTTTTGCTGCCGAGAAAATCCTGCTGCAGCAAGAAGCTGCCCGCCAGGGCCTGCCGCAGGATATCCAGCCGTGGGACTGGTGGCTGCTGGCCGAAAAAGTGCGCGTGGCGCGCTACGCGCTGGACGACGCCCAGATCAAGCCTTACTTCAGCCTGCCGCGCATGCAGGCCGCCATGTTCGACGTGGCTGGCCGCCTGTTCGGCCTGCAGTTCACCCCGCGCGACGACCTGCCGCGCTACCACCCCGACGTGCAGGTATGGGAAGTGCGCCGCGGCGAGGTGGCCGTGGGGCTGTTTATCGGCGACAACTACGCCCGCCAGGGCAAGCGCGGTGGTGCGTGGATGCATTTGTTCCAGCAGCAAAGCGGCAAGGGCGACGCCCGCGTGCTGCCCATCGTCATCAACAACAACAACTTTGCCAAGGCTGGCAGTGGCCCTACCCTGCTGAGCTTTGACGACGTGCGCACGCTGTTCCACGAGTTTGGCCACGCGCTGCACGGTTTGTTGTCCGACGTGCGCTACCGCCTGCTGTCCGGCCCTAATACGCCGCAGGATTACGTGGAGCTGCCATCGCAGCTGCTGGAAAACTGGGCGCTGGTGCCCGAGGTGCTGGCCGAGCACGCGCGCCATGTGGACAGCGGCGAGCCGATACCGCCGGCGCTGGTGGCGGCCATCAAGGCGGCCAGCACCTTCAACCAGGGCTTCGAGACGGTACGCTACAGCGCATCCACGCTGATCGACTTGGCGCTGCACCAGCGTAACGATACGGACGGCGTGGACATCCTGGCGTTTGAAGCCGCCGAGCGCACGCGCCTGGGTGTACCGCCGGAAGCCGGCATGAACCACCGCCTGCCCCACTTTGGCCACGTGTTTTCCGACGACTACTACGCCGCCGGCTACTACGTGTACATGTGGGCCGAGGTGCTGGAAGCCGAGGCGTTTGCGGCGTTTGAAGAAGCCGGCAACCCGTTTGATGCGGCACTGGCCGACAAGCTGCAGCGCTACATCTACAGCGCGGGGGATGCGCGCGAGCAGCGGGCGGCGTTCCGCGCCTTCCGCGGGCACGACCCGCAGGCAGCGCCCATGCTGGAAAAACGCGGCCTGCTGACGGTGTAAGGTTGGCCGCATGGCACGTAGCAAGGCCGCCCGTGTGCTAATGCCAGTCAGTTAGCGCTGACTGGCATTTTTCATGTGGTAAGTGTTGTATCGGTGAACGTATGTGTGTCCGCTACGCGGACGATTTTTGAATGCCGGTTCCGCCCGGCAGGCAGGGCAAGGGGGCGGGTCGCCGCCCCCTTGCCAATCCCCTGCGCCCCGGGGCTGCTCGAAACCCCGTGCAAAACGGCACGCCCCAGGCGCCGCCGAACTCGCCGCGTGCTAACGTCACGCGGCTCAAACAAATCGGCGTCTTAAAACCTGGGGCATGCCATTGTGCCCGGCTCGCGCCAACGGGATTGGGTGCCTCACTCACGCCCTCCCATTTAATGGCCAAGCATATTCGCCTAACTAACAGGCATTAGCCCCGCCGGGCGGCCTTGTCTTGTGTGGCCGCTAGGCGGCGCTGATTTGCGCGTCCAGCATATAGCCCTCGCCGCGTACGGTGCGGATCAGGCTGGGCTTGCGCGGGTCGTCGCGCAGCTTGCCGCGCAGGCGCGAGATCAGGATATCAATGCTGCGGTCGAACACGTCCACCGTGCCGCCGCGGGTCAGGTCCAGCAGCAGCTCGCGGTCCAGTACCGTGTGCGGGCGCTGCACCAGTACCGACAGCAGGCGGAATTCGGCGCTGGAGAGCGGTATCACCGTGCCCTGCGGGTCGTGCAGCTGGCGCAGCGTGCTGTTGAGCAGCCAGTTGCCAAAGCGGATGCGCTGGTGGCCGGTGTCGGCCAGCGCCGGGGCGGCCTGGCTGCGGTTGCGGCGCAGCACCGAGTGCAGACGGGCCACCAGCTCGCGGGTATCAAACGGTTTGGACAGAAAATCATCAGCGCCGATTTCCAGGCTGATGATGCGCTCGGTCAGGTCGTTGCGTGCGCTCATCATCAGGATGGGGATATCCGACTGGCTGCGCAGGCGCTTGCACAGGCTCAGGCCGTTTTCGCCGGGCAGCATCAGGTCCAGCACGATGGCGTCAAAATGCTGGCGCGCCAGCCAGGCTTCCATTTCGCGGCCGTCTGCCGCGCCTTCTGCCGCCATGGCAAAACCGCCCAGATATTGGCAAATCAGCTCGCGTATGGCTTGGTCGTCGTCTACCACCAGAACGCGCAGGCTATCGCCTGCAAGATGGATCGGTGTCGCAGGGGCGTCTGTCATGTGCTGCATGGTGTATCCGTGTCATGCCCGGCTGGCCACAAGGGTGTTGCCGGGAGCGGCATAGCCGGCATGGGCGTTGCCGGGTGCGCCGTGTGTGGGAAAAGTGGCATCAGGTACAGCTTAATGGGGCAATGCAGCATCGATTTGTGCGCTTTGTATAAGTTTTCATACAAACTGGCCAAACGGTGGCAATACTGGCTCTCGTAGACTGCAGCAAATTACTGCTGCCGTTTTGCGGCCTGTTGCCATGTCCATTCGCCCGTTTTTACGCCCGGTGTTGCTCGGTTGCCTGGGCTTGCTGTCCGGCTGCATTACCGTACAAAACCTGCCTAGCCCAGCGCGTGATGTGTTTACCTTTTCGTTTTCCACGGCCAGCGAAATGCAGGCCATGGCGGAAAAGGCCGAGCAGAGCGCGGCTCGCCGCCCTGCGCCGTTCAAGAAAATCTGCATAGAGTGGAACGAGTCGGTAACGGTGCCGGACATGCTGACCGTGATCGAATCGGCCTTGCGCCGCCGCCGTATCGACACGCAGGTATACGGGCCGGGTACCGTGCCTACGGGCTGTGTCACCCTGGTGTACACGGCTACCCGCGCCTGGGAGCAGGATTTTTCCTACCTGAACTACGCCAGCATGGCATTACGGCAAGGCAGCACCACCCTGGGCAAGGTGGTGTACGAGCCGCGCATGCTGGGCTTCGACCGTTGGGCCAGCACCGAGGCCAAGCTGATTTTCCTGCTGGACGAGCTGATTTCCATCCCGCCGCGTTTGCCTCAGTAAAGCGTCACTGCGGCGCCAAACAGAAACTGCACCCAGGCCAGTACGCTGGCGTCCAGCGGCATGTTCTGGTTTACCTGGTCCAGCCTGGCGTTAATGACATAGCGCGAAGAAATGCTGTTATTTGGCTGCAGTTGTGCGCTGTTTATCACGCCGGAAAAGCGTAACGTGCTTTGCTTGCCGTTGAGCAATACCACTTTGTCGCCGCCTACCACCAGGTAGCCGTTGGGCAGCACGTCCAGCACCGACACCATCATGTTGCCGCTGATCTTGGTGCGGTTATTCATTTTGCTGTCTTCTTTATCCGCCAGCGAATAGCTGGAGTTCACGTCTACCTCAAACACTTCTTTGACCAAGCCAGGCAGCGTATGCAAGGCGCCAGGGCCTTTTACCGTATTGGCACCGGTGGCCTTGTCGTCCAGAGCACGGCTGGTGCTGCTGCTCATGTCCTCTTCTATGCTCACCGTCACGGCGTCGCCTACGTGGCGGGCGATTTGCGTTTCGAAAAACAGCCTGGCGGTGGCCGGGTTGAAAATGCCGCCGTCACCGGGTGAAGCCAGGATGGGTTTGAGCTGGGGATAGCTGCTGGTGGGCAGCTGCACCACGGAATGGGTAGTGCAGGCAGCAAGCAGGAGCACGGGGCAGAGCAAGGCTAGGCGGCGCATGGTACGGTTCCGGTTTGTGGTGTCCGGTATCATTCAAGCAGCCGTGTGTATCGGGCATATCGCGGCATGGTCGCCACTTTGTCCCGCACTGCAACAAGCCGTTTACAAAGCCGATACGCAGCCTGCCTGCCACGGCGCGGGTGGTTTGGCATACCATACCGGCTGTCATTCTGGCTTTCGGGAGCTTGTCATGCGTATTGGTACCCCTCTTTCTGCGTCGGCACGGCGCGTCATGCTGCTGGGCAGTGGTGAACTGGGCAAAGAAGTGGTGATTGCCCTGCAACGGCTGGGGGTGGAAACCATCGCGGTAGACCGCTACCCCGACGCGCCGGCGATGCAGGTGGCGCACCGCAGCCACGTCATCAACATGGCCGACCCGGCCGCGCTGCGCGCACTGGTGGAGGCTGAGCGCCCGCACCTGGTGGTGCCGGAAATCGAAGCCATTGCCACTGAAGAACTGTTGCGCATCGAGGCAGACGGCCTGGCCGAGGTGATCCCCACTGCGCGTGCGGCCAACCTCACCATGAACCGCGAAGGCATCCGCCGCCTGGCGGCCGAGGAACTGGGCCTGCCCACCTCGCCGTACGCGTTTGCCAGCAGCCTGGCGGAACTGCAGGCCGCTATCGACGCCGGTATCGGCTACCCCTGCCTCGTGAAGCCGGTGATGTCGTCCAGTGGCAAGGGGCAATCGCTGCTGAAGGGGCCTGGCGACGTGGCCGCCGCGTGGGACTACGCCGTGAGCGCAGGCCGCGTGGACAAGGGCCTGGTGATCGTGGAAGGTTTTATCGATTTTGATTACGAGATCACCCTGCTGACCGTGCGTGCCAACGATGGCTACGGTGGCGTGGCCACGCACTTCTGCGCCCCGGTGGGCCACCTGCAGCAGCGCGGCGACTACGTGGAAAGCTGGCAGCCGCAGGCCATGAGCCCGCTGGCGCAGCAGCGTGCGCAGGAGATGGCCGCCAAGGTCACTGCCGCGCTGGGTGGCCGTGGCCTGTTTGGCGTGGAGCTGTTTGTAAAGGGCGATAAAGTGTGGTTTTCCGAGGTCAGCCCGCGCCCGCACGACACCGGCCTGGTGACGCTGGCCAGCCAGCGCTTTAGCGAGTTCGAGCTGCATGCGCGCGCCATTCTGGGCCTGCCGGTGGACGTGAGCCTGCGCACCCCGGCGGCGTCGGCGGTGATCTATGGCCGCCTGGAAGCGGCGGGTATCGCGTTTGATGGCGTGGCCGAAGCGCTGGCAGTACCGGGCGCGGATATCCGCCTGTTCGGCAAGCCGGAAAGCTTCGAGCGCCGCCGCATGGGTGTGGCGGTAGCCTACGCCGACGACGTGGACAGCGCCCGCGAGCGCGCCCGTCTGGCTGCCGGCAAGGTGGTGCCGGTCGCCGGTAGCTGATGCTTGCGGCCAACGTTGGCCGTAGCCGGACCAAATGAACAAGGGCAAGCCGTATGGCTTGCCCTTGTTCGTATCTGTACCGGCCAGGCGTTTAATCTGGGCCGTCGCCGTCCTTGAACCACAGCGCATCCGGCAGCTGGCCGAATACCTCGCGCAGCCCCTCGCCCCAGCCTTGGCGTAGCTGCAGGAAATACGGGTCGTCTTCCGTCACGCGGTGGCGTGGCGGAAAGCGGAAGTCGTCACGCGGCTGCCACAGCAGGTCGATTGGCAGACCTACCGACAGGTTGGAGCGGATGGTGGAGTCGAACGAGATCAGCGTGCACTTGATGGCTTGCGCCAGCGGCGTGTTGTGGCGGATAACGCGGTCGATGATGGGTTTGCCGTACTTGGCCTCGCCTATCTGTAGATACGGCGTGTCCGGCGTGGCCTCGATAAAGTTGCCCTGCGGGTAGATCTGGAACAGCCGCGGCGCTTCGCCACGGATCTGCCCGCCCACCAGAAAGCTGCAGCTGTAGTCTACGCCCTGGCTTTGCGTATAGCCGCTGCCGTCGCGCGCCAGCACTTCGCGGATGGTGGCACCCACCAGCTCCGCGGCCTCGTACAGGTTTTTTACCGTGTGCAGGTTGGCCGCATCGTGCGTCAGCCGGCTTTTCAGCAGGCTGACCACACTTTGTGTGGTGGCCAGGTTACCCGCATTCAGCAGCACGATCTGGCGCTCGCCAGGCAAGCTGAAGACATTCATTTTGCGAAACGTGGCCACGTGGTCCACCCCCGCGTTGGTACGCGAGTCGGAGGCAAAAATCAGCCCCTCGTCCAGCACCATGCCTACACAATACGTCATTGCTGATCGGCCTCCGAGACCCTGGCGTGTGTTTGCAGGGCTTCGCTGCCGCCGCCGCGGCGCACGCCACGTACGGGGCTGGCGTCGCTGTAGTCCAGCCCCACGGCCAGTTTCAGGTGGTGGCGGTCGGGCTGCTGGCGGTTGCTGATATCGAAGCCCAGCCAGCTGTCTGCCGCGTAGACCTCGGCCCAGGCGTGGCTGGCCACGTGGGTGTCACGGTCGCTGAGCAGATAGCCGCTGACATAGCGCGCCGGCAGCCCCAGGCTGCGGCACGCCGCGATAAAGACATGGCTGTGATCCTGACACACCCCGGCGCCCAGTGCCAGTGCCTGGGCGGCGGTGGTGCCGGTGTGGGTGATGTCGGTGGTGTAGGGCATGGCGTCGGCCACCGCGTGCATCAGCGCCGTCAGCCCGGCCAGCGGGTTGGCCGCAATGGCGTCGGCGTGGGCAGCCGCCAGGGCGCGGATGGCGTCGCTGGCTTCGGTCAGCGGGCTGTCGCGCAGGAAGACAGGCGCCGGCAGCGTTTCCGGCTGCTCGGCCCAGCCATCGCTGGTTTCTACGACACCACGGGCTTTCAGGCGGATTTCACTATGCGGGGTATCCAGGGTCAGCACGTGCAGGATATTGCCAAAGGCGTCTACGCCCTCGCTGGCCACGCCGGGCAGGTCCAGTTGCCAGCTGATGATGTGCTGGTGGCCGCTGTTGCCGGGGGTCAGGCGCAGGTACTGGGTGCTATGGCTGACGATGTCGTCGTAGCGATAGACCGTTTCGTGGTCGATGGTCAGTTTCATGATGCCTCCACGAGATCGCGGGTAAGGGGGAGTTGCCAATAGGCCACGTCCAGCCAGCGGCCGAACTTGCGGCCAACCTGTTCGAAATGGGCGACCTGCCGGAAGCCCAGCGCACGGTGCAGGCCGTCGCTGGCGGGGTTGGGCTGGGCCACGCCGCCAATCACGGTGTGCAGCCCCAGCACGGCCAGGCGGCGGATCAGCTCGCGGTACAGCAGCTTGCCCACGCCCTGGCCGACGGTGGCCTGGCGCATGTAGATGCTGCTTTCCACCGCGTGGCGGTAGGCCGGGCGGGCGCGCCAGCGCGTGGCGTAGGCGTAGCCCAGCATGTCGCCGCTGGCTTCGGCCACCAGCCACGGCAGGCCCTGAGCCTGGGTGCTGGCGATGCGTTCAGCCATATCGCTGACCGCCACCGGTTTTTCCTCGAACGAGATGGTGGTGTACTCGATGTAGGGGTTGTAGATAGCGCAGATGGCCGCGGCGTCGTCCGGTGTGGCCTCGCGGATGCATAGCTCGCTCATGCTGCCTCCAGGTAGGCACCGTGAATGGCGTCGCCCAGGCCGTGAATCTGGTTGAGGAACTGGGTGAGGTAGGTGTGCAGGCCGTCATCCAGAATGCTGTCTATCTGCCCGTAGCTCATTTCGGCGTGCAAGGTGGCGGCCAGCCGTTTGGCGCGGTGGCCGGTGTCGCCCTTGATACGCGGCAGCAGCTCGGCGATTTCATCCACGCAGGCACGCAGCGAGCGCGGTACGTCGGGGCGCAGGATCAACAGCTCGGCCACGCGGCGTGAGCTGAGGGTGTCGCGGTACAGCTCGTGGTAGGCCTCGAAGGCGCCCAGTGAGCGCAGCAGCGCACCCCACAGGTAGAAGTCGGCCGCGCTGTCTTCCGCGGCATTGCCTACCAGGTGCGACTTCACATTGATCAGCCGTGCGGTGTTGTCGGCCCGCTCCATAAAGGTGCCCAGGCGGATGAAAGAGAAGGCGTCGTTGCGCTGGATGGTGCCGTAGGTGGTGCCGCGAAACAGGTGCGAGCGCTCTTTTACCCAGTCGAAAAAGCCGGCCAGCGGGCGGCCTTCCAGTGCCATCTGGCGTGCCTCCAGCCAGCTGGCGTTAATGCTCTCCCACATTTCGCCGGTGATCTTGCCGCGCACGGCGTGGGCATTCTCGCGGGCAAATTTCAGGCAGTTCACGATGCTGGCAGGGTTGGCCGCATCAAAGGTCATGAAGTGCATCACGTCGCCGGCGAGCAAATCCGGGTGGCGGGCGCGGCAGGCTTCCAGCGCACCGGTGGTGGCCAGTGCGGCGGTAATGTCGCTGCCGCCGCGTGATTGTGGCAGCAAGGACAGGCTGTGGGTCACGTCCAAGAGGCGCGCCAGGTTTTCGGCGCGTTCCATGTAACGGCTCATCCAGTACAACTGGGATGCGGTGCGCGAGAGCATCATGATTGGTCCTCCAGAATCCAGGTGTCCTTGGTGCCGCCGCCTTGCGACGAATTCACCACCAGCGAGCCTTCTTTCAGGGCCACTCGGGTCAGGCCGCCGGCCACCATGGTGATGTCACGCCCGGACAGCACAAAGGGGCGCAGGTCGATATGGCGCGGTGCGATGCCGGACTCCACAAAGGTGGGGCAGGACGACAGGCACAGCGTGGGCTGGGCAATGTAGTTGCTGGGGTCGGCAATGATGCGCTGGCGGAAGTCTTCGATCTCGGCTTTGCTGGCGGCCGGGCCGATCAGCATGCCGTAGCCGCCAGCACCGTGGACTTCTTTCACCACCAGCTCGTGCAGGTTGTTCAGCACGTGGTCCAGCTCGGCCGGGCGGCGGCACATCCAGGTGGGCACGTTTTGCAGCAGCGGCTCTTCGGACAGGTAAAAGCGGATCATGTCCGGCACGTAGGGGTAGATGGACTTGTCGTCGGCGACGCCGGTGCCGATGGCATTGGCCAGGATCACGCCGCCAGCACGGTACACCGATAGCAGGCCAGGTACGCCCAGCATGCTGTCGCCGCGGAAGGCCAGCGGGTCCAGGAAGGCGTCATCGATACGGCGGTAGATCACGTCTACCTGTTTGTTGCCCGCGGTGGTGCGCATGTAGACGCGGTGGTTTTTCACGAACAGGTCTTGCCCTTCCACCAGCTCCACACCCATTTGCTGCGCCAGGAAGGCGTGCTCGAAATAGGCGCTGTTATGGTGGCCGGGGGTCATGACCACCACGGTGGGGTTATCTACCGCGCTGGCGTGGCGCAGGGTGTTCAGCAGCAGCGTGGGGTAGTGCTGTACCGGCGCTACCGCGTGGCTGGCAAACAGCTCGGGGAACAGCCGCATCATCATTTTGCGGTTTTCCAGCATGTAGGACACGCCGGACGGCACGCGCAGGTTGTCTTCCAGCACGTAGAAGTTGCCGTCGCTGTGGCGGATCACGTCCACGCCGGTGATATGGGCGTAGATGCGGTGCGGCAGGTCCAGGCCCTGCATGGCCGGCTGGTACTGGCTATTGGAAAACACCTGCTCGGCGGGAATCAGCCCGGCTTTCACAATGTGCTGTTCGTGGTAGATGTCGTGCAGGAAGGCGTTCAGCGCGGTAACGCGCTGGCGCATGCCTTTTTCGAGCGTTTGCCAGTCGCTGGCGGGGATGATGCGCGGTACGGTGTCGAACGGGATCAGCCGCTCGGCGCCGGAGTCGTCGCCGTACACGGCAAAGGTAATGCCCACGCGGTGGAACATCAGGTCGGCCTCGGCGCGCTTGCGCGCCAGGGTTTCGGGTGGCTGCGAGTGCAGCCAGCGGGCAAAGTCGCGGTAGTGCGGGCGGATGCCGCCGCTGTCTAGCAGCATCTCATCGTAGTGGCCGGACTCGGGTAGGGTCAGGGCATGCATGGCACTCTCCTGCGGTAGATGTCTTGTATTGAACAGCAAGCCCTGTGCCAGTGCGCAGCGGGGGGTGTACGGGGGCTTTTGCCCCGAAATGACGCATGGAAAAGCCCCTTTGCGGGGTGCGCTTCATGCTGGTGCAATATGCCCCTGATTGGGCCGTCGTGTGGCTGGCGGGCGGCGCTTGCCGTGTCATATTCGCGAGTCGTATATTGCGAACGTCCACTTATCGAATTAAGCCTATGGGCCCCGCTCCTTCTGATGTTCCCACCCTGCCCCCGTCAGTTACGGCCGCCGCAGGGTGTTACCAGCCGCTACCGCTGGCTGTGTTGAGCGAGGCCGCTGGCCGCCCCCGCTGGCAGCTGGTATCGGCTTGGCTGCTCTCGCTCGTGGCCAGCCTGTGGCTGGGCGTGGTGCAGCTTGATGGTGGCTGGTATGGCTTTCAGGTACACGCCGGTGAGCTGTCTTTTGTGCTGAGCATTTATCCGCCGCTGACGATCAGTACGCTGTGGGTGTTGTGTATCGGCTATGCCTGGGGGGCATCGCTAGCCTACCTTACCACCTTCATGGTGGGCATGTTGTCCGGTTTGCCGCTGGGCTGGGCGCTGGTGTTTGCCTTTGCCAACCCTCTGGGCTTGCTGGTGATGGCGCAGGTTTACCAGCATGTGCAGGTCAGCTATCTGCCGCGCACCCTGCCCGCGCTGATGTTTTTCATCACCATCAGTTTCATTTCCGGCATTGCCAGTGCCACCGGCTCGTTTATCTGGAGCTACTACAACGACTTGTCTGCGCTGGGGGCGTTTCAGGCCTGGCAGGGCTGGTGGGCCGGTAACTTTCTGCAGACCGTGGTGACGTGCGCGCCATTGCTGTTGCTACTGGCGCCACGGGTGATGCGCTGGCGCCAGCAACACTGGCCCCATTTTGGCCAGGCGCCCGCCATGGACCAGCGTTGGGCGTGGCTGGTGGCGCTGTTGTCGCTGGCGGGGGTCATTGCCTTTTTGTGGTTGTCGTTCATGCTGGCAGACCGCAGTGTCATGGCCTTGCCCGGTAGTAGTGCGCAGCAGTGGCAGCAGCGTGCCATGCTGTATCGTGATTCGGCCATGTCGGTGTACTGGGTCATGTCCGTGTTGTTGTTCGCCATGGTGTTTCTGGGTTACCGCTTTTTTACCCAGCGCACGTTGCAGCTACGCCAGGCCGCCGAGCGGGTGGCCTACGAGCGGGATCTGGCCCTGCGCCGCCAGGGCGAGGCCGAGGTGGCGCGTAATGCTTTGCACCAGCTCAACCAGGAGCTGGCAGCCCGCATTCGCGAAGTCGAGCTGCTGCAAGCGCAGCTGCGCGAGCAGGCCCTGCGCGACCCGCTCACCGGCCTGCACAACCGCCGTTACCTGCATCAGCGTTTGCCAGCCTTGCTGCTGTCGGCACAAACCGCCGGCCCGCAGCTGTGTGTGGTGCTGCTGGACCTGGACCATTTCAAGCGGGTAAACGACCAGCATGGCCACGCCACCGGTGACGCGGTGCTGCGGCATTTTGCTGCCCTGCTGCTGGCGGCGGTACGCCCTGCCGACGCGGTGGTGCGCTACGGTGGCGAGGAGTTCTTGCTGCTACTGCGCGGTTACCCTACGGAGCAGGTCGATGCTTTGCTGCGCGGCGTGCAGGCTGCGTTTGCTGCCAGCAGTATTGCGGTGCCCGACGGCCAGCTAAGCGGGCTGAGCTTTTCCGCCGGCATCACTTTCAGCCAGGGGGTGAGCGATAGCGAGGATAACTTGCTGCAGCAGGCGGACGATGCGCTATACCAGGCCAAGGCAGCCGGGCGGCACACCTGGCGGCAGTACCAGCCTTAGATCAAGGCCTGCGGCCAGCTTGGCCCTGCCCTGCTGTTGGCGGCCAACTATCGCACGGGGTTAGCGCCGGAAATAAGTGCTGCTTTGTTCAGGCTGCCATATCGATTCTTGGCATTTCTGTATATGATTTGTATTGGACAAATCATATAGGTCACGGCCATGCACACCTTCTGGATTACCGGCGCCAGCGGCGCGATCGGCAGCGCGCTGGCTCGGCGGCTATCGCCCGGCCACCGTCTGGTATTGAGCGCCCGGCGCGAGCCCGAGCTGGCGGCGCTGGCTGCCAGCCTGCCCGGCGAGGTGCTGTTGCGGCCGCTGGATACGCTGGATGCAGCCGCCGTGCGCGACACGGTGGCAGGGTTGGCCGCAGACGGCGTGGCGCTGACCGGCCTGGCCCACTGCGTAGGCAGCACGCTGATCCGCCCCTTGCATCTGACAGCCGAAGACGACGCCTGGCAGCTGATGCAGCACAACTGGCTGAGCGCCGTACACGTGCTCAAGGCTTTTGTGGCTGCGGCGCTCAAGCACAAGCAGCCCGCCAGCGCGGTGCTGGTGGGCTCGCTGGTGGCGCAGGCCGGCTTTCCCAACCACGAGGCCATCGCCAGCGCCAAGGCAGCCGTGGCGGCACTGGCACAAAGCACCGCCGCCAGCTACGCCGACCGTGGTATCCGCGTGAACTGCGTGCACCCGGGGCTGACGGTATCCGCGCTGTCGGCACGGCTCACCGGCACGCCGGAAGCCATCGCCCGCAACGCGCAGGCCAACCCGATGCAGCGCGTGGGCCAGGGTGACGATACCGCCGCGCTGATCGCTTTTCTGCTGTCGCCCGAGGCCGGCTGGATGACCGGCCAGAGTATCGGTGTAGACGGCGGCCACAGCGTGATTCACCCCCTGCCCAAGGCATGAGCTATAGCGTTGTCTGGTTCAAGCGCGATCTGCGCCTGGCCGACCACGCCCCGCTATGCGCGGCCGCCGCGCGCGGCCCCGTGCTATGCCTGTACGTGGTAGAGCCGGGGCTGTGGCAGCAGCCGGACGCCTCGGCGCGGCAATATCATTTTCTGCGCGAAAGCCTGCACGACCTGGCTGCGCAGCTGCGCGAGCGCGGCCTGCGGCTGTACGTGGCGGTGGGTGACATGGCCCAAGTGCTGACCCAGTTGTACGCGCAAGCGCCGTTCGACGCGCTGTTTGCCCACGAGGAAACCGGTAACGACTGGACCTACCGCCGCGACATCGCCGTGGCGCGCTGGTGTGCGGCCAACCGTGTGCACTGGCGCGAGTGGCCACAGTTTGGCGTGGTGCGTGGCGGCCTGAACCGCGACCACTGGCAGCCGCAGTGGGAAGCCTTGATGGCCGCCCCGCTGCTGCCGGTACCGCCGCTGCAGCAAGTGGCGCTCAGTTGGCCACCCGTGCACCTGCCGGGTGCGGCGGCACTGGGTTTGGGCGACGGCGACGCGCCTGGCCGGCAGCCCGGTGGCCGCACGGCGGCGCTGGCGGTGCTGGAGGATTTCCTGCTGGATCGCGCCGCGCAGTACCGTGGCGGCATCTCGTCGCCGCTGTCGGCGCCCAGCGCCTGCTCGCGTTTGTCGCCGTATCTGGCGCTGGGCTGTTTGTCGATGCGCGAGGTGGTACAAGCCAGCCGCGCCATGCTGGCGCAGCTGCACGGTGACGCCAGTGCCAGCCGCCGCGTGGCGGGCATCCGTGCCTTTATCAGCCGCCTGTACTGGCACTGCCATTTCATCCAGAAGCTGGAAAGCGAGCCGGCACTGGAATGGCGCAACCTGCACCGCGGCTACGACGGCCTGCGTGAAAACGACTGGGACGAGGCGCGCTTTGCCGCCTGGCGCGACGGGCGCACCGGCTGGCCGCTGGTGGATGCCTGCATCGCCATGCTGCGCCACACCGGCTGGCTGAACTTTCGCATGCGCGCCATGCTGGTGTCGGTGGCGGCCTACCCGCTGTGGCTGCACTGGCGGCCGGTGGGGCTGTGGCTGGCGCAGCAGTTTGTCGATTACGAACCGGGCATTCACTGGAGCCAGCTGCAGATGCAGTCCGGCACCACCGGCATCAATGTGCCGCGCATCTACAACCCGCTGAAGCAGGCGCGCGAGCACGACCCGCACGGCCGCTTTGTGCGGCAATGGCTGCCGCCGCTGCGCCGCGTGCCCGATGTGTGGCTGTTCGAGCCGTGGCGCATGCCGCCCGATATCCAGGCGCGCTGTGGCGTAGAGGTTGGCCGCGATATTCCGCAGCCGCTGGTGGACGTGGAAGCCGCCACCCGCGAGGCCAAGGCGCGGCTGTTTGCGCTGCGTGGCCGGCCAGAAGTACGCGCCGGCAAAGCCGCCATCGTGACGCGGCATGGCTCGCGCAAGCGCGGTGAGGCGCGTGGCCGCCGCCAGCCGCCGGCCACGCCCGGCCAGCTCAGCCTGGACTGGTAGCGTGCGCCCCGCCCCGTTGGCCGCCTGCACAAAACAACACGGCCGCGCCCTGTTGCCAGGGGCGGCCGTGTCGGTTAGCGCAAAATGCTTAAGCAGCAGCGATGGCGGCTTCGGCGGCGGCCAGGGCAGCAGCCTTGGCGTCCGGGCCCATGGCCACGCCTTCAGCGCGCACGAAGGACACGTCGGTAATGCCCAGGAAGCCCAGTACGGTCTTCAGGTAGTCTTCCTGGAAGTCCATTTGCTGGCCTTGTTCGTTGCTGTACACGCCACCACGGGCCGACACCACGTACACCTTCTTGCCACCGGCCAGGCCAACCGGGCCGGTTTCGGTGTACTTGAAGGTGCGGCCGGCCACGGCCACGCGGTCGATCCACGCTTTCAGCTGCGACGGTACGCCAAAGTTGTACATCGGAGCGCCGATCACCAGCACGTCGGCGGCCAGGAATTCGGCGATCAGTGCGTCGCTGCGGGCAGCTTCCGCTTGTTGCAGTGCGCTCCAGTCGGCTTTGTCGGTAAAGGCGGCACCCAGGATTTCGCCGGACAGGTGCGGAATCTCGTTGGCGGCCAGGTCGTGGTAGGTTACCTGCGCGCCGGCGTGGCGGGCGGTCAGGGTGTTAACCAGTGCCTGGGTCAGGCCGCGGGATACCGAGTTGGTGGCGAGGATGCTGGAATCGAGGTGCAGGATGTTCATGGTGCGGCTCCGTTTGGGGTGTGTGCCGCACGCTGCGGCGATGGGTGTACTGTAAATCTGCTACCAATCACGCACTAGATGGCTAGAATCGGATTCATTGTTCCACTGGCGAGACAATGTGATGCGAGACCTGAACGATTTGTTGTTTTTTGCCAAGGTAGTCGAGCACGGCGGCTTCAACGCCGCCAGCCGCCAGCTGGGTGTGCCCAAGTCGCGGCTGTCACGCCGCGTGGCCGAGCTGGAAGCGCGCATCGGCGTGCGCCTGCTACAGCGCACCACACGGCGGCTGGCGCTCACCGACGTGGGCGCGCAGTACTACCGCCACTGCCAGGCCATGCTGGCCGAGGCCGAGGCGGCCGAAGAAACCATCGCCCGCCACACCGCCGAGCCGCGTGGCCTGGTGCGCGTGAGCTGCCCGGAGCTGCTGGCCAAGACACTGCTGGCGCCGCTGCTGCCAGCTTTCATGGCGCGTTACCCGCAGGTACGCATCACGCTGGAAGTGACCGGCCGCCGCGTGGACCTGATCAACGACGGCATCGACGTGGCACTGCGCGTGCGGCAGCGGCTGGAAGACAGCGCGAGCATCGTGGCGCGCCCGCTGGCGCAAAGCGAGAGCGCGCTGGTGGCCAGCCCGGCGCTGATTGCGGCGCAGGGTTGGCCGCAACACCCGGCCGCCCTTACCGCCTGGCCGGCGCTGGTGATGAGCCGCCCCGACGGCCGTGGCGAGTGGCCGCTGTTGGACGAAGTCGGCCAGCTCACCCGGCTGGACATCGCCGAGCCGCGGCTGATGACCGACGACCTGCTGGTGCTGCGTGAAGCCGCCATCGCCAGCTGCGGCGTGGCACTGCTGCCGCTGATGGTGTGCCACGACGCGCTGGCCGACGGCCGCCTGCAACGCGTGCTGCCCGGCTACCGCACACCGGACGGCATCCTGCACGCCGCGTTTACCGGGCGCCGCCACCTGATACCGGCGGTGCGTTGTTTTATCGATTTTCTGGTGGAGGCGCTGCCGCCACAGCTGGCGCGCTGCGAAGGGCACGGCCTGCCGCTGCCCGGCTGAGTCCGCGATCACGGCGCTACTACCGTTGCAAGGAGAGCAAGCATGAAAATGCGCAAGAAAGCTGACCTGCCCAGCAAGGTGTGCGCCGCCTGCGGCCGCCCGTTTAGCTGGCGCAAAAAATGGCAGGCGGTGTGGGACGAGGTGAAGTACTGCTCCGACCGCTGCCGCCACACGCGCCGGAGCGCGTCATGAGCGCCGTAGCGTACTGGTTCCGCCACGACCTGCGCCTGGGCGACAACCCGGCGCTATGCCAGGCGCTGGCGCAGGCCGACACCCTGCTGCCGGTGGTATGCCTCGACGACAGCTGGCAGCCGCACTCGCCGTGGCCGTTTGCCCGCCTGTCACCGGCGCGGCAGCGGGTGCGCGCCGACGCCCTCGCCGCGCTGGACGCCGCCTTGCAAGCACGCGGCAGCCGCCTGCTGGTGCTGCACGGCGCGCCGCAGCAGGTGTTGCCGCCGCTCTTGGCGCGCCATGGCGTGCAGCGCATCGTGGCCGAGGACATCGCCGCGCCCGAGGAGCAAGCGCAGGTGGCCGCCTTGCGCCAGGCCGGGCTAACGGTAGACACCGTGTGGCAGAGCACGCTGCTGGACCCGGCCCGCCTGCCGTTTGCCCCCGACGCGCTGCCGGCCAGCTTTACCGTCTTCCGCCAGCGGGTGGAGGCCGCCGCGGTACGCCCGCCGGCACCGTTGGCCGCACCGGCCCAGCTGCCACCGCCACCTGCCGGCGTGGACTGGCAGCCGCTGCCGTACGTTGCCGCTGAGCCCGACCCGCGCAGCAGCCTGCCTTGGCACCAGCCCGCAGCGCACGCTGGCGAGGCGGCTGGCCTGGCGCATCTGCAGCAATACCTGGCGCGTGACCTGCCGCGCACTTACAAAGCCACCCGCAACGGCCTGATCGGGCAGGATTACTCCAGCAAGTGGTCGCTGTGGTTGGCACTGGGCAGTGTGTCGGCGCGCACGCTGTACGCCGCGCTGCAGGGCTACGAGGCGCAGCACGGCACCAGCGACGGCAGCTACTGGCTGTGGTTCGAGCTGCTGTGGCGCGATTACTTCCGCCTGCTGCATCGGCAGTACGGCGCCCGGCTGTACCGGGGCGGCGGCCTGCACGGCCTGCCGCCCGCGCCGATGGCGGCCGAGGCGTTTGCGCGCTGGTGCGAAGGCCGCACCGGCCATGCTTTTATCGATGCCGGCATGCGCGAGCTGGCCGCAAGCGGCTATCTGTCCAACCGCCTGCGCCAGAACGTGGCCAGTTATCTGATTCATGACCTGGGGGGCGATTGGCGTGCCGGCGCAGCGTGGTTCGAAGCGCAGCTGGTGGATTACGACGTGTACAGCAACCAGGGCAACTGGCTGTACCTGGCCGGGCGCGGCACCGACCCGCGCGGCAGCCGCCGCTTCAACCCCGATAAGCAAGCCGCCGACTACGACGCCGACGGCGCCTATCGCCGGCTATGGGGCAAACGCTAGCCGCTGCGGCCAACCCTGGGCGCTGGCAATAAAACCACAACCCGCCAGCGGGCTGCTTGCGGTAATGGCGGTACTGAAAGTAATGTATCAAAACGATACGTTACTTAAAGGACTGTTATGCACAACCGCTTTGACCAGTTCCGCCAGACCGCACTAGGCCGCCAGCTGGAGGCGCTGATCGACCACCCGCAGCGCTACACCGAATACGCCGCGTTGTCGCGTGCCGGCCTGCCCGCAGTCACCGCCATCGTGCACACGCTGCAGCGCTGCTTTCCCGAGCTGGACGCCGACCAGAGCGCGCGCCAGTTCTGCGGCGCCATGGTGGGCGAGGTGATGCGCCGCCACGGCCACGCGCTGCTGCGGCCGCGTGGCCGCGTGCCTGGCGGCTACTTTAGCTATGGCGCGGTGTGGTCGCCGCTGCCGGTGGCGCGCGACTTTGCCACCCTGCTGGCCGAGCTGGCCGCCATGCCGCAGCGCGTGGCCGACAAGCTGGCGGCGATACCGGCGGCGCGGCGTAGCGAACGCCCGGCCGGCACGGCCTTTAGCGCGCTGGAGCACGCCTGCCACCTGCGCGATCTGGACCGCGACGCGTTTCTGCCGCGCATCCACGCCATGCTGGCCAGCCCGCTGGCCGAGCTGCACGGTGTGAACGGTAGCGAATGGGCGCAGCAGCGCGGCTATCAGCAACAGGACTTTGCCGCCGCGCTGGCCGGCTTTTCCGAGGCACGGACCGCGCTGCTGGCGCAGCTGCGCACCTGCGGCGAAGCGGAGCAGGCACGGGTGGCGGTGTGGGAAGGCCAGCGCCGGTTGACGCTGGCCGAGCTGGTGGCCGACATGGCCGACCACGACGCGACGCACTTGCTGGAAATCGACGAGCTGCTGCTGGCGCTGGACGGCGTGGCGGTGTGAGGCGTGCGGCCAACGTTGGCCGCATCCGTTCAGGCGTACAGTGTGGCCAGGGTAGCGGCGCGTTCGGCGATGCCGTCGCCGTCGAACAGGCCGCCGATCACGGCGATGGCGTCGGCACCGGCCGCCACGACCTGGCCGGCGTTGTCGGTGGTGATGCCGCCGATGGCCACGCGCGGTACGCCCAGGCTGGCGGCGTCGGCAAACAGCGAGAGCGGCGCGTGCACGGCACCGGGCTTGGTGCCCGATGCAAACACGGCACCAAAGGCCACGTAGCTGGCACCGGCGGCCACGGCGCTGCGTGCCAGGTCCAGGCTGTTGTAGCAGCTGGCGCCGATGATGGCACCGTCGCCCAGGCGGGCGCGGGCGGCGGCGATGGCGTCGTCGTCGCGCCCCAGGTGCACGCCGTCGGCGCGGATGGCTTCTGCCAGGGCGACGTCGTCGTTCACGATAAACAGCGCGCCGCGGCTTTGCGCCAGGCTTTTCAGGATATTGGCTTGCCACAGGCGGCGCACGGCGTCGCTGCCTTTGTTACGGTACTGCAGGATGCGTGCGCCGCCGTCCAGCGCGGCGCTGACTTGCTCGATCAGCTGTTCGCTGTTGTCGGTATCGGGGGTAATGGCGTACAGGCCGCGGATCATGGTGTCTCGGTGTCCTTGTTATCGTCTTCGCTGGCATCGTCGTTGGCCCAGAACAGGCGATCGGGAATGTACTGGCCCATGCCGGGGCGAAAGCCGTAGCGCAGCGCCTGCCAGGTGAAATCCTGTGCTTCTTTTACCGCCTCGGGCACGGCCAGGCCGCGTGCCACCAGGCCGGCAATGGCCGAGGCCAGCGTGCAGCCAGAGCCGTGGAAGCTGCCGTTCAGCCGTGGCCAGGTGTCGGCGCGAATCTCGCCGGCCAGGTCGTACAGGCGGTTTTCCACGTCGCGCGTGGCTTCGTGGGTGCCGGTGATGAACACGTAGTCGCAGCCCAGGCGGGTCAGGCGCTTGGCGCAGTCGGCAATGCTGAGGCTTTCTTCGTCTTCGTCATCGTTGGCCGCCAGCCGGCGGGCTTCCACGCTATTGGGCGTGAGCACGGTAACTTGCGGCAGCAGCACGTCGCGCAGGACGTGGATCAGCTCCTCGCGCGATAGCTCGTCGCCACGGCCGCTGGCCAGTACCGGGTCGTAGATCAGCGGGATGTCGGGGTAGTCGCTGGCCAGCTCGGCAATGGCCACAGCGTTGTCGATGCTGCCTATCATGCCCACCTTGAACGCCGCTACCGGCATGTCTTCCAGCACGGCGCGGGCCTGGTCCAGCACCCATTCGTCGTCGATGACCATGAAATCCTGCACCCCGCGCGTATCCTGCACGGTAATGGCGGTAATCACCGATAAAGGGTGGCAGCCCATGCTGGCCAGGGTAAGGATATCGGCCTGGATGCCGGCGCCACCGGTAGGGTCAGACCCGGCCAGGGTCAGCACGATGGGGGGGAGCGGGTTGTCAGGGCTCAAGGCTTGACCTCTTTTCTCGCAGCTGGATTTACAATAGGGGCAATGCGGTGTGCCGCGCGGCGATTGTAACGCGCCCCCATGACTTCATATTACTCTTTCAAAGGCTAACGCTATGCAAACCTGGATGTGTCTGATCTGCGGCTTTATCTACGACGAAGCGGCAGGCCGCCCCGAAGACGGTATCGCGCCGGGTACCAAGTGGGAAGACGTGCCCATGAACTGGACCTGCCCCGATTGTGACGCCCGCAAGGACGACTTTGAAATGATGGCTTTCTGAGCCCTCTGCAAGCTGAAAGGCAAACCACCATGAACAAGCTGGCTACCCGCACCGCTACCGCCCTGCTTCTGGCTGCTACGCTGGCAGGCTGTGTCAACACTACTTCCAGCGGCGAGGTAGGCGTCAAGCGCAAACAGTTCGTGCTGCTGTCGTCGCAAGAGGTAGACCAGCAGTCTGCCCTGGCCTATAGCCAGGAGCTGGCCAAGGCCAAACAGGCTGGTGCACTGAACGCCAATGCGGCGACCACGCGCCGTGTGCGCGCCATTTCCGACCGTCTGATCCGCCAGGTAGGTGCCTTCCGCCTGGACGCCATGAAATGGCAGTGGGAGGTAAACGTGGCCAGCGTGGACGAGCTGAACGCCTACTGCATGGCCGGTGGCAAGATCATGGTGTACACCGGCCTCATCGATAAGCTGAAAACCACCGACGACGAGCTGGCCACGGTGATTGGTCACGAGATTGCCCACGCCCTGCGCGAACACAGCCGCGAAGGCATGAGCGAGGCCTACGCCAAGCAGGCCGGCCTGAATATCGTGGGCCAGCTGGCCGGGCTGTCGCAGACGTCCATGCAGTTGGCCGCACTGGCGACCGACGTGGCGCTGTCCAAACCGCATAGCCGCGTGATGGAAACCGAAGCCGACACCATTGGCCTGGAGCTGATGGCGCGTGCCGGCTACAACCCGCAAGCCTCGGTATCGCTGTGGCAAAAGATGAAGCAAGCCGGTGGCGACAGCGGCCCGAGCTTCATGTCGACCCACCCGTCGGGCGACGCGCGTATTGGCGAGCTGCAGCGTCTGATCCCCAAAGTCATGCCGCTGTATCAGGCCGCCAAACGCTAAGGCTGCGTTTCACGTGAAACTTACCCCCGCCCGGCTGGCCGAACTGCAAGCTTGTGCGCTGGCGCTACCCGGTGCCCGCCGCGAGCTGCTGTGGGACGGCGTGACGGTACTGAAGGTGGAAGGCAAGATGTTTGCCACCTTCGTGGCCGACGTGCTGGCCTACAAGGTAGCCGATGCCGATTTCCTGGCGCTGTCCGGCCTGCCCGGCGTGCGCCCGGCCCCCTATCTGGCACGGGCGCACTGGATCAGCGTGGGCGATACCGCCGCGCTGAGCCTGGCCGATTTGCAGGCAGGGTTGGCCGCATCGCACCGGCTGGTGCTTTCCAAACTCCCCAAGAAAGTACGCACCGCGTACGGACTGTGACCATGGCCTACTTGTATATCAAGGCGTTTCACCTGTTTTTTGTCATCTCGTGGTTTGCCGGCCTGTTTTACCTGCCACGGCTGTTTGTGAACCTGGCCATGGCCGCGCCAGGTGCCGAGTACGACCGCCTGCTGCTGATGTCGCACAAGCTGCTGCGTTTCATGACCCCGCTGGGCGTGCTGGCCATGGCGCTGGGCCTGGTGCTGTGGCTGGGCTACGGCGTAAGCGGTGGCTGGCTGCACGCCAAGCTTGCGCTGGTGGCCGGCCTGATTGCCTATCACGGCTACTGCTTCAAGCTGCAGCGCGATTTTATCGCCCGGCAAAACACGCGCAGCCACGTGTGGTTCCGCTTCTTTAACGAGCTGCCGGTGCTGGTGCTGCTGGCGGTGCTGATTCTTGTGATCGTGAAACCGTTCTGATGAAACTGCTGCTTCCCGTAATACTGGCCACCCTGCTGGCCGGCTGCCAGCGCGACGACTGTACCGACGGCGTGTTTGTGCTGTCCGGCACTGACTGGGGCGATACCCCGGCCGCCACTACCGCCGCCCTGCCCGGCAAGCTGCTGCCCGGCCAGGTCCCCCCCGGCTTGCAGCGCGCCAGCGACGGCCACTACCCCGGCACCAAGGCTTACTGCAGCGTGCTGGCAGCGCGTAGCGACTACAGCGACGCGCTCAAAGGCGGCCGCCTGCAGCCAGGCCAGCCCTGGCATGTGTACCGGCTGGACGCCCGTTGGCCGCAAGACGTCTACCCTTACCGCGAGGCCGACTGGCGCCTGAAAGCCCCGGCCCGCCCCATCAAGAAAGAGGAATCCCATGGCAGTGGAAATTGAACGCCGTTACCGCGTGAACGGTGAGGCCTGGCGTGGCCTGGCCGAGGGCGTGCGCTACCGGCAGGGTTACCTGTCGGTAGAAAAAGAACGCACCGTGCGCGTGCGCGTGGTGGGCGATCAGGCCTGGCTCACGCTGAAAGGCCAGATCAGCGAGATCAGCCGCCACGAGTTCGAATACCCCATTCCGGTGGCCGAGGCGCAAACCATCATGGACGCCATGTGCCCGATGGTGGTGGACAAGCTGCGCTACCGCATCGACATGGGCGGCTTTGTATGGGAAGTGGACGAGTTCTTCGGTGAAAACGCCGGTCTGGTGCTGGCCGAGATCGAGCTGCCGTCGGAAGACACCGCATTCGACAAACCGGCCTGGCTGGGCGAAGAAGTTACCTTCGACGGCCGCTTTACCAACGCCTACCTGTCAAAGAATCCGTTTAGCCGCTGGTAAGCGGCTTTGGCAAACAGGCCGCCACCCCTGTGGGCTGGCGGCTTTTTCATGCCTGCTGTTCAGGCACAGGTTGGCCGATGGCGGCCAGGGCGCGGCCAAACAGCGTGGCCAGCGCGCGCGCCTGCGGGTGCTGGCTGCCCGGCGGCCGGTACACCGCCAGCGGCACGGTACCCAGCGCGGGCAGGCGCGGGTGGCGCAGTACGATGCTGTCTGGCGGCGCGGTGTCCGGCAGCAGGCCGGCCACGCCCAGGCCCGCGCGTACCGCCGCCTGTACCGCCGGCAGGCTGGCGCTTTCAAACACGATGCGCCATGGCTGGCCGGCCTGGTCCAGCGCCGCCAGCATGCGGTCGCGCCAGCTGCACGGCGGCGCAAACATCACCAGCGGTAGCGCGCCGTCCGGCAGCGTGAAATAGCGGTCGGCGTACCAGTGCAGCGGGCAGCCGTGGGTTTCGTCGGCCACCACCGCGGCCGGCTGCTGCGGCAATGGCGTACACACCATGATGTCCAGCTCGCCCTGCGCCAGCGCCGGGAACAGCCCCTTGCTCAGCCCTAGCTGCACCGATAGCCGCAGGCCGGGCTGGTGCGCGGCGAAATCGGCCAGCACCTGCGGCAAGCAGCTGCCGGCCAGGTCTTCCAGCAGGCCGATGCGTAGTGGCGCGCTGTCGGCGTCGGCGCTGGTGTAGTGGCCGGTCATGCCGTCGGTCAGCGCCAGCAGGCGGCGGGCGTGCGGCAGCAGGCGCTCGCCGGCGGCGGTCAGCACCACGCCGCGTGTGCTGCGCTGTAGCAGGCTATTGCCCAGCAGCTGTTCCAGCTTGCGTAGCTGCAAGCTCAGCGCCGGCTGGGTCTTGTTTAGCTGTTGCGCGGCGCGGTTGATGCTGCCGTGGTTCACGATGCTGACAAAGCTGCGCAGCAGGCTGGTGTCGAGGTCCATGGTTATAAGCCTTGCTTATGATTGTGCTCGAAAAAGGCAGTCTACCTATAGCCAGGGTTGGCCGCTAGCATGGGCCATCATCCCCCCTACTGGAGCGCACCATGTATCTGGCTGCCCTGTTGCTGGCCGTTGCCGGCTCGATTGTTTACCACCTGTCCATCAAGCAGATCCCGGCCGGGATCAACCCTTTCTTGACGCTGGCCATCAGCTATGGCCTGGCCATGCTGGTGTGCCTGGTGGCGCTGCCTTTTGTGGCCGGCAGCCGCCAGCTGGGCGCGCTGGACTGGAGCAGCGCCGGCGTGGCGCTGGGCATTCTCGGTATCGAGCTGGGTTTCCTGCTGGCTTACCGTGCGGGCGGCAGTATGGGCGTGGCCGGGCTGAGCAGCACGGCGCTGAGTACCTTGCTATTGCTGCCGCTGGGTTACTGGCTGTTTCGCGAAACCCTGTCCTGGCCACGGCTGGCCGGTGCCGGGCTGAGCCTGACCGGCTTGTGGCTGATGTTGCAGAAGTAGGCCGCAGCCTTGCGGCAGGGTTGGCCGCAGAGTGTGCAGGCGTGCATTGCCGCTGCCCCTGCGCTACCTTGTCGGCAGTCCCCTTTGCTGGAGCCCTACCATGCCTTATCTCGCCACCTATTCCCCCGATGCCCCCGAGCGCGCTGCGCTGGACGCCCTGCCCGGCCCTGTTTTGCTGGAGTTTGGCGCGGGCTGGTGCCCGCATTGCCAGGCGGCACAGCCGGCTATCGAACAGCTGGTGCAACAGGCGCCGCAGTGGCAACACATCAAGGTGGAAGACGGTGCCGGGCGCCGCCTGGGGCGTACTTTTCGCGTCAAGCTGTGGCCCACGCTGATCCTGCTGCACGGTGGCGTAGAGCTGGGCCGCGTGGTACAGCCAACCTCCAGCGCCGAGCTGGTGCCGCTGCTGGCCTTGCTGCCCGCCGCGGGCTAGGCCGCTAGCGCACCGAACGCTGCGTTTCTGCCCGGTGGTGGCCTTGCGCGCCGATTTGCCGGACAATCCTGCCCTAAGAGCCTGTTCAAAGTCTTTTCACGGCAGCGGCCAGTGACTACCGGATGCAGCGCCAGGAGAAGTGCCCGCCGCAGTGTCATTCACTGCCAGGGCGCTTCGACACCGCGATGCGCCGGTAGCCACCGGCCCCGCAGGGCTGGCCTGGCAAACCGCCATCTGCGGCGTTGGCCGCCTTGGCCTTGGAATGACCAAGGCCGGCAGCGTCCGCCTGGCATCTGACCCTTTGCCAGGCCAGCGCTGTCGCTAAAAGACCTTGAACAGGCTCTAACACAGACGCCCGTTGCAGGGCGCGGCGCCGCCATGGCCAGGACTGTGCTGCGGCGGCTGGATACAGGTCAACGTCTGCGCCGCGACGTTGCCGTATCCTGACCGACAGGATTTTGCCGGGTAGCGTGCGCTGCCCGATGCCCCATTAGCCCGTGCGGCGTGTGACGCCGCCAGAAAGGAATACGATGTCCCGCAATCTCGAGCTGTTTGAACGTGGCAAGCAGGTAATCCCCGGCGGCGTGAACTCGCCGGTGCGTGCCTTTGGTCAGGTAGGCGGTACCCCGCGCTTTGTGAAGCGCGCCGAAGGGGCCTACTTCTGGGACGCCGACGACAAGCAGTACCTGGACTACGTGGGCAGCTGGGGCCCGGCCATCCTGGGCCACGCCCACCCCGAGGTGGTGAAGGCAGTGCAGGATGCGGCCGTGGGCGGCCTGTCTTTTGGCGCGCCGACTGAAGGCGAGATCGAGATCGCCGAGGAAATCTGCAAGCTGCTGCCGTCGGTACAGCAGGTGCGCCTGGTCAGCTCGGGTACCGAAGCCACCATGAGCGCCATCCGCCTGGCGCGTGGCTTTACCGGCCGCGACCTGATCGTGAAATTCGAAGGCTGCTACCACGGCCACTCTGACAGCCTCCTGGTCAAAGCCGGCTCCGGCCTGCTGACCTTTGGCAACCCGTCGTCCGGCGGCGTACCGGCCGACTGCACCAAGCACACGCTGGTGCTGCAGTACAACGACGTGCAGCAGCTGGCCGACACCTTCAAGGAGCTGGGCGACAAGATTGCCTGCGTGATCCTGGAGCCGATCGCCGGCAATATGAACCTGATCAAGCCGTCGGCTGAGTTTGTGCAGGCGCTGCGCAGCCTCACCGAGCAGCACGGCGCGGTGCTGATTTACGACGAGGTGATGACCGGCTTCCGCGTGGGCCTGCAGTGCGCGCAAGGCCTGCACGGCATTACCCCGGACCTCACCACCCTGGGCAAGGTAGTGGGCGGCGGCATGCCGCTGGCGGCATTTGGCGGCCGCGCCGACATCATGGCCAAAATCGCCCCGCTGGGTAATGTGTACCAGGCCGGTACGCTGTCGGGTAACCCGCTGTCGGTGGCTGCGGGTCTGGCCACGCTGCGCCTGATCCAGCAGCCGGGTTTCCACGACACCTTGGGCCAGCGTAGCGCCAGGTTGGCCGCAGGCCTGGCCGACGCCGCCCGCGCCGCGGGCGTGCCGATGACCACCGACAGCGTGGGCGGCATGTTCGGCTTTTACTTTAGCGACCGTGTGCCCACCAGCTATGCCGAAGCCACGCAGTGCGATATCCCGCGCTTCAAGGCGTTTTTCCACGCCATGCTGGAAGAAGGCGTGTACCTGGCACCGTCCGCTTACGAAGCCGGCTTTACCTCGATTGCGCACACCGATGCCCTGATCGACGACACCATCGCCGCCGCCGCCCGCGCCTTGGCACGTATCTGATCGCGGCCCTGCGCTCAAGCGTCGTACCCAGACACCCCGCCCTGTCTCAGCGCGGGGTGTCTGTTTTGCTGCACCGCGCATTGGCCGTGGCAGGCCGCCCGCGCTTGCCGTAGTATTACGGGTTTGTCTAACCCGCAGGCGTGGCTGCACCTTGGCCGCCGTGCCTGTTTAATTTGAATAATGGCTGATAAAACAGCGCTGCCCGAATATGGCCTTTTACCGGTGGGCAGCCGCTTATTTCAGCCATTGTTTATCAGGCTTACATGACTGCGCTTTCCACCGACTTTACGCTGGACACCCTGCCCGCCCACACCATGGCTGTGCTGCACGCGCTGGCTCTGCTGCCCTCGGGCGAGTCCAAGGCGGCGCTGCTGGCCCTGCTGCAGCTGAACCTGATCCGCGACGAACACGGCAAAGCCGTCAATGGCGACAAGCTAGGGGTGATCCTGGGCGACCTGGAGCACCGCGGCGCCATTGTGCGTACCGCCGGCCTGCCCTACCGTATTGCCCCGCCCGCCCGTAACGCCGTATTGCTGCAGCTGATGGGCGAACAGGGTGAGCTGTCGGCCTGGGCCGAGCTGTTGTGCGAACACCTGCCGCTACCGCGTAACCAGTGGGACGTACCCAGCGCCACCGCCATCCAGCTGCGCCTGTGGCTGGCCATTTTGCAGGGCAAGGCCGAGCCTACCCAGCAGTGGCTGGCGCAGTACCAGCAGCTGATGCAGGCCGGTGGTGCCACCCCGCAGCCGCCGTTCAAGCGCCTGTTCGCCAACGCCGCCGGCCGCCAGCTGTTCGACCGCCTGGACGACGACATCCAGGTGCTGCTGCTGCAAGACTACCTGCCCGACGCCAACTGGCGGCTGGACCACTTTGCCGAAGGCTACCGCTATGCGCTGTCGCGGCTGGACGACGGCTACCGCGACTGGGACGACCTTACTGCCCAGCTGCTGCTGCAGGGCGTCTGGCGTGCCGATTTCGAGCTGGTACGCCAGCCGGGCGCCGAGGGCGACGGCCTGCCGGTAGCGCGCCTGTGCTACCTGCCGGTACTGCAAGGCCGCTTTGCCGAGGCGCTGTCCATGCTGGACGACTGGCTGGCCGATATCCGCGCGCAAACCAAAAAGCGCACGGTAGACCTGCCCGCGCCGCTGACCGCGTTTTACTGCCTGGCGCTGATCGGCAGCCAAGACAAGGCGCGCCAGCCGCAGCTCAAGCAGGCCATTGCCAGCGCCATCAAGCAGCGTTACGGCCATAGCTATTACGTGCTGCAGCATCTGCTGCTGCTGCAGGAAGGCGGCGCGCTATCGGCCAAGCTGCAGCTGCCGGACGCCAGCGCCCTGTCGGGCATGGATGGCCTGCTGCTGGCCCTGGGTGCGTTCTGGCTGGACGTGAACCAGGCGCGCACCCCGGCCTGGCAGGCGGCGCTGGCCAGCTTCCGCGACCAGATGTTCGAAGAAGGCTATGTCTGGGTGGCCGAAGAGTTGGCCGCTCTGCTGGAGCGCCAGTTTGGCGAACGCCGCGCCCACCCGCGCTGGCACGCCGAGCGTGGCCTGATACCGCTGGTGGCCGCCTACCAGCGCCAGGAAGCCTGGCAGCACGCGCTCAACGCGCTGAAGCTGCTGGGTGCCGGAAAATCCCCCGAAGGCAAGGCAAACGTGGATAGCAAACAAACCCGGCTGGCGTGGCTGCTCACGCTGGCCCCGCACGGCGCCCTGCTGGAGCCGCGCGAACAAAAGCTGGGGGCAAAGAGCCAGTGGAGCAAAGGCCGCGCCGTGGCGCTGCGCCGCCTGCTGGACGAGCCGGAAAGCTTTGATTACCTGCAAGAGCCAGACCGCCAGCTGCTGCGCTACATCCGCAGCCATCACGACCAGCACCACTATTCCAGCAACAGCGCCTGGGAGCTGGACGCCGAAAAGGCGCTGCCCTTCCTGATCGGCCACCCGGCCATGTTCTGGGGCGATGCGCCCGATGTGCACATCGACGTGGTCGCCGGCAGCGTGGCGCTGCAGCTGCAAGAGCGCGACGGGCAGATCCGCCTGCGCCTGTCGCCGGCCAAAATCACCGCCGACAGCGAAGTGGTGTGGGAAAAAGACACCCCCACCCGGCTGATGGTGTACAGCGTGAGCCGCGAGGTACGCCAGATCGCTGCCATTCTGGGGCGCGAGCTCACCGTGCCGGTAGCGGCCAAAGCGCAGCTGGTAGAAGCCGTGACCAGCATCGCCCCGCTGGTGCCCATCCATTCCGACCTGCCAGAGTTGGCCGCCAATGTGGACGCCGTGCCGGCCGATGGCACGCTGTACGCCCACCTGCTGCCGCTGGCGCAGGGCCTGCGCATGCAGCTCTTGGTGCGCCCGCTGCCTGGCGGTAGCTGGAGCCGCCCCGGCCAGGGCTTGGAAACCATCGTGGGCGAGCTGGACGGCCGTACCGTGCAGACCCAGCGCCGCCTGAAAGCCGAAAAAGCCGCGCTGCAAAAAGTGCTGGACGCCTGCCCCGGCCTGGCAGCCGCCGAAAGCGACGGCCAGGAATGGCAGCTGCCGGACCCGCAAAGCGCGCTGCAAGTGCTGTCCGAGCTGCAGGCGCTGGACGCCAGCCTGCTGGCCTGTGTGTGGCCGGAAGGCGAACGCATGCGCATCAAGGGCCGCCGTGGTCTGCCGCAGCTGGCCATGGGCCTGAAACAGCAAGGCGACTGGTTCGTGCTGAACGGCCAGCTCAAGCTGGACGATGGCCGCGTGCTGCAGCTTAAAGAGCTGCTGGCGCTGGTGCAAAACCAGCCGGGCCGCTTCCTGCAGCTGGGCGACGAAGACTGGCTGGCGCTGACCGACGTGATGAAAAAACGCCTGGACGAGCTGGCCCTGCTGGCCGACCACGTGGGCAAAGACGGCGTGTACCTGTCGGCCCTGAATGCCCCGCTGCTGGCCGAGCTGGCTGGCGAGGTGGGCGAGTTCGATGCCGACGACGCCTGGCAGCAACAGTTGGCCGCACTGGACAGCCTGCGCGACTACCAGCCGCAGGTGCCGTCCACGCTGCAAGCCACGCTGCGCGATTATCAGCAGGAAGGCTACGCCTGGATGTCGCGCCTGGCACGCTGGGGCGTGGGCGCCTGCCTGGCCGACGATATGGGCCTGGGCAAGACGGTGCAAACCCTGGCCCTGCTGCTGGAGCGTGCACCGGATGGCCCGCAGCTGGTGGTGGCGCCGACCTCGGTAGCACTGAACTGGATCGCCGAAGCCGCGCGCTTTGCCCCCACGCTGAAAGTGCGCGCCTACCAGCAGCAGCGCACGCTGGTGGGGCTGGACGCCATGGACCTGGTGATCGTCAGCTACGGCCTGCTGCAGCAAGACGCCGACGCCTTCGCCACCGTGCCGTGGCAAACCGTGGTGCTGGACGAGGCGCAAGCCATCAAGAATGCCGGCACCAAGCGCTCGCAAGCGGCGATGAACCTGCAGGCCGGCTTCCGTCTGGCCGCCAGCGGCACCCCGGTAGAAAACCACCTGGGCGAGCTGTGGAACCTGTTCCGCTTTGTGAACCCCGGCCTGCTGGGCAGCCAGGAACGCTTTGCCCAGCGCTTTGCCACACCGATAGAGCGCGGCGATAAAAACGCCCGCCGTGCGCTCAAACAGCTGATCCAGCCGTTCATCCTGCGCCGTACCAAGACCCAGGTGCTGGACGAGTTGCCACCGCGTACCGAAATCACCCGCAAGGTACCGCTGTCTGCCGACGAGCTGCACCTGTACGAAGCCATGCGCCAGCAAGCGGTAGAAAAGCTGGACGAGCTGCAAGGCGAGGACGGCAAGCAGATGCAGGTGCTGGCCGAGATCACCCGCCTGCGCCGCTTCTGTTGCCACCCCAAGCTGGCGTTGCCGGAATCCACGCTGTCCGGCAGCAAGCTGGCCGCCTTTGCCGACATCGCCGACGAGCTGCTGCAAAACGGCCACAAGGCGCTGGTGTTCAGCCAGTTTGTCGACCACCTGGCGATCGTGCGCCAGCTGCTGGACGAGCGCGGTGTGCGCTACCAGTACCTGGATGGTTCTACCCCGGCGCGCGAGCGCAAGGCGCGGGTGGATGCTTTCCAGAAAGGCGAAGGCGATATCTTCCTGATCAGCCTGAAAGCTGGCGGCACCGGCCTGAACCTGACCGCAGCCGACTACGTGATCCACCTGGACCCGTGGTGGAACCCGGCGGTGGAAGACCAGGCCAGCGACCGTGCCTACCGCATGGGCCAGCTGCGCCCGGTCACCATCTACCGTCTGGTGGCCGAGCACACCATCGAAGAACAGATCGTCGCCCTGCACCACGCCAAGCGCGACCTGGCCGACAGCTTGCTGTCCGGTGGCGATATCAGCGCCAAGCTGGACGCCGAGGCGCTGCTGGCACTGCTGAAAGGTGAAGCGGGCTAATCGCGACGTCACAGCCTGGCCTGCAAATCACCCCTGCCGCTCATTCTTCCGGATGGGCGGTATTTTTTTGCCTGTTATCCGGTAGGCGTGGCTACCCTCGATACGAGGCAAGCAGGCTGACCAACTCGTCACGAAATGGGCCGGCAGGTAACGCGAATACACACCAGGTTGGCCGCATTGTGTGACACCCAGCGTGGCCGCGGCGCCACCAGTAGCCACGCCAAGCGCGGCTTACAGCGGAAAAGCGCGTGTGTGATTTGTATGATTTATTTGCATGTTAATACATCGAGGAAGTAAAGGCACACATACCAATGTATGTTTTTGTGTGAGCAAATTGTATTATTGTGTGATGGCCCCGTATGTCGCACCGTCACCGCATGCTTAGCCTTTGTTGCGTATGGGTAATTGCCACGCCGTCGCGTGTGTGCCCGTAAGGGGTTGTGTGATTTGTTGCAAAACCCATACACACACATGATTGCGGTGTGTGTATTTATTGTATTAATACTGCGCCATCTGTATGATTGCTGTTTTTCGCCACCTGCCGGAGCCTGCCATGTCTGTATTGCCTGACTTTGAAAGTGCCGAATTCGCCCCCGCGCTGAAAGCCATCCGCAAACAGCTGCAGCTGTCCCGTACCGCCCTGGCCGCGCAGGTGGGCTTGTCTACCGCCGCTATCCAGCGCTACGAAGCACAGGATGGCAGCAATATCAAACCCAGCCGCGATGCCTACGAGCGGCTGTGCAAAGTGCTGGCCGATTTGCTCCAGCACAGCCCCGCGCCGGCCGCCGTCACCCCGCCTGCGGCCAGCCCCGTCACGCCTCTTGCATTACCCCCTGTTGTGCGCAGCGAGCCGCTGCTGGCCCCCGGTATTTTGCTGGCCGATGCCACGCTGGAGCAGCTGATTGCACGCGCCAAGTCCATGGGCGCCAAGAAAGTCACCATCGAGTTTTAACGCGCTGGCTGCCACACCGCAGGCCAGGCCATATTGTGTGACGCAAAGTGTGACAATTGTGTGTTTTCAGCGCTTTGTATGATTCGTGACGCCCTGTGTCACAAAATGAATCGTCCCGACCCAACCCGCAGTTTGCCCTGAATGGGCATGATGACTATGTCAAACGGGTTATCCGGCGGTAGACTGTCAGGTTTCTATAAGCCTGCCTGTGACCACGCTGCCGATGACTGACCCCTCATCTTCTACCGAAGACCTGATCCAGCAAGCCAATACCCTGCACGCTAGCGACCTGCTGCAGGCGCAGCGCTATGCCGAGCTGGCCGTGGTGCGTGCCGAAGGCCAGGCCTTGCTGCGCGCGCAGGCTTTGCAGATTCGTGGCCGCATCTACAGCTCGCGCGGTTTGCTGGGGCCGGCACTGGAAGATGCTCTGGCGGCCCGCCAGCTGTTTGCCCAGCTGGGCGATGATTTCAGTGTGGCGGTACAGGATGCACTGATCGGCAACGTGTATGTGCACGAAGGCCTGTTTACCGACGCCCTTACCCTCTACCTGCAAGCCCTGCCGCATATCGAGCAGTTGCCGTCCAGCGAGTGGCACACCCGGCTGCTGAATAACCTGGGCTACGCCTATGTGCAGATCAAGATGGCCGACAAGGCCGCGCCGTTTATCGAGCGCTGCGTGGCGCTGGCGCGGCAGCACGGGCACCAGCACACTCTGGCCATGGCGCTGGACAGCCTGGCGCGGGCCTATATGCAGCAAGGCAAGTTTGCCGAGGCACGCCAGCTGCTGGGCGAGGCGCTGTTTCTGTTTAGCGCCACCGATACCAAGGGTTACGAGTCGCTGTGCGAGCTGTACCTGAGCTACGCCAGCAGCGAAGCTGGCCTGGGCAACCTGCCCGAGGCCCTGCACCTGCTGGACAAGGTGCAAGCACTGGCGCGTGAACACGGTCGGCTGCGCCAGGAGGCCGACGCGCTCTACCGCGCCGGTGCGCTGTACCGCCAGCACGGCCGCTGCGAGGCGGCGCTGGGCAAGCTGATGCAGGCGCTGGCGCTGTTGTCGCTGCACGATATGCGCAGTGCGCTGCACGAATGCGACTACGAAGCTGCCATGTGCTACCAGGCGCTGGGCGATTACCAGCTGGCGTTCGAGCATTTCCAGCGCTTTCATCAGGGCCGTGAGCGGGTGTTTACCCAGCAGTTCGAGGCGCGCATGAAGCATGTGGAGTTGATGTTCCGCCTGCATCAGGCCGAGCGCGAGCGCGAGTACTACCGGGAAACCAGCCATAACCTGGCGCGCGAGGTGGAGCGGCGCAGTGCGCGCCTGCAGGCTGCCGAGCAGCAGGCCAACACCGATATGCTGACCGGCCTGCCCAACCGCCACCATTTCTGGCCGCGTGCCGATACCATCCTGAGCCAGGCGGCGCGCTGGAGCAGCCTGGTGCTGGTGGATGCCGACCATTTCAAGCGGGTAAACGACACCTTTGGTCACCTGGCTGGCGACCAGGTGCTGCGGCGTATTGGCGAGCTGTTGGCCGCACTGGCCCGCCCGCAAGACCTGTACTGCCGCTTTGGTGGTGAAGAGTTTGTGCTGCTGTTGCCCGACACCCGTGCGGCCGAGGCGGCGTTGCTGGCCGAACAGTTGCTGCAACAGTTGGCCGCAAGCGCCTTCAGCCTGCTGCCTGGCCATCAGGTCACACTCAGCGCCGGGGTGGCCGAGCTGTATGCCGATGGCGCATCGGGTGGCAAGCAGCGCTTGCGTGCCTTGCTGGGTGCGGCCGACCAGGCGCTGTACCGCGCCAAGGATGGCGGCCGGCACCAGGTGTGCCTGGCCAGCGTGCAGGGGGCTGGCCAGCCTTAGTGCGGCGGAGCCCTCCTGATGTTGCTGCCGTTTTGCCTGCTACCCGGCTTGGCTGCGTTGGTACGTGCTGGTGTTGCCGGGGTAGGGTATGTCGTGATGGCGATCAGGCGTGTGGAAAGCCGGGGTTCCACGCGACTTCCCACAAAAAACCGTCCGGGTCGCGAAAGTAGCCGCTGCGCCCGCCCCAGAACACGTCTTCTGCCGGTTTGACGATGCTGGCACCGCGTGCGGCCAACTCGGCCAGCAGCGTGTCTACCTGATGCTTTTCGTGCACATTGTGCGCCAGCGTAAAACCGGGAAACGCAGCGGGCGGGCTGTCCGCCACGGTGGCGTCTTCGGCCAGTGCTGCGCGCGGGTACAGCGATAGCCAGGTTGTGCCCAGCTTGAAAAATGCCACGCCCGCGTCGTCCGGCATGGGTACCTGCGGCAGCTGCAGCACATCGCGGTAAAACGCGGTGGCGCGGGCCAGGTCGGCCACGCCCAGGGTGACAAAGCTCAGTCTTGCTTCCATGGTGTTTCCTTTTCGGTCTGTTCAATGCCTGCTTGGGCGGTGGCCGCCTGCTGCCGCCTGCCGTGTGAAGGGAAGCGCCCGTCACCGTGTCATGCACTGCCGTGGCGCTGTTTCAGGGTTGGCCGCTGTCCTAGCGGTGCCACGGCTGGTGGGTTTCGCGGTGCAGGCGTGCACGGGCGGCGTCCCCCGCATCGCTGTGCTGCAAAAAGGCGTCCAGCGATACCTGAGCCGGCCACGTGGCTGTGCCGGGCTGTAGCCGGGCGATGCGATCGATGCGGAAGTGGCGATAATCGCCCCGTAGCAGGCACCAGGCGCCCAGGGTCCAGCGGTCGCCCCAGAAGAACAGCCCCAGCGGGGCCACCTCGCGCAAGGTGGCGTTGCCGGCTTCGTCGCGGTAGTGCAGCTGCAGGCAATGCCGGGCCTCGCAGGCGTGGCGCAGCGCTGGTAGCTGCGTGAGCGGGTAGCTGCCGGCGGGGGGCACAAACAGCGGCGCGGCGGTGAGCCCGGCGCTACCCAGCACGGCATGGATCTTGGCCAGCGCACTGGCGGCGGCCTGCGCGGTGGCGCTGTCGGCCCAGGCGCTGAGCATGCGCGCGCCCACTTCCAGTGCGGCCAGCTCGTCGGCGGCAAAGCTCAGCGGCGGCGGGGTAAAGCCGGCTTCCAGCCAGTAGCCTTCCCCGGCCTCGCCATTCACCGGTGCACCGCTGGCCAGCAGGTCGGCCATATCGCGGTACACCGTGCGCTGCGATACCTCCAGCCACTGCGCCAGTTGCGCGGCGGTGGTGCGCCGCCGTCCGCGCAGCAGCAACAGGATCTGCATCAGGCGGTCAGCGCGGCGCATCTTGCTTTGCCAGTGTCAGGATGGCGGCGATGCTGGCCCGTGCTTGCGGGCTGTTCTGCCAGCAGCGGCTGCGCAGCAGGCCGGCTATTTGCTGGCAGATGTCTTGCGCATCGGCCCCGGCTAGCTGCGCTAGCGAGGTATAGCCCAGCTGTGCCAGCCGGCTGATAACCGTCGGGCCCACGCCTTTCAGTGCCAGCATGGCGTCGTGTTCGTGTGCGGGGAACGGCATGGCGCTCTCTTGGGTCGTTGTGCTTGGCGGCAGTGTGATGCCCATGGCGTAGGCAATCAAGGCAAAATCATCGGCGCTGATGGCCAGGTGCCCATAGCGGAAAGGGTAGCCCCAACGCGCGGGGTTTTCTATAAATGAAAGCCGCAGTAGCAAGGGGCGGATAGCCGCCGGCTGGCCGGCCAGCCAGTGGATGTCGCGCCGCCACGGCACAAAGCCTTCGCCCATGGCGACCTGGTACGCGCCACCGTCGGCCACGTAGCCCAGCGCGGTGAACTGCTGGCACGGTTCGCGGCCCTGCAGGGTGTGCACTGGCGAGTAGTACACCAGGCCATCACCGGGCTGCATGCGCGCCAGCGGTGCCTGTTTGCCGTGGCAGAGCTGCGCAAAGCCGCCGGCCAGGCCGCGGCCAACGTGCTCGCTGCAGGCCACGCCTATCCAGTAGCGCGGCGGGCGGGGGGCGATGCCGCCCAGGACGCCCTGGCGGCTCATGGCGCTTGTTGCTGCCACGCCGCCTGCAGGTAGGCGGCCACCTGTTTGCGGCCAACCTCGTCCAGGCTGTGCAGCTTGATGTGGCGGCGCAGCTTGCCGCTGCCTTCCAGTACCTGGTGCGGGTCGGCCAGCGCTGCCCCGGCGCTGAATTCCAGCGACACGTGGGCACGGTAGGCAAACAGCCCGCAGAACGGTTGCTGGTCGGCAAACAGGATGCCGCCGTATTTGATGTCTTCCTGTATGCCGGGGGCGAGCGCCAGGATGTGCTGGCGTACTGCCAGCAGGATGGCGTGTTGCGCTGGCTGCTGCTGGCTGATATCGAGCAGCCATTGCTGTGTGCGGGAAACGGTGTGCGACATGACGGGTACCTGCGGTGTGGATCAGGGTTCGGTGTGCAAGCCGATGATATTGCCCTCGCTGTCGGTAAACAGCCCGATCTGGCCGTTGCCATCCGGCAGCGACATCTCGGGCAGCACCATCCGGCCGCCGTGCCGGCTGGCGCGGGTCAGCACGGTACTGACGTCGGGGCTGCCATCCAGGTAAATGCGTGTGCCATGGGCAGCAGGCTGCAGGCGCGGGCTGGCCATGATGCAACCGCTACTGTCGGGGAAGACGGCGATGCGGTCATCCATGAAGTGTTCTACTTTCAGTTCCACGTGAAACACCTGCTGGTAAAACGCGACGGCACGGTCAAAGTCGGTAGCGGGGATTTCAAACCAGTGAATCATCTTGCTCATGGGGTGTCTCCTGACAGGTTCGCCGGCTGGCTGTTGTCAGGCACTATGCTGCAGGCCTGCTGACAGCATTCTGTCAGCAGGCGGGTGATGGCGATTGTGCGGTGGCAAAACGGCAACAGCCAGTCGTACGGCGGCGCGCCATTTACCGGCGCGCTTTTTGCTTTTGCACTAAAGCGCGGCGCACTGGGTATGATCACCCGCTGCGTGCTCGCACGGCAGCACTGGGTTCAGGCTGCCAGCGCGCTGGCTAACTGGCTAAAAGGAAAACATTTTCTGTCTATGTGTGGCTACCAGACATGCTCACTGTCATGACTCAACCCGCCTCCCCGCGCCAAGGCGTGGCGCTACGGCGCCGCATCGCCCTGGCCTTGCGGCGCTCGCGGCACTGCCAGGACAGTGGCCAGCACCAGTCGGGCGTGCAGGCTGCCGAGGAGGCCTTATTGCTGTGCGAGCTGCCGCAGCACCGCCCGCAATGGCAGCAGGCCATGGTGCAGTTGGCTTTGCACCAGTTCCGGATGGGCCATTTTGCCGATGCGGTACGCAGCGGGCTGGAGGTGGCCGCCACACTGGATTTTGCTGCCGATGCCGCCCAGCGTGCGGAGGTCTTGTGCGTGGTCGCCATTGCCTGCAACGAAATGGGCCTGATGCAGGATGGGCTGAAATACGCGCTGGAAGCCCTGGCCGCCGCGCGCACCAGCAACGACACCGCGCAGATGATCAACGCATTGAACCGTGCCGGCGTGTGCACCTATGGCGCACTGGGCGATAGGGAGCAAGGCGAGCAGCTACTGCGCCAGGCCGCCGAGCAGGCCCGGCTGGCAGACCTGCCGGTGTTGCTGTTTGCCGCGCGAAACAACCTGGGTACCCTTTACAGTAGTGAGGGGCGCAAACAGCTAAAACTGGGCAAGCAGGCCGAAGCCCGCCATCTGTTGCAAAGCGCTTTGCAGCATTACCACGATGCCTGGCAAAGCGTGGCCCATGCAGGCAACCGCCACCAGTGGGCCATGCTGCAAACCAATCTGGCCGAAGCGTATGTGGACCTGGGCGAGTTCGACCACGCCCGCGCTGCGCTGGCCGAGCTGCGCCAGACGCTGGCCGGCAGCGACTTTCACTCGCTGCAGCGTAATGCCGACCTGATCGAAGCCACCCTGCTGCAACGTAGCGGCCGGGTAGCCGAGGCGGTGGCCGCGCTGCAGCAGATGCTGGCGTTGCCGGGCAATATGATCGAATTCGACATGCGCCACTTTGCGCAGGAAGAGCTGTACCGGCTGTACAAAGAGAGCGGCCAGTTCGAGCTGGCGCTGGCCCAGCTGGAAGCGATACGCCACAGCGAGCACGAACAAAACGAGCAGCGCAGCAGCACGCAGGGCTGGGCCATCCGCAAAGAGCTGGAAATCACCAGCGTGCAGCTGGCCGCCGAGCGCGAGCGGCTGCAGGCCGAGCGAGAACGCCTGCGTGCCGCGCAGCTGGAGGCAGAAAAAGTAGTGACCGAGGCGCGCATGAGCGAGCTGGAGCAAGCCGTGCTGATCGACCCGCTCACCGGGGTAGGGAACCGCCGCTGTCTGGATCAGCAAGGCCCGGCCAGGTTGGCCGCATTGGGCCCGCAGCTGCACGGCATGGCGGTGGTGGTGGTAGACCTGGACCATTTCAAATCCATCAACGACCGTTTTGGCCATGCGGTAGGCGATGAAGTACTGAAAAAAGTGTCGCAGATCATGGTGTTACGTACCCGGGGCAGCGACCTGACCGTACGTTTTGGCGGCGAAGAGTTTGTGCTGCTGCTCATGGAGCAGTCGCTGGACAGCGCGCTGGCCTGTTGCGAGCGGCTGCGCCTGGCCATCCTGGATTACAGCTGGCACGAGGTACACCCCTTGCTGCACGTTACCGCCAGCTTTGGCGTGCACTGGTGCCATGCTCCGCAGCCGTGGGCGCATGCGCTGCGCCAGGCCGACCTGGCCTTGTACCAGGCTAAACGCTACGGGCGGAACCGCCTGCAGCTGGCGAGCCTGGACTAACCCCGCTGGGTGCCACAATAAAAAAGCCGCCAGAGAATGGCGGCTTTTTTTTACGGGTGCGCGGTCAAGGCAGCAGGCGGAACTGATGCTGCCAGCGCAGCAGCCAGCGCTGGCGCGAGTGTGCGTCGGTTTGGTCTTCCTGCCATTCCAGCGATACCTGCTGGTGTTTGGCCGGCTGCCAACGCAGGCGCACGCCCAGGACTTCGGGCTGATGCTGGCTGCTAGCGATGCCGGCTTCCTTGGCCAGCATGGCGGCGTTGGTGCCGGTCAGCGTGTGCTGCAGGCGCAGGCGCTCGTAGCGTACGCTGGCATCCACCCCGGCCAGTAGCGGGGCCGCGGTGGTGGCTTCTACGGTTAGCCAGTCGGTACGGCCATCGTAGTCTACCTGCCCGGTAGCGCTGCCCAGTGTGCCTTGTTCTTGCCGGCTGCCTAGTGCGCCGCGCAGGGTCACACTGTAGAGTTGGCCGCGTGCGGCCAACTCCAGCCACTGGCCTTCGCCACTGAGGCAGGCCAGCGTGCGCTGGCAGCCGCTGGTGCCACCATGGCTATGGCTGTGGCCGTCGCCAGCCAGCGCGTTCTGGCGGCTGACACGCGGCGTATCTGCGGCGGTCAGACCCAATTGCAGCGGACCCAGGTCTTGTTCCAGCGCCAGCAGCCACAGGCCGGCCTGGGTGCCTGCGCGGCGGGTGCCGGGGTTGCTTTCGCCACGCAGTGCCGACAGCGTCAGGCGGCGGCCAGGCTGTTGCAGCTGCAGGGCCAGGCCGCTGTCGTGCCAGTGGTCGTGGCCACCGGTGAGCAGTGTATCGCGCAGGCTGCTGCGCCCCCACTCGTCGGCAGCCAGCGCTTGCGCCGGGCTAAAGCGGCCAGCTTGCAGCGCCAGGCTGCCGGGGATGGCGGCCCAGCGCAGCCAGGCCTGGTCGTTGGCCAGCTGTTCGCGTTCGCGGTCGTAGCTGACACCCCACTGTGTTTGCAGGCCTGGCAGCCAGTTGGCCTGCCAGGCGAGTGTGCTGCGGTCGGCATTCAGCTCGCGCAGGTTGGTGGCAGCCGGGTGGTCTATCTGCACCAGTGCCGCCGGGGCACTGTGGCTGCCACGGCCTTGGCGCAGGTCCAGATCCAGCGTGAGCTGCTGGGTTGGGGCCGCGCTATCGGTATCGGCATCATGGCTAAGGCCGTCGTGCGCCCAGCTGCCGGCACTACTGGCCAGCAGGGAAAGGATTGCTATAGCGCGGGCTGGTGAGGAGTGTGTCATCGGTAAGGGTCTTCAAAAAAGCAATAATGTCCTGCTTGTCCTGGGCGCTCAGGTTGATGCGCGTGATCAGGTCGCTCTTGTACGGGTTCAGGCGGCCATCGCCAGCGTGCGGGCCACTGCTGATGTTGCGCCCGCCAGCTGCGTAGAAATCCAGTACTTCTTCCAGCGAGGCGATGCTGCCGTCGTGCATATAGGGTGCCGTCTTGGCGATATTGCGCAGGCTGGAGGCGCGGAAGGCGCCCATGTCGGCCGGCAGGCTGGTGAACTCGAACAGGCCACGGTTGGGGAAGGGAAAGCCGCCTTGGCCGTCAATGTTGTACAGGCCGGTGTTATGGAAGGCGCGTTTGACTTCCGGGCTGCCCAGGTGGTTGGTCTGGTCGTTGAAGTTGAAGCTGCCATGGCAGTGGAAACACTCGGCGGTTTCACCCATGAACAGCTGCATGCCGCGCAGCTCTTCGGCGCTGAGGACGGTTTTTTTCTGCAGGTAGCGGTCGTATTTGCTGTCAAAGCTGAGCAGGCCGCGCTGGAAGGTGGCAATGGCTTTGATGATGTTCGGGAAGTTGATCGGCTCGCCATTACTGCCGAATACCTCGGCAAAGCGTTGGCGGTAGCCGGTGTCGGCCTTGAGGCGTGCCAGTACGGCGTCTTTGTTGTTGTCGTTGACGCCCATTTCCACCGGGCTATCGCCGAACAAAGGCACTTCCATCTGGCGCTCCAGCGTGACCAGTGCCGGGTTGGCCCAGGTGTAGGTGCTATGCCAGGCGCTGTTGGCCAGGTGCTGGGCATTGCGATGGGTCAGCTCGCCGGTACTGCCAGGTGATACCGCCAGGCCATCGGTAAAGGCCTTGTCCTGATGGTGGCAGCTGGCGCAGCTTTGCGTACCGTTACCGGACAGGCGTTTGTCGTAGAACAGCTGGCGGCCCAGCTGGAACTTGGCTTCGCTCATCGGGTTATCTGCGGGCACCACCGGGGTGGGTACGTCGGCCGGCAGATTCCATTGCCAGGCGGTCGTGTTGCGTGAGGGATCGTTGGTGGTGGTGCCGCCGCCGGCACCACCACCGCCCAGACAGCCACTGAGCAGTGCTGCACTTGCCAGGACGGTGATGGTGTTACGCATGGTTACAGCGCCTCGGTACGGAACAGGTTCTGGTTGCTGCCGTCGCCCTTGGGTTGGCCGGCATCGCCGTGGCCGGGTGCGCTTTCGGTCAGGTTCAGGTCAAACTGTTTGAAGATGGCAGCACATTCCGGGTCGGTTGTGCCGGCCATGCAGCCAGACGAGCCGCCCAGGTCTTTACTCAGGTCGGTTTCACTGAACAGTTTGGCCAGGTCGAGCACGACTTGCTGGGTAGCAGGGTTGAATGCCGGCAGTTTGATGGTGGCGCGGTTTGCGTTGGTGCAGCTGACGCTTTCGCCGTTGACCGGGTTGCCGGCGCAGCCGGTAGAGCCCATGTGCAGCATCCAGAAGGTGAGCGTGGATGCAGCCTTGTAGTTGGCGTCGCCGGGGTTACCTACTGCCGGGCGGGTGATGCCGCCTTGCGGTACCAGCTCGATGCGGCTGAAGCGGCGGCCTGCCTGCCAGCTCCAGGACATGCCGGCCAGGTTCAGCGGGGCCGGTGCCACGTCGTAGCTGCTGTGGTTCAGCGAAACGGTTTTGCCTTCGCTATCCAGTGCCGATACCGGTACGCCCATCTCGAACTGGATACCGGTGTAGGTGCCTGCCGGCACTTTGCCGGTGACCACTTTGTTCATGCTGGGGGTGCCGTAGCCGCAACCTTGTGTACCGCCGGTGCCATCCTCGAAGTCCAGCAAGGCGGTGTTCAGGTATTGCCACTGGTTCTGGTCCAGCTTCAGTTCGGTGGGGTTGCCCTGGCTGTCGATCAGCTTGACCTTGCTGATATAGAAACGGGCATCGGCCACGGTAGCATTACTGTTGCTGGTACCCAGCTGGGTCAGGGTGGACTGGCAGGTCACTGCCTGGCTGCCTGCCTTCATGGCAAAGCGAACGCTCACGGTCTGGCTATTGTCTGTTGTGCTGGTAGCCGGGGCAGCGCCGCCGCCACCGCCGCCGCCCAGCAGGCAGGCGCTCAGCAAAAGTGGCAGGGGCGCCAGTGGGAGCAAGTTTGTACGCATGTTGTGGTTCTCTCTTGTATCGATATTGAAACAAAAGAGAATTATCCAGAAACATGACGTATTGATAGTGCGGCAAATTGTCGCATTGCTGCGGCGATTTGCCGCAAAAACAGCGGATTTTTGACCAATATCAGGCGGATTACACCCCGTTAATCCGCTTTTCCATCATCAGGTAGGGCGTGCCACCCAGGCCGGACTGGGCAAAGCCCTCGCCCTGGTACAGGTTGCGGCCAACGTGGTTATCGGCGCGGACTTCCAGCGTGACTTTGGCGCAGCCACGGGCGCGGGCGGCGGCCTCTACCGCCTGCATCAGTGCCCTGCCCAGCCCCAGGCCGCGTGCGGCGGGCAGCACGGACAGGTCGTGCAGATTGCACACCGGGGCAGCGTAAAAGCTGGAAAACCCCAGCACACACAGTGCGTGGCCTACCGGCTGGCCGCCCTGCTCGGCAATCAGCGCAAACAGGCCGGGGTGCTGCGCCAGCGCGGCGGGCAGCTGTTGCCGGGCGTGCGCGGACAGCCCTTCGCCGCCGCCCATGGCGTCGCGGGCGTAGGCGTCGGTCAGTTGCATCAGCAGCTGGCAGTCACCGGCATCGGCCAGGTTGGCCGCACGGATGGCCAGGGTGCTCATGGCGCGCTGCTCGCGGCGGGCGGCGTGGTATTTTTGGGCAGATACAGCGGGCCTTTATAGCCGCAGGCGCTGACAGTGAGGGATAGCAGGGCAAGCAGGAGTGCAGTACGCATACGGAATCCGGGTGCTATGGCAAAATGGCAGTCTATCAGGCCGTTGCCGCACTGCCCAAGCAGTGCCGCGTGCGGCCAACCTTGAGACAGGATGACACCATGACCGAAAGTGATTTTCTGGGCCTGACCGATGGCCTTTTCCGCCGCATTGAAGACGCGCTGGAAGACGCCGGGCTGGATACCGACTGCCTGATCAACGGCAACGTAATGGAAATCGAGTTTGAGGACGGCACCAAGATCGTGGTGAACCGCCATGTGCCGAACCGTGAAATGTGGATTGCCGCCAAAAGTGGGGGGTTCCACTTTGCCCTGCGCGAAGATGGCCAGTGGCTGGCCGCGCGTGACGGTGCCGAGTTTGGCGCCACGCTGTCGCAGGTGGTGAGCGCGGCTAGCGGCGAAGCGTTTAGCTTTGTCGTATAAATGACAGAGCTGGCCCTGCTGGCTGGCCTGGCAGCGTCGGCTTTTTTGTCGGCCACGGTACTGCCGGGCAATTCCGAGCTGGCGCTTTCTGCCCTGTTCTATCAGCAGCCAGCTTTACTGTGGCCTGCCGTGCTGGTGGCCAGCGTCGCCAATACAGCGGGGAGTGCCACCAGCTTGTGGCTGGGGCGCCGCGCGCCGGCCAAGGCGCTGCCGGCGCGTACGGCGGGCTGGTTTGCCCGCTTTGGTCCGGCGGCCTTGTTTTTAAGCTGGGTACCCCTGCTGGGCGATGCGCTGCCGCTGGCGGCCGGCTGGCTGCGGCTGCCGTGGTGGCCCTGCCTGCTATGGTTGGCCGCAGGCAAGACGCTGCGTTATCTGTTGCTGGCCTGGGGCCTGCAGCAGTGGTTGTAAGGCGTGGTAGACGGCAGGGCGTACGCCACCAGCTGCCGTGTACGGAAATCCGGACGCACAGCCCGGCGGCGACACCGATACAATAGCGTTTTGCTGGCCTGCGCGGCCGTGCCGGTTTGTTGGCCGGTAGCGTGCGGGGCAACACCGATTTTGCAAGCTGCCACACCCTGGTCGGTGCGGGCGGCTTTCGTTTTTTGAAGAACTGAGCGTGCCATGAGCAAACATATTCCGCGCAAGCGTTTTGGGCAGAACTTTCTGCAGGACCAGCGCGTCATCGAAGACATCGTTAATGCCGTTGGCGCCCAGCGCAGTGATGTGGTGGTGGAAATCGGGCCGGGCCTGGGGGCGCTGACACGACCGCTGCTGCAGCGTCTAGACCACCTGCATGTGGTGGAAATCGACCGCGACATCATCAGCCGTCTGCGCGGCGAGATCTCGCCCAAGCGCCTCACCATTCACGAAGGCGACGCGCTGGCGTTTGATTTTGGCAGCGTATGCGAGGGCCAGTTCAAGCTGGTTGGCAACCTGCCGTACAACATTTCCACCCCGCTGCTGTTCCACCTGGCCTGCTATGGCAACCGTGTGACCGACATGCACTTCATGCTGCAAAAAGAGGTGATCGACCGCATGGTGGCGGAGCCTTCTACGCCTGATTACGGCCGTTTGACAGTCATGTTGCAGTATCGCTTCGATATGGAACAGATCTTGCTGGTACCACCAGGAGCGTTCTACCCGCCGCCAAAAGTCGATTCGGCGGTGGTACGGATGATTCCGGATGCGGGCCGTTGCGGCATAGCCGACAACGAAACCCTGCTGGAAGAGCTGGTGGCCCAGGCGTTTGCCCAGCGTCGCAAGACACTGCGCAATAACCTGAAAGGCCTGGTAAGCGACGAGGAGCTGGCATCGGTAGGCATCGATGCAGGCTGGCGTGCCGAAAATGTCAGCGTGGCGCAGTATGTCGCGCTGGCCAACCTGGTAGCCCGTCGCAGCTGAGCCGTGTTGCAGTGCGCCTTGTGCGCGCTGCCCGGCATGGACACAATCCGGAACATACCGGCCTGGCACAAGACTGCGCTACGCAGCGGCCGGGCCAACGCCAACAGGTGGAAAGAGAGAAACCATGATTCGTTTCAATAATGTACACAAGTGGTTCAAGGACCTGCACGTGCTGAATGGCATCAATCTGCAAGTGCAGCAAGGGGAAGTGGTGGTCGTTTGCGGGCCGTCCGGCTCGGGTAAGTCCACGCTGATCCGCACCGTGAACCAGCTGGAAAGCATCAACGAAGGGGAAATCTGGGTAGACGGCAAAAACGTGGCCGACCCCAAGACCAACCTGAATGCCCTGCGTGCCGAAGTCGGCTTTGTGTTTCAGCATTTCAACCTCTACCCCCACCTGTCAGTACTGGACAACATCACGCTGTCGCCTATGAAGGTAAAGGGCATGGACCGCGCCGCTGCCGACAAGCTGGCGGTAACGCTGCTGGAGCGCGTGGGCCTGGCGCACAAGAAAGACGCTTTCCCCGCCATGCTGTCCGGCGGGCAGCAGCAGCGCGTGGCGATTGCCCGTGGCCTGGCCATGGAACCTCGCGTGATGCTGTTTGACGAACCTACCTCGGCACTGGACCCGGAAATGATCGGCGAAGTACTGAAGGTCATGAAAGATTTGGCCGAGTCGGGCATGACCATGATGGTTGTCACCCACGAAATGGGCTTTGCCCGTGAAGTGGCCGACCGCGTGGTGTTTGTCGACCATGGCCAGATAATCGAAGAGGCGCACCCTGAGCACTTCTTTACCAACCCTCAGCACGATCGCGCCAAGCAGTTCCTGCGCCAGCTGCTGACACCGATGAACTGAATCGCAGTAAGCCGCACCGGTGCCGGCGCGGCCTGAATAAAAGCAACATCACTTGAGAAACTGGAGAAACTTATGCGTTTTACTACCCGTCTGCTGACCACTGCTGTCATCGCTTCCGCCTTTGCCGCCCCGGCTATGGCAAATACACTGGAAAAAATCAAGGATTCCGGCGTGATCGTGCTGGGTCACCGCGATGCCTCCATCCCGTTCAGCTACCTGGCTGACGGCCCGAACCCGATCGGCTACTCGCACGACCTGCAGCTGAAAGTGGTAGAAGCCGTGAAAAAACAGCTGAAAATGCCGAACCTGCAAGTGAAGTACAACCTGGTGACTTCCCAGACCCGTATCCCGCTGGTACAGAACGGTACCGTGGATCTGGAATGTGGTTCCACCACCAACAACCTGGAGCGTCAGAAGCAGGTGGCTTTCTCGGTAGGTATCTTTGAAATCGGTACCCGCCTGATGACTGCCAAGACCTCCGGCGTCAAAGACTTCCCGGACCTGAAAGGCAAGAACGTGGTGACCACTGCCGGTACCACTTCCGAGCGTCTGCTCAAAGCCATGAACGCCGAGAAGCAGATGGGCATGAACATCATCTCTGCCAAAGACCACGGCGAATCGTTCCTGATGCTGGAATCTGGCCGCGCCATCGCGTTCATGATGGACGATGCCCTGCTGTACGGCGAAATGGCCAAGGCCAAGAACCCGGCCAACTGGGTGGTAACCGGCAAGCCGCAGTCTTTCGAAATCTACGGCTGCATGCTGCGTAAAGACGACCCGGCCTTCAAGAAAGTGGTAGACGACGCCATCAAGGCGACCTTCAAGTCTGGCGAAGTGAACAAGATCTACAGCAAGTGGTTCATGAGCCCGGTGCCGCCAAAAGGCCTGAACCTGAACTTCCCGATGTCCGACGAATTCAAGGAACTGGTTGCCAAGCCGACCGACAAGTCCGCCGAGCAGATGTAATACCTGCATGAACGCCCAAGCGGGTTTGTTCAGGTTGCGGCCAACGTAACCGGGCCGGGGGCTTGCCCCCACCCGCTTGCGAAGGGGCGCGGCTTGCGCCCCTTTTTCTTTGGAGAAGTGTATGAATTACAACTGGGACTGGAACGTCTTTTTCAAGTCCACCGGTATCGGCAGCGAAATCTATCTGGACTGGTTCGTTTCCGGCCTGGGCTGGACCATCGCCGTAGCCTTGGTGGCGTGGATTGTGGCGCTGATCATCGGCAGTGTGCTGGGCGTGATGCGCACCCTGCCCAACAAGCTGTTGTCCGGTATTGCCACGGTCTACGTGGAGCTGTTCCGTAACGTACCGCTGCTGGTACAGCTGTTTATCTGGTATTTCATGGTGCCCGACTACCTGCCCGAATCCACGCAGGTATGGTTCAAGCAAGAGCTGAACCCGGCGACCTCCGCCTATATCTCGGTGGTCGTGTGCCTGGCGCTGTTTACCGCGGCCCGTGTGTGCGAGCAGGTACGCACCGGTATCCAGGCCTTGCCCAAAGGCCAGAGCGCAGCTGCGCTGGCAGTGGGCTTTACCCTGCCGCAAATGTATCGCCACGTGCTGTTGCCGCAGGCCTTCCGCATCATCATTCCGCCGCTGACCAGCGAATTTTTGAACATCTTCAAAAACTCGTCCGTGGCGTCGCTGATCGGCCTGATGGAGCTGCTGGCGCAAACCAAGCAAACTGCCGAATTTACCGCCAATATGTTTGAGGCCTTTACCCTGGCCACGCTGATCTACTTTGTACTGAACATGAGCCTGATGACGTTCATGAGCTGGGTAGAGAAAAAAGTGCGTATCCCGGGCATGATGGGAGGAGCCAAATAATGGATTTCAGCCAGATTATTCCTTCAATGCCGGGCCTGGTGGACGGCATGCTGATGACGCTGAAGCTGCTGGCCTTGTCGGTAGTGGGGGGCGTGGCGCTGGGTACGGTGCTGGCGCTGCTGCGCCTGTCCAGCAACCCGCTGCTGTCCGGTTTTGCCAAAGCCTATGTGAACTACTTCCGTTCCATTCCACTGCTGCTGGTGATCACCTGGTTCTACCTGGCGGTACCGATGCTGCTGAACTGGATCACCGGCACCTTCGTGTCGGTGGGTGCCTTCACTTCTTGCCTGGTGGCCTTCATGATGTTTGAAGCCGCCTACTACTGCGAGATCGTACGTGCCGGTATCCAGTCCATCTCCAAGGGCCAGGAAAACGCTGCCTACGCGCTGGGCATGAACTACGGCCAGGCCATGCGTCTGATCATCTTGCCGCAGGCTTTCCGCAAGATGATGCCGCTGCTGCTGCAGCAGTCCATCATCCTGTTCCAGGATACCTCGCTGGTGTACGCCGTGGGCCTGATGGACTTCCTGAACGCTGCCCGCTCCAAGGGCGATATCGTTGGTTTGCCGCATGAGTTCCTGATTTTTGCCGGTGCGGTGTACTTTGTGATCAGTTTCGGCGCGTCCCTGTCGGTGAAGCGCCTGCAAAAGAGGTTTGCGGTATGAGCATGATTTCCATCAAGAACGTCAGCAAATGGTACGGTGACTTCCAGGTGCTCACCGATTGCACCACCGACGTGAAAAAAGGCGAAGTGGTGGTGGTGTGCGGCCCGTCCGGCTCCGGCAAGTCCACACTGATCAAAACCGTTAACGCACTGGAGCCGTTCCAGAAGGGCGACATCATTGTGGACGGCACGTCGGTAGGCGACGCCAAGACCGACCTGCCCAAGCTGCGTAGCCGTGTGGGCATGGTGTTCCAGCATTTCGAGCTGTTCCCGCACCTGTCCATTACCGAAAACCTGACCATCGCACAGGAACGCGTACTGGGCCGCAGCAAGGACGAAGCCATGCAAAAAGGCCTGCACTATCTGGACCGTGTTGGCCTGAAAGCGCACGCGCACAAGTTCCCCGGCCAGCTGTCTGGCGGCCAGCAGCAGCGCGTGGCGATTGCCCGTGCGCTGGCCATGGACCCGATCGCCATGCTGTTCGACGAGCCAACGTCCGCGCTGGACCCGGAAATGGTGAACGAAGTGCTGGATGTGATGGTAGAGCTGGCGCAGGAAGGCATGACCATGATGTGCGTGACCCACGAAATGGGTTTTGCGCGCAAGGTCGCCCACCGTGTCATCTTTATGGACCGCGGCAGCATTGTGGAAGACTGCGCCAAGGAAGAGTTCTTCGGCAATATCGACGCCCGCTCCGAGCGCGCCCGCCAGTTTCTGTCCAAGATCCTGCAGCACTAAGCCGTATACGTTGGCCGCCGCTGTGCGGCCAACGTTTCACATGAAACGCGGTACGCGCTACGTCGCCCAGCCCTTCGCATTGCGAGGGGCTTTTTTATGGAATTTTGTAAGTAAACCGGCAAGTCGCGGCTTCAGCTTTTTAGCGATGAACGAGTGCTGGTGGGGTTTCTTCCACATGGGCAGGGGGGCTTACCCCAGGTAAAGAAAGTATTTTTTTATTGAATGCCACAAGTGAAATAAAGCGGTAAAACGATATCGCCTGATGGTGCAATAAATGTGCTGTCAGGGAGTGTTGTTCAGTCCGGGCTTGGGCTACCATCGACCCGTCAATACCCGAATGTCTGTCATGTATTCCACGATCTACCTTGGCCGCCAGCCTATCGTCGATGCGCAGCAAAAGCGCGTGGCCTACGAGCTGCTCTTTCGCTCCGGGCCAGAAAATCGCGCCCTGTTTCAGGACGACGTCAACGCTACGGCAGCGGTGATCCGCCATGCTTTTATCGACCTGGGCTTGTCCAGGGTGCTGGAAGGCTGCCCGGGGTTTGTGAATGTCAGTGAAAAGCTGCTGTTCAGCCCGGTGCTGGACTTGCTGCCGCCCGATACCATCATTCTGGAAATACTGGAAAGCGTGGAGCTGAACGCGTCGGTATACGAGCGCTGTGCGCAGCTGAAGGCGCGTGGCTACCAGCTGGCGCTGGACGATGTGTGCGACATTACCCCCGACATGTTGCCGCTGCTGCCGCTGGTGGACTATCTGAAGTTCGACCTGCAGCAAGTATCGTTGTCGGCCCTGCCCGGCCTGCTGCAGCGGCTGCAAGGCTTCCGCGGCCAACTGCTGGCGGAAAAAGTCGATACCTTCGAGCAATACGAGGCGTGCAAGCAGCTGGGTATCGGGCTGTTCCAGGGCTACTTCTTTGCCCGCCCTACCGTGATGAGCCATAACCGCGCGCACCCGCACCGCGCCCTGCTGCTGCGCCTCCTGGGCCTGGTGATGAAAGACGCGGATGTGGCCGAACTGGAGAGCGTGTTCAAGGCGGCGCCGGATATGGTGGTGGGCTTGCTCAAGCTGGTGAATGCCGCCGAATCGTACCGGCAGCCGGTGGGCTCCATTCGTGAAGCCATCATTACGCTGGGCTCATCCAGGCTCAAGCGCTGGGCGCTGATCATCCTGTTTGCTGCCGACTGCCGCCCGTCGCAAGGCCCCAGCCCGCTGCTGGAAATGGCGGTGGTGCGCGGCCGCATGATGGAGCTGTTGGCCGACGATGCCGGTATCGACCCCGACGAGGCCTTCATGACTGGCGTACTGTCGCTGGCAGACTCGCTGCTGGCGACGCCCATGGCCGAGCTGGTCAGCGGCCTGGCCTTAAGCCCGGACGTGCTGCAGGCTCTGCTGGCGCGTAGCGGGCCGCTGGGTCAGCTTTTGGCACTGGTGGTGCTGGGCGAGTGCCAGGAGCAAGGCTCGCCGCTACCGGATATGGATGCCGAGCGTTTTAATGCCTTGCAGTTGTCTGCCTTGGCGTGGGTGCGCGAAACCTGGCGCGATGATTTCCTCGGCTAAAGGTTGGCCGCAGGCAGCAGCAAACAGAAAAGCCGGCATTTGCCGGCTTTTTGCATGGCACGTATCACTTACACGATATCGAGGTGATCCAGCCCGTCCAGCGGGTTGTGTTGCTTGGCTTTTTCGCTGTAGAGCTTGATCTGCAGGCGCAGGTCGTTGATGGAGTCGGCGTTGCGCAGCGCGTCTTCGTAGCTCACCAGGCCGGCCTCGAACAGCTGGAACAGCGCCTGGTCGAAGGTTTGCATGCCGGACTCTTTCGAGCGGCCCATGACCTCCTTGATGCCGGCAATCTCGCCCTTGAAGATCATGTCCGAGATCAGCGGGCTGTTCAGCAGGATTTCTACCGCGGCGGTGCGGCCTTTGCTGCCTTTTAGCGGTACCAGACGTTGCGAGATGATAGCGCGCATATTCAGCGACAAATCCATCAGCACCTGCTGGTGGCGCTCTTCCGGGAAGAAGTTCAGGATGCGGTCCAGCGCCTGGTTGGCGTTGTTGGCGTGCAGCGTGGCCAGGCACAGGTGGCCGGTTTCGGCAAACTGCAGGCCGTACATCATGGACTCGCGGTCGCGGATCTCGCCCATCAGGATCACGTCTGGCGCCTGACGCAGCGTGTTTTTCAGCGCTACCTCCCAGCTTTCGGTATCTACACCGATCTCGCGCTGCGTGATGATGCTTTTCTTGTGGTTGTGTACGTACTCGATGGGGTCTTCGATGGTGATGATGTGGTCGGCCGTGGTGCTGTTGCGCCAGTCCACCAGCGCTGCCAGCGAGGTAGATTTACCCGAGCCGGTGCCACCGACAAAGATCACCAGGCCACGTTTGATCAGCGCAATGTCCTTCAGCACGTCCGGCAGGCCCAGGCCGTCCAGCGAGGGGATCTCGGTATTGATCTTGCGCAGCACCATGCCGGCGCTACCCTGCTGTACGTAGGCGCTGACACGAAAACGGCCGATACCCGGCGGGCTGATGGCAAAGTTGGCCTCGCGGGTGGATTCGAACTCCTCGGTCTGGCGGTCGTTCATCACCGAGCGCACCAGCTCCTTGGTGTGCTGGGCGGTCAGCGGCTGCGGCGCTACCGGGGTGATCTTGCCGTCGATCTTCATGGCCGGCGGGAAGTCGGCGCTGATGAAAATATCGGAGGCGTTCTTGCTGATGGCGTGTTTCAGCAGGTCGTGAATGAATTTTGATGCCTGGTCTTTTTCCATGGCCTACCCCGCTCAGAAAGCGTCCTTGTTACTGGCTTTGGTGCGGGCTTCCTGCACCGATACGTGGCCATGGCGCACCAGCTCTTGCAGGCACTGGTCCAGCGTCTGCATGCCGTGCTGCTGGCCGGTCTGGATCATGGAGTTGATCTGCGCGATCTTGTTTTCGCGGATCAGGTTACGGATGGCCGGGGTGCCGATCATGATCTCGTGCGCGGCAATACGGCCGCTTTCGTCTTTGGTTTTGAGCAGGCTCTGCGAGATCACCGCGCGCAGGCTTTCCGACAGCATGGAGCGCACCATTTCCTTTTCGCCGGCCGGGAACACGTCCACGATACGGTCGATGGTTTTGGCGGCACTGCTGGTGTGCAGGGTACCAAAGACCAAATGGCCGGTTTCGGCGGCCGACAGGGCCAGGCGGATGGTTTCCAGGTCGCGCATTTCACCGATCAGGATCACGTCCGGGTCTTCACGCAGCGCGCTGCGCAGCGCTGCCGAGAAGCTGCGCGTCTGCGAGCCCAGCTCACGCTGGTTCACCAGCGACTTTTTGCTTTCGTGCACGAATTCGATCGGGTCTTCTACCGTCAGGATGTGCGAGTAATGATTGGCGTTGATGTAGTCGATCATCGCCGCCAGGGTGGTGGATTTACCCGAGCCGGTGGGGCCGGTCACCAGCACGATACCGCGCGGGTAGTCGGCGATGTCCTTGAAAATGCGCGGCGCGCCCAGGTCTTCCAGGGTGAGCACGCGGGACGGAATCACACGGAAGACGGCGCCGATACCGCGGTTCTGCACGAACACGTTTACCCGGAAACGTGCTACGCCAGGCACTTCGAACGAGAAGTCTGCCTCGTAGGTGTCTTCAAAAATCTTGCGCTGATAGTCGTTCATGATGTCGTACACCATATCGTGTACATCATGGTGCGCCAGCGGCGGCAGGTTGATGCGGCGGATATCGCCGTGCACGCGTATCATCGGCGGCAAGCCGGCTGACAGATGCAGGTCAGACGCTTTGTTCTTGACCGTAAAGGCCAGAAGATCAGATATTTCCATAAATTTCTCCGGGGGGTGTACGGCATCCGCAAGGCATGTCGGGCGCATTGTACTCCCACCTAATGCTGCTGCCCACGCAGGCGCTAGCCCTGGCCGGGGCAGCAATGTCGGAAACGCACCATGTCCCAATTGACTCTAGCCCTGCACGCGGTGCAGGAGCAACTGGCCGAGGCGACCCGCCTGTCTGGCCGCGACGCTGGCGCAGTACAGCTGCTGGCGGTAAGCAAAACCTTCCCGGCGGCTGCCGTGCGCGAGGTTTACGCAGCCGGGCAGCGTGCCTTTGGCGAAAACTATGTGCAGGAGCTGCAAGCCAAGGCCGCCGAGCTGGCTGACCTGGCCATTACATGGCACTTCATCGGCCCGCTGCAATCCAACAAGACACGCATCGTGGCGGAAACCGCCCACTGGGTACATTCCATCGAACGGCTGAAAATTGCCGAGCGGCTATCGGCCCAGCGCCCGGCACATTTGCCGCCGCTGAATGTCTGCGTGCAGGTCAATGTGTCGGGTGAAGACAGCAAGAGTGGCTGCGCGCCCGCCGACGCCCCTGCGCTGTTGCGGGCTGTGGCTGCCTTGCCACAGCTGCGGCTGCGCGGCCTGATGTGCATCCCGGAGCCCACGCCCGATGCGGCAACGTTGGCCGCACGTTTTGCCGTGCTGCGCCAGCTGCAGGCGCAGATGGCCGATGAGGGGCTGGCGCTGGATACGCTGTCCATGGGCATGTCGTCCGATATGGCGGCGGCCATTGCGGCGGGCAGCACCATGGTGCGTGTGGGCACGGCCATTTTCGGCGCCCGTCACTACCCGGCATAGGCTAATATCGTGGTGCAGCACGTGCTGTATACAATCTACAAAGAGAGAAACATGAACATTACCTTCATTGGCGGCGGCAATATGGCTACGGCCATCATTGGTGGTCTGACAGGCGGTGCACACCAGATCCAGGTGGTAGAACCGGGTAGCGAAAAACGCGCACAGCTGGTGGCGGACTTTGGTGTCAATGCCTTGCCAGCGTTGCCTGCGGCGTTTGGCGCAGAAGACATCATCGTGCTGGCAGTGAAGCCGCAGGTATTGCGCGAGGTGTGCCAGCAGTTGGCGCCCGCACTGGGCGGTGCGCTGGTGATTTCCATTGCAGCCGGCATCGGCATTACCGCGATGGCGAGCTGGCTGGGTAGCGAGCGCATTGTGCGTGTGATGCCCAACACCCCGGCCATGGTGGGCAAGGGGGTGTCGGGCTTGTACGCTGCGGCCAACGTGGCGCAGACAGATCGTGACAATGCCACGGCCATCATGGCCGCGGTGGGCACCACTACCTGGCTGGCGGCAGAAAGCGGTATCGACGATATCACCAGCGTGTCGGGCAGCGGTCCGGCCTATGTGTTTTACTTTATCGAAAGTATGATCGAGGGCGCAGTGCAGGCCGGCTTTGCCGAAGACGAAGCGCGCCGGCTGGTACTGGCCACGTTTGAGGGCGCGGTCGAGCTGGCACGCCAGAGCCCGCTGCCAGTGGCCACACTGCGCCAGAACGTGATGAGCAAGGGCGGCACGACAGAGCGTGCCATCCTGCGTTTCGAGGCAGAGGGCGTCAAGCAGGCAATCATTGCCGGCGCGCTGGACTGCCGTGCCCGCTCGGTAGAGCTGGGCATTGAACTTTCCAAGGACTAGGCATGCTGCTGCAGACCCTGCAATTTTTGCTGCAAACCGTAGGCGGGCTGTTCTCGCTGGTGTTACTGATGCGTTTTTACTTGCAGCTGGCGCGGGCGCCCCACAAACACCCGCTCAACCAGTTTGTGATGGCGGTCACCAACTTTGCCGTATTGCGCTTGCGCCGTCTGGTGCCTGCGTGGCACGGCTACGACAGCGCCTCGCTGTTGGCCGCCTTCCTGGTGACCCTTATCGTGAGCACCTTGGTTCTGGCCACCAGCCTGTTGCCCTACGACTTTGCTCACCCGCAAACCTGGCTGGGTCTGTGCCTGCTGTCTTTGCTGGAGCTGTTTCGGCAGTCGCTCAACCTGCTGGCCGGGGCCGTGATCGTGCAGGCCATCCTCAGCTGGGTCAGCCCTTATAACGCCATCACGCCCATTCTGGACGCATTGACCCGCCCGTACCTGAAGCCGTTTCGTGCGGCCAACGTAGGCGGTGTGGACCTGTCGCCGCTTATCGTTATCCTGATCATCCAGGTGATACAGATGCTGCCGCTGCGCGTGCTGGAGCAGCTATTCTTGATGCAACTCAAGATGGCCGTGTGAAAGAGCCAGTATTAACTACCCTGCATGCCGCCCCGACTGCGGCTTCAACCCTGTGGAGATGCTTCAATGAAAAAAATGCTGTTTGCCGCGCTGGCTATCAGCGCCTTTGCTGCCCCGGCTTTTGCCAACCTGCAGCTGGCACAAAAGAACAACTGCACTGCCTGTCATGCCGTTGACAAAAAGGTAGTGGGCCCGGCTTACAAGGATGTAGCCAAGAAATACGCTGGCGACAAGGGCGCAGAAGCCAAACTGGTGGCCAAGGTAAAAGCCGGTGGTGCCGGGGTATGGGGCGCGGTACCGATGCCGCCGAACCCGCAAGTGAGCGATGCCGACGTGAAAACCCTGGTGAAATGGGTCCTGTCGCAGAAGTAATGCGCCAGATGCCACACAGGCGGCCTGTGGGCCGCTTTTTTGTTTTTTCATCGAATACCGTGGTCATTGTTGCGTTGCCGCTTGTTATCTGTGTCGGCGGGCGCTATATACAAACATAAATCTCGCTTTGTGCAGCTGTGGCTGTTGCACTTTCCGTATGCCGTCGGTAATCTCTCACGCCTGTCTGCCACACTACCTTGCTGGAACACATCATCATGGCCAAGCTGACTGAACAAGACATCATCAACTGGTCCGGCGACGACTACATGAACGCCGACCACCTTGAGTTCTTCAAGGAGCGCTTGTTGCAGATGCAGCAGGAGCTGCTGAGCAACGCCACTGCCACCGCCAGCCACCTGCAAGAGCAGGAGGCCACACCGGACCCGGCTGACCGCGCCACACTGGAAGAAGAGTACGCCCTGGAGCTGCGTACCCGTGACCGTGAGCGCAAACTGCTGCAAAAAATCCAGTCCACCCTGCGTCTGATCGAAGATGGTAGCTACGGCTACTGTGAAGACACGGGTGAACCTATCGGCCTGAAACGCCTGCTGGCCCGCCCTACCGCTTCGCTGTCCGTGGAAGCCCAAGAGCGCCGCGAGCGCATGAAGCGCCAGTACGCCGACTGATCCTGGCCGGCTTGCTACACCACAAGGCACCCTGCGGGGTGCCTTTTGTTTTTGCACGCAAGGCTTGGCAGGCGGGGTGAGTCAGGTTAATGTTGCTGTGCAAACAAACAGATAAAGTGCAAGGACAAAGCAATGCATCGCCAGACCGACGACGTCAGAATCCGCGGCATCAAGGAACTGCTTCCCCCGATCGCCCACCTGTACGAGCTGCCGATCAACGAACCGGCCGCCGAACTCATCTACCATACCCGCCGTGATATCGCGCGCCTGTTGCGCTCGGAAGACGACCGCCTGCTGGTGGTCATCGGCCCCTGTTCCATTCACGACCCGGAAGCCGCCGAAGAGTACGCCCGCCGCCTGCTGCCGCTGCGCGAGAAATACGCTGGCGAGCTGCTGGTGGTCATGCGCGTGTACTTCGAAAAACCGCGTACCACCGTGGGCTGGAAGGGGCTGATCAACGACCCGCACCTGAACGAAACTTTCGATATCAATACCGGCCTGCGCATGGGCCGCCGCCTGCTGCTGAACCTCAACAGCATGGGCATGCCGGCCGCTACCGAATTCCTGGACATGATTACCCCGCAGTACCTGGCCGACCTGATCAGCTGGGGTGCCATCGGCGCGCGTACCACCGAGTCGCAAGTACACCGCGAGCTGGCCTCCGGCCTGTCTTGCCCGGTGGGCTTCAAGAACGGTACCGACGGCAACCTCAAGATCGCTGTGGATGCGATCCGCTCTGCCAGCGTGTCGCACCATTTCCTGTCGGTAACCAAAACCGGTCATTCCGCCATCGTGGAAACCGGCGGCAACCCGGACTGCCACGTGATCCTGCGTGGTGGCAAAGAGCCGAACTATGAAGCGCGTTTTGTGCAAGCCGCTGCCGCCGAGCTGGCCGCCGTGGGCTTGTCGCAAAAGCTGATGGTGGATTTCAGCCATGCCAACAGCCGCAAGGACTACCGTCGCCAGATGGAAGTATGCGACGACGTGGCGCAGCAAATGGCCGCCGGTGACACCCACATCTTTGGCGTGATGGTGGAAAGCCACCTGGTAGAAGGCCGTCAGGACCTGAAACCGGGCTGCGAGCTGACCTACGGCCAGAGCATTACCGACGCTTGCATCAGCTGGGACGATACGGAAAAGCTGCTGGAAACGCTGGCCAATGCCGTGAGCGCCCGCCGCCTGAAACAGGGCAGCGCTGGCAAATAAGCTGGCCACTGTTGCCTACCATGCAAAACCCCCGCGAGCGAGCGGGGGTTTTTATTTGCGGCCAACGTTGGCCGCAGCGGGGCGCGGATGGCTCAGTGCTTGCCGTCCAGGATATTGCCGATATTGCCCAGAATGGAGCCCTGCTCGCTGCTGCCACCGCCGGCACGCGGGCTGGCAGCCACGATGCGGTCGGCCAGGCGTGATAGTGGCAGCGACTGCAACCACACCTTGCCCGGGCCGGTCAGGCGGGCAAAGAACACGCCCTCGCCGCCAAACAGCGCGCTCTTGAGCTTGCCCACGTACTCGATATCAAAGTCTACCGTGGGCTGGTACGCCACCACGCAGCCGGTATCCACGCGCAGGATTTCACCCGGCTGCAGCTGGCGGCAAGACAGCGTGCCGCCCGCGTGCAGGAAGACGTAACCGTCGCCTTCCAGCTTTTGCATGATGAAACCTTCACCACCAAACAGGCCGGTGCCGATTTTCTTTTGCAGCGCCAGCCCCAGGCTCACGCCCTTGGCCCCGGCCAGAAAGCTGTCTTTCTGCGCATACAGCAAGCCGCCCAGCTCCAGCAGGTGTACCGGCACGATCTTGCCCGGATAGCTGGCGGCAAAGGCCACTTTGCGCTTTACCTGGCTCTGGTTGTAGTACACGGTGGTAAACAGCGATTCGCCGGTCACCAGGCGCTTGCCCGCGCCCAGCAGTTTGCCGAACAGTCCGCTTTCGCTCGCCGAACCATCGCCAAACACGGTATCCATGGTGATGCCGTCTTCCATGTAGTACAGCGCGCCGGCTTCGCCCACCGCCGCCTCGCCCGGGTCCAGCTCCACTTCAACGTACTGCATGTCGTCGCCAAATACTTCGTAATCGATTACATCCATTGCCATCGTGTTACTCCTCGGCTTAGGGGTGGGTCAATAACAGCATGGGTACTCAGACCATGCTAGCGTGGTTTAGTGTCCTGCGTTTGCCCATCGCCGCTGTCTTTGGGCGGGCGCAGCAGCATGATCCACAGGTGCAGCACGATGCCGGCCAGCGGCACCAGGCCCAGAATGATGACAAATACCCACTCTAGTGGGGTGAATAGCTCGCTGAGTGCCATAAATGCTCCTGACAAGGGCGTGAAAAAGGGCTGCCCGCAGACAGCCCCCTATCATAGGCGGCCAAGCCTGGCCGCCGCGGTGCCTTACTTCACGATCTGGGCCAGCTGGCCTTTCAGGTACAGGTTGGCCATGGCGTCCAGGCTCACCGGCTTGATCTTGCTGGCCATGCCGGCGGCGCCAAAGGCTTCGTAACGGGCAATCACGATGTCGCGCATGGCCACGGTGCTGGCGGCCAGGTATTTGCGCGGGTCGAACTCTTTCGGGTTCTGCGCCATGAAGCGGCGGATGGCACCGGTAGAGGCCAGACGCAGGTCGGTGTCGATGTTGACCTTGCGCACGCCGTGCTTGATGCCTTCCACGATTTCTTCTACCGGCACGCCGTAGGTCTCGCCCAGATCGCCGCCGAATTCGTTGATGATGGCCAGCCACTCTTGCGGCACGCTGGACGAGCCGTGCATCACCAGGTGGGTGTTAGGAATGCGCGCGTGGATTTCCTTGATGCGGTCGATACGCAGCACGTCGCCGGTAGGCTTCTTGGTGAACTTGTACGCGCCGTGGCTGGTGCCGATAGCGATCGCCAGCGCGTCCACGCCGGTGTCTTTCACGAACTGGGCGGCTTCTTCCGGGTCGGTCAGCAGCTGGCTGTGGTCCAGCACGCCTTCGGCGCCTACGCCGTCTTCTTCGCCGGCCATGCCGGTTTCCAGGCTACCCAGGCAGCCGATTTCGCCCTCTACCGATACGCCGCAGGCGTGGGCAAAGTTCACCACGGTGCGGGTGACGTCTACGTTGTAGGCGTAGTCGGCCGGGGTTTTGCCGTCGGACTTCAGCGAGCCGTCCATCATCACCGAGCTGAAACCCAGCTGGATGGAGCGCTGGCACACGTCCGGGCTGGTACCGTGGTCCTGGTGCATCACCACCGGGATATGCGGAAACTCTTCCACGGCAGCCAGGATCAGGTGGCGCAGGAACGGCGCGCCGGCGTATTTACGGGCACCAGCCGATGCCTGCACGATCACCGGGGCGTTAACCTTGTCGGCGGCTTCCATGATGGCGCGCATCTGTTCCAGGTTGTTCACGTTGAAGGCCGGCAGGCCGTAGCTGAATTCTGCTGCGTGGTCCAGCAGTTGACGCATCGAAACGAGTGCCATGTAAAAGTCTCCAGTATTGTGGTGCAGCCTGCTTGTGGCAGGCCACGGAAAAGGTTGGCCGCAGGGGCCGTATCGCGCGCTTTACGCGCGGCTTACCGTGCTGAGTGCTACCCCTGCCGCCATGAACGAGCCGCCGGCAAAGCGGTTCATCAGGCGCAGGCGGCGCGGGCTGGTCAGCCAGTGTTTCAGCCGAGCACCGCCAAAGGCGTAAACCAGCTGCCAGCTCACTTCAATCACGAAAAACGTGGCAGACAGCACCACCAGCTGCGGTAGCTGTGGCACGTCGGCACGCATGAACTGTGGAAACAGCGCGGTAAAAAACACAAAAGCTTTCGGGTTGCTCATGGCGACCAGAAAGCCGGTGCGGAAACGTTGGCCGCGGCTGCTCTCTCCTGCCACCACGGCGTCGTTTTCCTCGGTTTGCTCTGCCACTGGGGCCCGCCAGGCTTGATAGCCCAGCCACACCAGGTACGCCGCACCGGCGTACTTGACGATGGAAAACAGCAGTTCGGAGGTGGCCAGTACGGCACCCAGCCCGGCCACGGAACCGGCCATGATCAGCGCCAGCGCCACCAGCAGCCCCGCCAGCGTGGGCAGCGCACCGCCCAGGCCGTAACGAATGCCGTGGCTCATCGCCAGCAGCATATTGGGGCCGGGTGTGGCCGACACGAAAAACACCGTTACCACGAACAACAGCCAGGTTTGCATTGCCATGTGGGGGCTCCTCCAAGTCACGCTATTGTACTGGCCGCCCTGAATAAATAACAGCCGCCTGCAGTGGCCTGCGGGCGGCTGTTTGGTCTGGATTCATGGGCTTACATAATCAGCACACTTTGCCCCAGTAGTTTGATTTGTACCTTGCGCACAAAACTCGCGCGGTTGTTGCTGGCATCCATAGCCGAGAAGGTGAGCTGGTACTCGGCCAGCGGTATCCGCTGCAGGGTGATGATGTCACCGTCACGCATCGGTGTCGGGCTGGCCTGTACGACCTGGCCTGGCAACACGCGGCGGGTCATGGTGATGCGCTCCAACTGAACCTGCGGGTTGGGGTCGAGGTTGTCTTTTACCTCTACGCGCACGCGTAGTGTGGCGCGGTCACGCCAACGCAGCTGCGGGTCGTTGTCGGACAGATATATGTGCAAGCTGGGTGGTATCTTGTCTAAGACATTGACGGCTACCTTGTTACCGTTGACCCAAGCGTAGCCGCGGCTGAAGTAAGGCTTGGCTTGCGGGGCGGTAAAGCTGAAGGTGGCTTGCTGACCGGGTTGTAGGCAATCGCGACTATCCTTGTCCATATCGACATACCATCTGATGCCGTAAAGGTTAGATTCTTCAAGTCGTGGAGCCTCAAATATCCAGTTTAATGGTGTATTTCCTTTAATTAATGTGTTCTCAATTGGCCATGGCCCACTTGTAGGGCGGCCGGGGTTAAGAAATGTCGATTCATCAAGATCGTTATCTAGAGAGAAGGTACATATTGGAGTGCCATTGTTGTTTTTGATATTAATATCGTAGTTCGCAGTTTTCTTGCCGCTAATGATAGCGTGGCTTGCACTTTGTGTCAGGGTGTAGTTTTCTGAGGAGAAGGCAATTGATGAAAACAAAGCAAAGAGGAGCGTAAGTTTTTTCATGTCAACCTCGAATTTATTTAGCTATGAAATGAACACGGTCGTCGACTGGAAATGGTCGATAAAGCCCACATTTATTCGCTAATCCATCAATATCTTTCACGCTCCATGTCGCATCAAAGGCTTTGCCCGCTGTGTGCGGTGAGTTTATAGCGACTCGACCTTGTAGACCATGGCGGCGAAACTCCTGCTTGATCGCTTTCTTAATATCGGCGCATGCAGGGTTTGCAATCTTTTGTAATGCAATGTTTTTGGTAAAAATCTCACGCAGATGATCTTGGTAGAGCTGCGGCCGCCAAGCAGATGTAACAGTTAGCGTACCCTTTGCAGCAGTCACTTCTCTGCGTAGGCAAGCCAAGGCGGTCTTCATGCTGTCAGTGAGTTTATCTTCGATGACAGGATTTTCACCTCTTTCAAATTGTTGTGCGATGGGGTCGGTTATCGGCGTGAGTGGTGCGACCGGGCAAGTACGACTGCAACTGCGCTTATCCGGTGATAGCGTCCAGGATGTGTCGGGACAGGAGTAACTTGGTGCGCAGTATGAACTCAGTAACGGTACAGCAACGGATCCATCCTCACACTTAACCCCCTCTTGCATCCATATTCGGTTGTTATAGCCATTCAGGCATTGTCCGTGATTCAGGATATCCGAGTCTTGTACCCAGTTTCCTGGTATTAAGGCACATGCTGCTTTTGCTGTTTCAGCGCCGGTGCCATCCCAGCTGACAAGAAACCAGGGTGAGACGACTTTCCCAGGTTTTTCTATGGAAGGAATTGTCTCGCCGTGCGCCAAGCCGGTGATCAGTAAAATGAATAGCCATAAAAATCGCATGTCGCACTCCAAGTAGGGTTTGGATGCGATATGAATGCGCTTGATAGTGGGGTTGAAGCAATAGCGTAATTATTGCCATTCTATCGACATTTTTTTCGATAGGGCATGAAAACTACATTGACATATTGGAGTAATGAAAAACGGGACAGCCAGGCTGTCCCGTTGTGTATTTCACTTATGCCGCACCATCAGGCGCGTTCGCCCAGGATGGCGACCGCCGGCAGGGTTTTGCCTTCCAGGAACTCCAGGAACGCGCCGCCGCCGGTGGAGATGTAGCTGATCTTGTCGGTCAGCTCGTACTTGGCGATGGCGGCCAGGGTGTCGCCGCCGCCGGCGATGGAGAAGCCTTCTGCGTTGGCGATGGCTTCGCCCAGCACGCGGGTGCCTTCGGCAAACTGGGCAAACTCGAACACGCCTACCGGGCCGTTCCATACCACGGTACCGGCTTTGGCCACGATGGCGGCCAGCGCGCTGGCGGAGTCAGGGCCGATGTCCAGGATCATGTCGTCGGCGCCGACGTCGGCGACCGCTTTCAGGGTGGCGGTGGCGCTTTCGGCAAACTCGGTAGCGCAGACCACGTCGCTCGGCAGCGGTACGTCACCGCCACGGGCGCGGATTTTGGCGATGACGCGTTTGGCGTCTTCTACCAGTTCAGCTTCGGCCAGCGATTTGCCGATGGCGTGGCCTTCGGCCAGCAGGAAGGTGTTGGCAATGCCGCCGCCCACGATCAGCTGGTCTACTTTGTCGGCCAGGCTTTCCAGAATGGTGAGCTTGGTGGACACCTTGGAGCCAGCCACGATGGCCACCAGCGGGCGGGCCGGGGCCAGCAGGGCTTTGCCCAGTGCGTCCAGCTCGGCAGCCAGCAGGATGCCGGCGCAGGCTACCGGGGCGTACTGCGCCACGGCGTGGGTAGAGGCTTCGGCGCGGTGGGCGGTGCCGAACGCATCGTTGACGAATACGTCGCACAGGCTGGCGTACGCCTGGCCCAGTTCGGCGTTGTTCTTTTTCTCGCCTTTGTTCAGGCGCACGTTTTCCAGCATCACCACATCACCAGCGGCCAGGGTCAGGCCGGTTTGCCAGCTGTCGGTCACGGTGACGGTTTTGCCCAGCAGCTCGGACAGGCGCGCGGCAACCGGGGCCAGGCTGTCTTCCGGCTTGGGTTCGCCTTCGGTGGGGCGGCCCAGGTGGGTCATCAGGATCACGCTGGCGCCAGCTTGCAGGCAGTGCAGGATGGACGGCAGGCTGGCGCGGATACGGGTGTCGTCACCGATCACGCCGTTTTTCACCGGCACGTTCATGTCTACGCGGATCAGTACGCGTTGGCCTGCCAGGGCGAGGTCGGTCAGTTTCTTGAATTGCATGGTTGTGGCCTTCTAGAAGACAAGTAAAGAAACAGGCTGCTTGCTTGTGTGCAGGGCCGCCCGGTGGCCGCTAGGCGCCGGGCTGTGTTGTATTGCCAGGCCCGGTGGAGCGGGCCTGCACGCCTGGGCAAGCAGGCTGCGGCCAACGTTTGGGGTTGGCCGCATGGCTTGCTTACTTGGCGGCGAACATCGCGCGAGCGGTTTTCAGCATCTGCTGGCAGAAGCCCCACTCGTTGTCGTACCAGGCCAGCACTTTCACCATATTGCCGCCGGTTACCTTGGTGAGGGTGGCGTCGAAGAAGGAGCCTTCGGTGGTGTGGTTAAAGTCGCTGGAAACCAGCGGCAGGGTGTTGTAACCCAGGGTGCCCTTCATGCTGCCTTCGGACGCCTTTTTGACGATCTCGTTGATTTCGTCCTTGGTGGTGTCGCGCATGGCGGTGAAGGTGAGGTCGACCAGCGAGACGTTGATGGTCGGCACGCGCACGGCAAAGCCATCCAGCTTGCCTTTCAGCTCTGGCAGCACCAGACCGACTGCTTTGGCGGCGCCGGTCTTGGTGGGGATCATGTTGTCGGTGGCGGAGCGGGCGCGGCGCAGGTCTTTGTGACGTACGTCGGTCAGCACCTGGTCGTTGGTGAAGGCGTGGATGGTGGTCATCAGGCCTTTTTTGATGCCGATGGCGTCGTTCAGAGCCTTGGCCACCGGGGCCAGGCAGTTGGTGGTGCAGGAAGCGTTGGATACCACGGTCATGTCAGCCGTCAGGATGTCGTGGTTCACGCCGTACACGATGGTGGCGTCTACATCGTCACCGCCCGGGGCGGAGATCAGCACCTTTTTGGCGCCGGCATCCAGGTGCAGCTTGCACTTTTCCTTGGTGGTGAACGAGCCGGTGCATTCCAGCACCAGGTCTACATTCAGCGCAGCCCATGGCAGCTCGGCCGGGTTGCGGGTGCTGAAGAACGGGATGCGGTCGCCGTTAACGATCAGGGCTTCTTCATCGTGGCTGACATCGGCAGCAAAACGGCCGTGCACGGTATCGAACTTGGTCAGGTGTGCGTTGGTGGCCAGGTCGCCGGAGGCGTTCACGGCAACGATCTCGAAATCGCCACGCAGATTGTATTCGTAGATGGAACGCAGAGCCTGACGGCCGATACGGCCGTAGCCGTTGATTGCGATACGGATGGACATGGTTTTCTCTCCCAGAAATGAAAACCCGGCAAGCCGGATGCAGCCTGTGTGCGGCCAACGCTAGCGTGGGCGGGCTGTGGAACCCGCCGGGGCCGGACACCCTGCCGTACTTTTGTACTGTTCTGGGTGCGGGCGCATTGTCGTTTCAGGCTGTGCCCTGGCTTGCGGGCGAATAAAAAGCCGCCCCTCGTTGGCACGGGGGCGGCTAGTTGTTATGCGCGGATCACGCTCTTGGTCTTGGCAACCACGTTTTCCACGGTAAAGCCGAATTCCTTGAACAGCACGCCGGCCGGGGCGGATTCGCCAAAGTGGTCGATACCGATCACTTCGCCTTCCAGGCCCACGTACTTGCGCCAGCCGTCGGTCACGCCGGCTTCGATCGCCACGCGCGGCAGGCCTGCCGGCAGCACGCTGGCGATGTAGGCCTTGTCTTGCTGGTCGAAGGCGCGGGTGCACGGTACGGATACCACGCGTACGGCGATGCCTTCGGCAGCCAGGGCTTCCTGGGCTTTCAGCGCCAGCTCCACTTCGGAGCCGGTGGCCATCAGCACCGCCTGGGCGCCAGCGGCGTCACGCAGTACGTAGCCACCCTTCTTGATGCCGTCGATCTGCGCGGCATCACGCGCCACGAACGGCAGGTTCTGGCGGCTGAAGATCAGGCAGGACGGGTGGTCTTTGGCGGCCAGTGCCTCAGCCCAGGCCACCAGCGACTCAACGGTGTCGCACGGGCGCCATACGGCCATGTTCGGGATCAGGCGCAGGGTAGCGATCTGCTCTACCGGCTGGTGAGTCGGGCCGTCTTCGCCCAGGCCGATGGAGTCGTGGGTGAACACGAACACCGGGTTGATCTTCATCAGCGCGGCCATGCGCAGCGCGTTACGGGCGTATTCGCTGAACATCAGGAAGGTGGCGCCGAACGGCTTCACGCCGCCGTGCAGGGCCAGGCCGTTCATGATGGCAGCCATGCCGAATTCGCGTACGCCATAGTGCACGTAGTTGCCGCCGGTTTCACGTGAAACCGGGGTGCTGCCCGGCCAGTTGGTGAGGTTGGACGGGGTCAGGTCGGCGGAGCCGCCGACCAGTTCCGGCAATACCTCGGCCAGCGCGGCGATGGCGTTTTGCGAGGCCTTGCGGGTGGCAATGGTCTCGCCTTTTTCGTTCACGGCAGCGATCTTGGCGGCAACGTGGGCGTCCCAGTTGGCCGGCAGTTCGCCTGCCATGCGGCGGGTGTACTCGGCAGCCAGCTCAGGGTAGGCAGCGGCGTAGCCGGCAAACAGGGTGTCCCAGGCCGATTCGGCTGCGGCGCCTTTGGTTTTGCCGTCCCAGGCATCGTAGATGGCTTGCGGGATCACGAACGGCTCGTAGCCCCACTGCAGGCTGGCGCGGGCTGCTGCGATTTCGGCAGCGCCCAGCGGTGCGCCGTGCACATCGTGGCCGCCTTGCTTGTTAGGCGCGCCTTTGCCGATCACGGTTTTGCAGCAGATCAGTGTGGGGCGGGCGGTTTCTTTCTTGGCGGTATCGATGGCAATCTGCAACTCTTCGGCGTCGTGGCCGTCTACGTTGCGGATCACTTGCCAGCCGTAGGCTTCAAAGCGTGCCGGGGTGTCGTCGGTGAACCAGCCTTCTACATCGCCGTCGATGGAAATGCCGTTATCGTCGTAGAAGGCGATCAGCTTGGACAGGCCCCAGGTGCCGGCCAGGCTGCAGGCTTCGTGGCTGATGCCTTCCATCATGCAACCGTCGCCCAGGAAGGCGTAGGTGTAGTGGTTGACTACCGGGAAACCGTCGCGGTTGAATTCGGCGGCCAGGATTTTTTCAGCCAGTGCCATGCCTACCGCGTTGGTAATACCCTGGCCCAGCGGGCCGGTAGTGGTTTCAACGCCAGGTGCGTAGCCGTATTCCGGGTGGCCCGGGGTTTTGCTGTGCAGCTGACGGAAGTTTTTCAGGTCGTCGATCGAAAGGTCGTAGCCAGTGAGGTGCAGCAGGCTGTACAGCAGCATGGAGCCGTGCCCGTTGGACAGCACGAAGCGGTCGCGGTTGGACCAGGCCGGGTTGGCGGGATTATGCTGCAGGTGATCGCGCCACAGTACTTCGGCGATATCTGCCATGCCCATCGGGGCGCCGGGGTGACCGGATTTGGCCTTTTCCACGGCATCCATAGACAGGAAACGCACGGCATTGGCTAGCTCGGTTCGGGTGACCATTCGGGGAAAACCTCAACTTGTAGGGAACCGGAACAACGGTTGCACCATCGCTTTTGCCGACGGCCTAACCGTTGCGAAATCATGAAATTATCGCCGATTTTGCCGCACCGCGGCAACCGCGCTGCAATGCCAGGCCTTTGTTTTTACGCGTAATAAAATTACGTGCACCCGCTTGCCTTGCCCCCGTACCCTGTCGGGGCAAGCGGTGCGCCACCGATTCAAACAGATAAGGCTGCCGGCTCAACGACTTAAGCGGTTAGCCAGCGGCGCAGCAGCGCTGCTGCCTGATCGATACCCGAAAGAAGGAAGACGATGGAACAGCGACAAACCCAGGCCCCCCTGCCACGCAAAGTGCCTGCTGCACAGGGCTGGCAATGGATAAAGCAGGCATTTTTTCTGGTACGCGAGCAACCGCTGACCTGGGTACTGTTTGCCGTGTGCTACCTGCTGTTGCAAATGCTGCTGGGCAACCTGGGGCAGTTTGGCCAGCTGATAGGCATGGTCACCGTGCCGGTGTTTGCTGGCAGCTTTGTGCTGGCGGCGCAGCGGGCCGCACGGGGTGAAACCCTGCGCCCGCTGGATGTGTTTGCGGCGTTCTCCAGTCACTGGCGGCAGCTGGCGGGGCTGGGGCTGGCCTATTGCGGCCTGTTGGTAGCGGCCATGCTGCTGGTGGTGCTGGCTTTGCTGGCCCTGGCGGGCGGGCAGATTGGCGATGAGGCACTCACCGCCATGCCGTTGGGCAAGCAGATTGTTGGCCTGGTGCTGTTTGCGGCGGGCATGTTCATTGCGTCGCTGCTGTACTGGTTTGCACCGGCAGCAGTGGTGCTGGCCGCGTGCGATCCGCTGCCCGCCATGCGGCGCAGCCTGGCCGGCGGCTGGCTGAACTGGCCGGCAGTACTGGTGTGCGGGGTGATGCTGGCCGTGTTGCTGTTTCTGGCTATGCTGCCGTTTGGCCTGGGCTTGCTGCTGTGGCTGCCGGTGATGTTCGTGTCGGTATACGTGGCGTGGCAGGATGTGTTCGGGGACGGCTTGCCGCGGCGCGGTTAAGGTTCCGGCATGACAAGGCAGCAAGGCCCGCCGCATTCGCGGCGGGCCTTGCGCTTTTCGGGTCATGGCCAGGTTGGCCGCACGGGCGCGGCTTAGTCGCGGCGCATGTCTACATGTAGGATGCCGCCATCGTCGTAGGGCTGGGACACGCTGCGAAAGCCGAACTGCTCGTAAAAGCCCAGTTTGTCCTGCTGCGCCGACAGCATGATGGCGCACCCGGGGAACAGCTGCTCGCACTGCTGTACCGCCTGCTGCATCAGCGGCTTGGCCAGCCCGCTGCCACGCGCATACGGCGGGATCACCACACGGCCGATAGCGGTAGCGTCCGGGTATTTCACCCCCGGGGCCACCAGCCGGGCGTAGGCCACCAGGCGGCCGCTGGCATCCCGCGCCGACAGGTGCCAGCAATCCAGATCAATACCATCGATATCGCCGTAGATGGACTGCTGTTCCACCACGAACACCTGGTCGCGCAGTTGCAATACCTGATACAGGCCCTGCGGGGTAAAGTCGGTAAAACCGTGGCATTGCCACTGTAGCGGGTTGGGCATAGTACAATCCTTGCAATTTCACTCTTCGTGATCCGAACATAACACGCTGCACGGTCTGTGTAGCGTGTACTACCCCACTATGAGCCAGAACGATTTGTTTGCTGAAAGCGGCACCCCCGCCCAGCCCCCTGTGCCCGCTGCGGCCAACCTGCCAGATCAGGACGACGGCAGCCTGGCGCTGGACCTGTACGCCGAGCGCGCCTACCTGGAATACGCCATGAGCGTGGTGAAGGGCCGTGCCCTGCCCGAGGTGGCCGACGGCCAGAAGCCCGTGCAGCGCCGCATCCTGTACGCCATGCGCGACATGGGCCTGACCCACGGCGCCAAGCCAGTGAAATCCGCCCGCGTGGTGGGCGAAATCCTGGGTAAATACCACCCGCACGGCGACAGCTCCGCCTACGAAGCGCTGGTGCGCATGGCGCAGGACTTTACCCTGCGCTACCCGCTGATCGACGGCCAGGGCAACTTTGGCAGCCGCGATGGCGACGGCGCCGCCGCCATGCGTTACACCGAAGCACGCCTCACCCCCATCGCCGAGCTGCTGCTGTCCGAGATCGACATGGGCACGGTGGATTTCGTGCCCAACTACGACGGCGCGTTTGACGAGCCCGCCCTGCTGCCGGCACGCCTGCCCATGGTGCTGCTCAACGGCGCCTCCGGCATTGCCGTGGGCATGGCCACCGAGATCCCGCCGCACAACCTGTCCGAAGTGGCCGCCGCCTCGCTGGCGCTGCTGGCCAACCCGGACCTGACCACCGCCGAGCTGATGCAGCACGTGCCGGGGCCGGATTTCCCCGGCGGCGGCCAGATCATCACCCCGTACGAAGACATCCTGGCGGCCTACGAGGTTGGCCGCGGCAGCGTACGCGTACGCGCCAAGTGGGAAGTGGAAAAACTGGCGCGTGGCCAGTGGCGCGTGATTGTGTCCGAGCTGCCGCCCGGCTCCAGCGCGCAAAAAGTGCTGGCCGAGATCGAAGAAGCCACCAACCCCAAGGTGAAATCCGGCAAAAAGGCGCTGACACAAGACCAGCAAAACCTGAAGAGCCTGATGCTGTCCCTGCTGGATCGCGTGCGCGACGAATCCGATAGCGAGCAACCGGTACGCCTGGTATTCGAGCCCAAATCCAGCCGCCAGGACCCGGACGAGTTCATGAACATCCTGCTGGCGCAAACCAGCCTGGAAGGCAATGCCTCGCTGAACCTGGTGATGATCGGCATGGACGGCCGCCCGGCGCAAAAAGGCCTGAAAGCCATTCTGGCCGAGTGGCTGGCCTTCCGTCAGCACACCATTACCCGCCGGCTGAACCACCGCCTGGGCCAGGTAGACAAGCGCATCCATATTCTGGAAGGTCGCATGATTGCCTTCATCCATATCGATGAAGTCATCCGCGTCATCCGCGAATCGGACGAGCCCAAGCCAGACCTGATCAAGGCCTTTGGCTTGTCCGAGGCGCAAGCCGAAGACATTCTGGAAATCCGCCTGCGCCAGCTGGCGCGGCTGGAAGGCTTCAAGCTGGAAAAAGAGCTGGGCGAGCTGCGCAAAGAACGCGACAGCCTGCGCCACCTGCTGTCCAGCGAGGCCGCGCTGCGCGGCAAGATGGCCGAGGAAATCCGCGAGGACGCCACCAAATACGGCGACGCGCGCCGCAGCGAAATCAAGGCCGCCGAGCGCGCCGTGCTGACGCAAACCGTGGCCGACGAGCCGGTCACCATCATCCTGTCGCAAAAAGGCTGGGTACGCGCCCGCGTGGGCCACAACGTCGACCTGTCGGCGCTGGCCTTCAAGGACGGCGACGCGCTGCACACCGTGGTGGAAACCCGCACCGTGTGGTCGCTCATCGTGCTCGATAGCCGCGGCCGTGCCTACACGCTGGACCCGGCCGACGTACCCACCGGCCGTGGCGACGGCGTACCGGTGGCATCGCTGGTCGAGCTGCAGGACGGCGCCAAACCGGCGCAGATGATCTCCGGCCGCGACGACGCCCGCTATGTGGTCGCGGGCAGTGGCGGCTACGGCTTTATTGCCCGGATCAGCGACATGGCCGGCCGGGTCAAAGCCGGCAAGGCCTTCCTCACCCTGGATGCCGGCGAAACCGTGCTGGCCCCGGTGCCGGCTGCGGCCAACCTGGACGGCGTACGCCTGGTCGCCGCCAGCGACGGTGGCCGCCTGCTGGCCTTCCCGGCCAGCGAGCTGAAAGACCTGGCCAAGGGCCGTGGCCTGATGTTGATGGCACTGGACGACGGCGAAGCGCTCACCGCCATCGGCTTGGTAGCAGGTGACAAGGCGCTGCTGGCGACCGTGTCGGTACGCGGCAAAGTGGCCGACGAGAAGCTGGCGCTGGCCGAGTTTGACGGCAAGCGCGGCCGCAAAGGCAAGCTGATGCCGAAGAAGTGGACGGTTGGCCGCATCGGTAACCCGGACTAAGCCTGTGTCCAGCCTGGCCCTGCCTACGTCACCCCTCACCCCGTCGCGCGCGCTGCGCTACTACAATATTTTTCGTGTAGCCAGCGTCGCGGCGCTGCTGATCATGACGCAGTGGGCCATGCCGGCGCCGTTTCGCGGCAATGGCTGGCTCACCGGCTGGCTGCTGATGTACGGCGGCCTGGTGGTGCTGGGCGTGCTGCTGCCACGGCTGCGCATCCCGCTGGAGTGGGGCGTCACCGTGGGCCTGGCTGGCGACATCGCCCTGCTGGTGGTGTACATGCACGAGTACGGCGGCGTGCAAAGCGGCTTTGGCATGCTGCTGCTGCCTTTCCTGGCCGTGGCCGGCATGCTGGTTACCGGCCGTCTGGCGCTGTTCCACGCCGCCATGGCTACGTTGGCCGTGTTTGCCAGTGTGCTGGTGTATGCGCTGGATGGCCTGAGTGTGCCGCGCGAGCTGTTCCAGGCCGCCTTGCTGGCCATTGCCTGCTTTGTCACCAGTAGCACCACCTGGCTGCTGGCACGCAAGGCACGCGAATCCGAAAGGTTGGCCGCAGAGCGTGGCGGCCAGCTGGCCAGCTTGAACCGTGTCAACGCGCTGGTGTTGCAAGCCCTGCGCGAAGCCGTGGTGGTGCTGGATGGCCAGGGCGTGGTGCGCCACTACAACAGCCGTGCCGAGCGCCTGCTGGGCCGCATCCAGCGCGATGCCACTCTGCCCGAGCTGATGCCGGTGATACAACGCTGGCAGCGTGCTGGCTGCCAGCCTTACGCCCAGACCGTAGAAAGCAATGTGCGTGGCCAGCAGCTAATCGGCCGCATGGTGCCGCTGGAAGAAAACGGCGCACCGCTGCTGGTGCTGTTTCTGCAAAACGTAGCCGAGCTGGCCGCCGAGGCTCAGCAGCTCAAGCTCACCGCGCTGGGCCGCCTTACCGCCAATATCGCCCATGAAATCCGTAACCCGCTGGCCGCCATCAGCCACGCCAGCGAGCTGTTGGCCGAAGACGCCGCCGACCCGGCCACCCAGCGCCTGGCCGGCATGGTGCAAGCCAACACCCGCCGCATCAACCGCCTGGTAGAAGAAGTGCTGCAGTTGAACCGCCGCGACCGCGTGCGCAGCGAAATGCTGGAGCTCAGCCGCTTTCTGCCCGAGCTGATCGACAGCTTTGTGCTGGCTCACCCCGACACCGCCGGGCGCATCCTGACCCGCTACCTGGCGCCAGTGAGCGTGCGTTTTGACCGTGGTCACCTGCAGCAAATCCTGGGCAACTTGCTCAGCAATGGCTGGCGTCACAGCAGCGGTACCACCGGTGCGGTACGCATGGAAATAGACCACGACTGCATCCGCGTGATCGACGACGGCCCCGGCATTGCCCCCGACACGCAGAGCCACCTGTTTGAACCCTTTTTCACGACAGAAAGCAGCGGCACCGGCTTGGGCCTGTACATCGCCCGTGAGCTGGCCGAGGCCAACGGCGCCCGGCTGGACTACCAGCCGCCCGGTGGCTGCTTTCGCCTGAGCCTGCCCAAGGAACCATGAGCCGCGTACTGATCGTAGACGACGAACCTGATATCCGAGAACTGCTGCAACTCACCCTATTGAAGATGGGGCTGGAGGTCGACACCGCCGCCTCGGTAGGCGAAGCCTGCAACAAGCTGGCTCGCCAGCGTGTCGAGCTGGTGCTCACCGACATGCGCCTGCCCGACGGTGAAGGCCTGCAAGTGGTGGAATACATCGCCGCGCAGCAGCTGGATATCCCCGTGGCGGTGATTACCGCCTTTGGCAGTACCGAAAACGCTGTCGCCGCCATGAAAGCCGGCGCGTTCGACTACTTGGCCAAGCCGCTCAGCCTGGCGGCGCTGCGCGCGCTGGTGAAATCAGCCATCCGCCTGCCGGACAATGCGGCCAACCCTGCACTGGCCAGCGAACGCCTGCTGGGCGAGGCACCAGCCATGCAGGAGGTACGCAAGCTGATTGCCAAGCTGGCGCGCAGCCAGGCAGCGGTGCATATCAGCGGCGAGTCCGGTACCGGCAAAGAACAAGCCGCCCGCCAGATACACGAACAAAGCCCGCGTGCCGGCAAACCCTTTGTGGCGGTGAACTGTGGTGCCATCCCGGAAAACCTGATGGAAAGCGAGTTTTTCGGCAGCAAGAAAGGCGCCTTTACCGGCGCCGATGCCGACCGCGAGGGCTTCTTTCAGCAGGCGCATGGCGGCACGCTGTTTCTGGACGAGGTGGCCGACCTGCCCCTGGCCATGCAGGTCAAGCTGCTGCGCGTGATCCAGGAAAAAACCGTGCGTCGCCTGGGCGCCGCGCAAGAAGAAGCCATCGACGTGCGCATTCTGTCGGCCACGCACCGCAACCTGCCCCAGGCGGTTAGCGATGGCCTGTTTCGCCAGGATTTGTTCTACCGGCTGAACGTCATCAGCCTGGCCATGCCGGCGCTACGCGAGCTGCGCGACGATATCCCGCGCTTTGTCGGCGCCCTGCTCGACCGCTTTACCGGCAGCAGCGACGAGCGCCCGCGCCTGACCCCCGACGCCGTGAAAGCCCTGCTGGCCTACCATTACCCCGGTAATTTCCGCGAGCTGGAAAACATTCTGGAACGCGCCGTGGCGCTGTGCAGCGATAACCGCATCGAGCCGGAAGATCTGCAGCTGGGCGCTTGCCCGGATAGCCTGGCCGAGGGCGAGGCGCTGGCGCCCGGCGGCAGCGAAACCCTGCAAGACTATCTGGACCGCGTGGAGCGGGTGGCCATCGAAGCGGCCTTGCAGCAAAGTGAAGGCAACCGTACCCAGGCGGCCAAGCTCTTGGGCGTGAGCTTTCGTTCGCTGCGCTACCGGCTGGAGCGGCTGGGGATGAAGTAAAACGCGCAGGCGGACGGCTTACCCAAAACAAAACCCCGGTCCTTGGCAGGCCGGGGTTTTGTCTGACGGGAGGCGGCTCAGATTTTAAAGCGCGATACCGACTGGCGCAGCTGCTGCGCCATGGCGGTCATTTCGCAGGCAGCCAGCGAGGCATCGTGCGCCTTGTGGTGGTTCTGGTCGGCTTGCTGCGCCACGCGCTCCACATTGTGGGCGATGTCCATGCTGGCCGTGCTTTGCTCGCGCAGTGCGTCGGCAATACCCACCACCGATTCTTCTACCTTGCGCGCGCCGTCGCGGATGCTTTGCAGGCTGTCGCCCGCTTCGCTGGCCGACTTCACCCCCGCCTCTACCTGCAGCACGCCGCTATTCATGCTGTCCACCGCTTCGCGCGATTCGGCCTGGATGCGGCCAACTGTCTCGCTGATTTCCAGGGTGGATTGCGTGGTGCGCTCGGCCAGCTTGCGGACCTCGTCGGCTACCACGGCAAAACCGCGGCCCATTTCGCCGGCACGGGCCGCTTCAATGGCGGCATTCAGTGCCAGCAGGTTGGTCTGGTCGGCAATATCGCGGATCACGGTGACCACGCGGCTGATCTGCTCGGAGCGCTCGCCCAGCTGGGTCACGGTGGCGGCCGTGCTGCCGCTGGCGGCGGCAATTTCGCGCATGGTCTGCACGGTGCGGCCCACAATCACTTCGCCGGTTTTGGACACCTGGTCAGACTGGATGGCCAGCTCACGCGCATCGCTGGCGTACTGGCTGACCTGGCTGATGCTTTGCGTCATTTCTTCCACGCACGAGGCCATGGCCGACACCGCCGCGCTTTGCTCGCGCGAGCTGTTGGAGACGTCATCCGATAGCGCCGCCAGGCCCTGGGCGTTACGTGCCAGGCCATCCACGCTCTGGTTCACTTCGCTGATCAGTTGGCGCAGCTCGCGGCACATCAGGTTATTGGCTTGCAATACTTCGCCGATTTCATCGTGGCGGTCTACCACAATGCTCACGGTCAGGTCGCCAGCGGCTACGCGGCGGGTGGTATCCACCAGGCGTGCCAGCGGGGCGCTGACCCAGCGGCGCATGGCCACGAACACCAGGGCGACCAGCAAGACGATCACCAGCAGGGTGCCCAGCAGCATTTTGACCTGCATTTCGCGTGGCTCGCGCACCAGCTCGTCATGGTAGGCGCTGGTGGCCACCAGCCAGCCCCACTGCGGATAGGAGACAAAGGTGGCCAGCTTCAGGCGTGGCTTGGTGGCACCGGCGTCCAGCCAGTTGTAACGGATTTGCCCTTGCTGTTGTGACAGCATGGTCTTGATAAAGGGCTGGCCGTCGGCGTCGGTGCTATCCAGCAGATTCTTGCCTTCTTTGTTGGGGTGAATCAGCAGCTCGCCCGGCCGGGTTTTGGCGTCCAGCACGTACACATAGCCGGTGTCACCAATCTTGAGCGACAGGATCTTCTGCTTCAGCGCTTTCAGGCCGTCGGTGTAGTCGATACCTGCAAACACTACCGCCACCACCTGGCCGGCAGCATCTTTTAACGGGATGTAGTGCGTCATGTAGTCGCGGCCAAACAGGTTGGCCGGGCCGGTATAACGCTCGCCGCTTTTCAGCAGGTTATATGCCGGGTGGGCGTGGTCCAGCGTGGTCCCCACTGCGCGGGTGCCGTCTTCTTTTTTCAGCGACGAAGCCACACGGATGAAATCATCGCCCTGGCGTACAAACAGGGTGGCTACGCCGCGGGTGGCCTGGGTAAAGCGGTCTACCTGGGTTTCATTGCCATTGAGCAGCTGGTCGGCACTATAAAGCGCCGGTGCCGTGTGCCCGCTGAGGGTGACCGGGTTGGCCGCATCGGCCCGTATCGGGCTGGCCAAGCCTGCAGCCAGCTGCGCTGCACTGTTTTTGGCGCTGCTTTCCAGCACGCTGGCGTAGGCATCGATACTGTCGACGACTTGCTGGTTGGTTTGTTGCATGGTGTCTACCGCGCGCTGTTCTACGCGGTTGCCTAGCCACTGGCTAACGACCAGGCCGGCAATACCCAGGATGATGAACAGCGCGATGCTGAGCACCAGGCTGAGTTTTTGCGCCAATGACAGGCGCGAGATGGTGAGTTTGGACATGGCTCTTTTTACGCATAGGTGGGTGGTTTTACGCGTGTTTGATTTACATATTTATTAAATGAAAATGATTTTTTATATGAAAACACGCGTAGATATCGTATGTCCTAATGCGCACCATGCTGTTGATAATGGTCAAATCCTGTTGGCTAGGTGGCTGATTTTTCAAACGTTTCTACATTATATTCATTGAATACCTTTGGCATTTTATTGCCGAAATGTAAAAAGGCTTGCAGCAAATGCATCAATGGCCGGGGCGCGTACGCCGCGGCGGCGAATCAGCACGGTAGGGGCGTGGGCAAGCTGTGCGGGTAGCGGGTGGGTGGCTACATGGCCGGCGGCCGGCGTCAGCGCCAGCAGGGCTTCGGGTACCAGGGCGATGCCCATGCCGCTGGCGGCGCAGCTGATCATGGCGTGATAGGAGTCCAGCTCTACCAGCCGGTCTACCACACAGCCGCTTTGTTCCAGCCAGCGCTCCAGCCGCTGCCGGTAAGCGCAGCCGTGGTCAAAGGCCAGCAGGGTGTGCGGCCCGTGCTCCGGCCCGACCTGTGCGCCTAGTGCGCTGATCAGCAACAGGTTTTCGCTACAGAAAGGCTGGCTTTCCAGCCTGGGCTCGTTGACCGGCCCGCAGACCAGGGCGCAATCCAGCTCGCCGGCCAGCACCGCGCTGATCATCGTGGCCGTGGGGCCGGTGCGTAGCTCCAGGCGGACGTCGGGGTGTTGCTGGTGAAAGCTGGCCAGCAGCGGTGGCAGGCGCACGGCGGCGGTGTTTTCCATGGCGCCCAGGCGCAGGGTGCCGCGCGGGGTGTCGCTGGCCACGGCGGCGCGTGCCTCGTCGGCCAGCGCCAGCAGGCGCTCGCTATAGCCGGCCAGCACCCGGGCTGCGGCTGTCGGGCGTACGCCACGGCCATCGCGCTCGAACAGCGTGACACCCAGGCTGTCTTCCAGCTGCTTGATGCGGGTGGTGATATTGGACTGCACGCGGTGCAGGCGGCGGGCGGCGGCGGTAATGCCACCTTCTTGCAGTACCGCCTGGAAGATAGCCAGGTCACTCAGGTCCATATTGTTCTCAATTGTGGATGTTTCGCATCATTTTAATTCATTTTTCAGAATGCCATTGCCCGGGCATAGTGTGGCTATTCCACCTTGCAGGCCGCTGCCATGCCATTGATTGCTACCCGAAAGGGCTATGTTTATCTGTTTGCCTGTTTGTTGCTGTGGAGCAGTTTCATGCTGATGGCGCGCCTGGGCGGCAAAACGCCGTTAACGGCTTATGACCTGCTGGCGCTGCGTCTGGGCACCGCCAGTGCAGTGCTGTTGTGGCTGCCCCGCCCCGCATGGGCTGCCTGGCGTGATGCCCGGCTATGGCTACTGGCCCTGATCGGTTGCATCGGCTTTTGCCTGTTGTGTTACGGGGCGGTGCGCTGGGTGCCGGCGGCGCATGTGGCGCTGCTGGTGGCGGGTATACAGCCATTCCTGATGGCGCTGCTGCTGGTGCTGGCGGGCCAGGGTTGGCCGCAGCGTGCTGCCTGGCCGGGGTATGCGGTGATGGCGCTGGGCCTGGGGCTGCTGGCCTGGCCGCTGTTTGCCGGGCAGGCGCTGCCGGGGCAATGGCTGGGTGATGGCATGCTGTTGACGGCGGGTGTGCTCTGGGCGCTGTACGCGCTGCTGGCCAAGCGCTGGGGCTACGTGCCGTGGCTGCTTACCAGCTTTGTCACGCTGGCCTCTACCCTGCTCTACCTGCCGGTTTATCTATTGTGGCTGCCGAAAGGCCTGGCCCAGACGCCGTGGCCGATGATCGTCAGCCAGGCATTGTTTCACGGCATTAGCCCGGCGATTCTGGCCATGCTGTGCTATCTGCGCGCCGTTGCCCTGCTGGGCCCATCGCGGGTGGCGGCACTGATGGCGCTGATACCGGTAATGACCGGCCTGGCGGCGGTGCCGCTGCTGGACGAGCCGCTAACCGCTACGTTGGCCGCGGCGTTGCTGAGTGTCTCGCTGGGTGCCTGGTGGGTGTCCCGCCCGGTGCCCGCCCCTGCCCCTGCTGCCCGCCCGGCAGCGTGCGGCCAACCTTGAACCCCGGAGTGACCATGCCCTACGTCAATATCAAGATTACGCGCGAAGGCGCGACCGCCGAACAAAAAGCCGAGCTGATTGCCGGTGTGACCCAGCTGCTGCAGCAGGTGCTGAACAAGAACCCGGCTACCACGGTGGTGGTGATCGACGAGGTCGATACCGATAACTGGGGCATAGGCGGCGAAAGCGTCACCGTGCGCCGCGCTCGCGGCAGCTAGCGCCGTGGCCTTGCTGCGTAGCTGCTGGTGTCTGCTCTGGGGGCGTAGCAAGACAAAGCCCCGCACTGGGGGCAATGACAGTCTGTTAATGCTGACTGGTGTATTTTTGGTTAGGGGTTTGTTGCGTTCAGGAGTGCTAGTGTGTCCGCGATGCGGACGCATGTTTACATGCCGGTTCCGCCCGGCAGACGGGAAAGGGGGCGGATTGCCGCCCCCTTTTCATTCCCCCGCAACCCGGGGCTGCTCGAAACCCCTGCCAAAACGGCACGCCCCAGGCGCCTCCGAACTCGCCCCTCGCTAACGGCTCGGGGCTCAAACAAATCGGCGTCTTAAAACCTGGGGCGCACCCTTTTGACCGGCTCGCGCCAACGGGATGGGGCGCTTCAGTCACGCTCTCCCACTTGATGACCAAACATATTTGCCTAACTGAATGATATTTCGCACTGGGCGGGGCTTTGCCGTGACTGGCTGGTGGCGGTCAGGCGGCGCCAGCGTCCTTCAGGCATTTTTTCACAAAGCTGTTTTTGGCAGCGCCGGCCAGTTTCTTCTCGGCGGCCTTGGTATCGCAGCTGGCCTGCGCACCGGCGGCTTTGCTGTCTTTTTCGCACTTCTTCACAAAGCTGTTTTTGGCCGCGCCAGCCAGCTTTTTCTCGGTGGCTTTGGCTTCGCAGCTGGTATCAGCAGCGAAGGTGGCGGTGGAAACACAGGCTAGCAGGGCGATCGCGAGCAGTTTGCGCATGGTGTTGATCCTTTAGGTTGGCGATAAGGCGTTAGCAGTATTGCCCTGTGCCGCATGGGCTGGCAAGGGCTGCACGGTGGCAATCGGTAACAGTGTGTCATGACGGCATGACAATACAAAAACCCCCGGAAAATACCGGGGGTTTTTTATGGGTATTGCTTGATTATCCGGCCAGGCGAGCGCGGTGGCGGGCAATCTGGAAGCGTACCTGGTTGGGTGCGGTGCCGCCCACGTGGTCGCGTTGTGCCAGGCTGCCTTCCGGGGTCAGGACGCTGTAGACGTCCTGCTCGATCAGGGTGCTGAACTGGCGCAGCGTATCCAGGCTGAGGTCGGCAATGTCCACGCCCTGCTGCTCGGCGTGGCGTACGGTCAGTGCCACCACTTCGTGGCTGTCACGGAACGGCATGCCCTTTTTCACCAGGTAGTCGGCCAGGTCGGTGGCGGTGGCAAAGCCCTGCAGCACGGCCGCGCGCATGGCATCTGGTTTCACGGTGATGCCGCGCATCATGTCGGCGTAGATGCGCAGGGTGTCGATCAGCGTGTCGGCGGTGTCGAACAGCGGCTCTTTGTCTTCCTGGTTGTCCTTGTTGTAGGCCAGTGGTTGTGCCTTCATCAGGGTCACCAGCGCGATCAGGTGGCCGACGACACGGCCGGATTTGCCGCGTACCAGCTCGGGCACATCCGGGTTTTTCTTCTGCGGCATGATGGAGCTGCCGGTGCAGAAGCGGTCGGCGATATCGATAAAGCCGACGCGCGGGCTCATCCACAGGATCAGCTCTTCGGACAGGCGGCTCAGATGCACCATCACCAGGCTGGCGGCGGCGGTGAATTCGATGGCGAAGTCACGGTCGGATACGGCATCCAGCGAGTTGTGGCACACATCGTCAAAGCCCAGCAGCTGCGCGGTGTAGTGGCGGTCGATCGGGAAGGTGGTACCGGCCAGCGCGGCGGCGCCCAGCGGCAGGCGGTTCACGCGCTTGCGGCAGTCGGTCATGCGTTCGGCATCGCGGCCCAGCATTTCCACGTAGGCCAGCATGTGGTGGCCAAAGGTCACCGGCTGCGCTACCTGCAGATGGGTGAAGCCTGGCATCACGGTGTCGGCGTGCTGTTCGGCCAGGTCCAGCAGGCTGGTTTGCAGCTCGGCAATCAGCGCCACGATGGCGTCGATCTGCGCGCGCAGCCACAGGCGGATGTCGGTGGCCACCTGGTCGTTACGGCTGCGGCCGGTGTGCAGGCGCTTGCCGGCGTCGCCGATCTTGTCGGTGAGGCGGCGCTCCACGTTCATGTGCACGTCTTCCAGGTCCACGCTCCAGTCGAAGTTACCGGCGCGGATGTCGGCAATGATCTGCGCCATGCCGTCGCGGATGGCGGCTAGGTCGGCGTCACCCAGTACACCGGATTTGTGCAGCATGGTGGCGTGAGCCAGAGAGCCTTCGATATCGAACTCGGCCAGGCGTTTATCAAAAGTGACCGACGCGGTGTATTTCTTGACCAGTTCGGAAACGGGTTCGGAGAAGCGGCCGGACCAAGCGTGCGTATCTTGCATGGTGAAAATGTCCCAAGTCTGTAAATGTATGGCGATTATCGGCAAGGATTATAAGCCAGCCGCTACCGATAAGGCGCCGCCGTGGCCGAATTTTTAACCGGCATGCATGCCGTGCTTAGCGATCGGCGCTGCCGTACAGGCGGTGCGGGCTGACGGCTACGCTGCCTTGCTCGGACGACAGCCACAGCACGCCATCCTGCACGGTGGCGTTCAGCTGCATGCTGCGCTCGCACAGTGCGGCCAGCTCGGCCAGGGTGTCGGTGGCAATGCTGAAGATGTTCAGGTGCTCGAAGCGGCCAACCTTGCCGGCCATGCCTTCCCACCAGATATCCGCCGAGCGGCCGCCGTAGTTGTACAGCCATACCTGGCCGGCACGGCCGCAGGCTTTGCGCAGGCGCTTTTCGTCCGGCTCGCCCAGCTCGATCCACTGTTCGATCTCGTCGCTGAAATTCTTTTGCCACAGATCCGGCTCTTCGTCGTCGCTGATGCCACGGGTAAATGCCATGTATTCGCCCGCGTGCAGGGCAAACACGGCAATGCGCAGCATCATGCGCTCGATGGTTTCGGAAGGGTGCTGGGCGATGGTCAGACTGTGGCTGTCGTAGTAGCCACGGTCCATATCGGAAATCGTGAGGTCGGCTTTGTAAATGGTGGCTTTCAGTGCCATTGCAGGGCTTTCGCGTGGGGTACGTCAAGCCCTGCAGTGTAACGGGTTTTACCCCTTAGCTGGCGCTATCGCTATCCAGCGCGGCTTGCATGCAGGCGGCCAGCTGCTGGTCGTCAGGCCCGCCACTGGCGAGCGCGGCGATCACGCCATGGCGGTCGGCCAGGCTGCGGTTCTGGCTGAGTTTCTGTTTGCACTGCCACTGGGTTACGGGCAGGCGAAAGCCCACGATGGCGCGCTGCATGGCGGCCATGGCGTGCGCGGGGACGGCCTGTGGCGACCAGCCGTCCGGCCCTTCGAAGCGGGCGCTTAGCTGCGCCAGTAGCGTGTAGAGTTCGTCGCCACTTATCTGCTCTGCCGGGCTGCAGTGCGCATGCGCTACCCGGTAGTTCCACGTGGGTACCATGCCGCTGCTGTGGTACCAGCGTGGCGAAATATAGCCGTGCTCACCCTGGAAAATGGCCACACTGGGGGCGTGCAGCAGCGCCTGGCTATGGCCGTTGGCCGCGGCCAGGTGGCCTAGCAGGCAATCTGGCTGGCCGGGGTCGGGTAGCAATACCAGGTGGCTGATCCACGGCGTGTCGCCGCCAGGGGTGATCAGCGTGGCAAAGGGGTGCTGGCTGGCCAGTGTGCTGGCTGTGTCCGGCGGGCTGGTAAAAGCGGGGGGCTGATACAGTGGCATGCGGTTCTCCTTTGCCTGGATTCTGGCGCGCCATGCGCCAACTGCCCAGAGCCAGTTTGCCCGGCGTCGGCAGGGCCATGGTATGGACTGCTACGCTGGCGAAAATTCGATAATTTTCTTGGTGTATGGCACCCTCAGACCTAGGCTGAAAAGATCAAGTCAAGGAGTGCGTGATGTGGCGACGAGGCATAAGGTTGGCCGCATTGCTGCTGCCGCTGGCGGCACTAGGGGCGGAAGCACCGTTGAAAGTGCGTTTTTCCAACCAGGAATACGCGCCGTATATGGCCGAACACCTGCCATTCGGCGGTATTCTGACGCGGGTGGTAACCGAGGTTTTTCGCCGTGGCAATGTCAGCGTCAGGTATGGCTGGTACCCCAATAATCGCGCCATTCAGATGGCACGTACGGGCGATGTGGATGGCAGCCTGGGCTGGACGCCTAATGAAGAACGCCAGAAAGACCTGTTGTTCAGCGAAGAAGTGTTGCCGTTTCGTATGGTGCTGTTTCAGCGCCTGGGTGAAACCTATGCCTGGAAAACCCTGGAAGACCTGGCCCCCTACCGTTTTGGCATTACTGCCGGCAATTTCTACTCGGATACTTTTACCCGCTTGCAGCACAGCGGGGTACTGAAGGTGGATGTGGCTACCGATGATGTCAGCAATCTGCGCAAGTTGGCCGCAGGCCGCATCGACTTGTTCCCCATGGAAGGCGAGGCTGGCCAGCTGACCACCCGCTTGCAGCTGCCGCCTGCCATGGCGGCACGCATCGTGCCGCAAGCGCGAGAGTACTGGAGCACCCCGCTGTGCGTGGTGATCTGGCGCGGCCACCCGCAGGCGGGCGAGCTGGTGCGGCGTTTTAACCGCGAGCTGAAAAAGATGAAAGACAGTGGCGAGCTGGCGCTGCTGATCACCCAGACCCGCCACGCCATCTTTGCCCATATCGACAAGAAGCGCTGATCTTTGCCGCCACTGTGGGCATAATCGCCTTTTTTACCCTGCAGGCGGCCTGGTGTGAGCAAGTACGGAGAACTGGTTCAGCGCATTATCAGCAGCATCCGGCACGGCGATTACCAACGTGGCGATACCCTGCCCTCGCTGCGCCAGCTGGTGCAGCAATACGGCGTGGGGCTGAATACCGCGCGGCGCACTTACTACGAGCTGGAAAAGCTTGGCTACGTGGTGGCCCAGCCGCGCCGTGGCTATGTGGTAGCCGCCGACGCGGGCGGTGGCAGCGATAGCCTGGCCGCACCGCTGGGTGCCCCTTTCATCCACCCTGCGCTATACGATACCCGCCCGCTGACGCATGCTTTTGTCGGTGCCATGCGCCACTATGCCCAGGCCCTGGCCGAACCCGCGCTGGCGGGCATCCCGGCCCTGCGCCGCCAGATTGCCCAGCAAGCCTATGCGGAAGGCTGGCAGGTGCACGCCGACGAAGTGCTGATCACCTGCGGCGGCATGGAGGCGCTCTCGCTCGCCGTTGCCGCGGTCACGCATGGCGTGGCACAGCCGCAGGTGGCGGTGCTGCAGCCTGCTTTCCCCGGCCTGCTGGGGGGCCTGGCCGAGCAAGGCGTGGCCATCTTGCCGCTGGTGTTGGCCGCAGATGGCAGCGTGGATACCGCCGCGCTGCAGCAGGCGCTGTCACAGCGTGAGGTGCAAGCCATTGCGCTGATGAGCGCCTATTGCCACCCGCACGGGCGCAGCCTGCCGCCAGCCACACGCCAGCAGCTGCTGGGCCTGGCGCAGCGTTACGATGTGCCGGTAATCGAAGACGATGCCTACCGTTTGCTGGGGTTTGACGGCACAGTACCCTTGCCGATGAGGGCCGACGATCAGGATGGCCGCATCCTGCTGTGTGGCACGTTTTCCAAATCCATGGCGCCCGGCTACCGCGTGGGCTGGCTGCTACCCGGGCGTTATGGCGAGCTGGTGCGGCGGCTGAAGCTGTCGCAGACACTGGCCTCGCCGCTGCCCAACCAGCTGGCGCTGGCCGAGCTGTTATCTGGTGGCCGCTATCTGCCGGGGCTGCGCCGCTTGCGCCAGCAGCTGGCCGACAAGGTAGGCCAGCTGGAAACCCTGTTGCGGCCAACCCTGCCCGATGGCGCTACCCTGCAGCCCGCCCAGGGCGGCTATTTTGTCTGGCTGCGCGATATCCCGGCCGACTGTGTGCAGCTGGCTGCTGCCGCCCAGCGCCACGCCATCCAGCTGGCGCCGGGTACCCTGTGCCAGCCGGACGCCGCCGGGCGCCACGCCCTGCGGCTGAATGCCAGCTATTTTTCCCCCGACCAGCAGCCTGCGCTGGACTGGCTGGCCCGCGCCATGCGCCGCGTGTAGCCAGTACGTGGCTCAGGGCATCAGGATGCGTGACGTTTCCGTGACTTTGTCCTGTGGCGTGTGGCGGTCTTGCAGGGCAATGCTGATCGGGTGGCTGCCTTTGCCCAGTACGGCGGGGTCGGCCATGACATTGATGGTAAAGCTCAATTCACCATCGCCGGGCACCTGCAATAACTTGGGCAGGCGCTGGCCCACTACCCCTTCACCCGCTGCGGTCAGCGTGTAGGTGCGGGCGTCCGGGCGGGTGTTGAAGATGCGGACGGTGTAGGCGTTTTCGATATAACCGTCCGCCGTTTCGCGCGCCATCACGGCACGGTCGCGCAGGATTTCTACCCGGAAGGGCTCGCGTTGCCACAGGCCGACCGCCATCAGCAAGACGGTGCTGCCAATCAGGCTGGCGTAGATCACCGCCCGTGGGCGTTGCCAGAACGATGGCGGTGCGGCGCCTTGCTCCATGGCATTCTGGGTAGACAGGCGAATCAGGCCACGCGGTGCGGCCAACTTGTCCATGACTTCGTCACAGGCATCAATGCACACGCCACAGCCGATGCACTCGTACTGCAGCCCTTGGCGGATGTCGATACCGGCCGGGCACACCTGCACGCACAGCCCGCAATCCACACAGGCGCCTTGTGCCTGGTTACCGTCTTTGCGGCGCGCGCCGCGTGGCTCGCCGCGCTGCTCGTCGTAGGCCACGATCAGCGTATCGCGGTCGAACATTACCCCCTGAAAGCGGGCGTAAGGGCACATGTGCTTGCACACCTGTTCGCGCAGGTGGCCAGCCAGTAGCCAGGTGAAACCGGCATAGCTCAGGGCAAAAAAGGCTTCCCAAAAGCCGGTTTGCCCGGCCGGCAGCCCGGCAACCAGCTGGCGCATGGGGCTGAAGTAGCCCACCAGGGTCAGGCCGGTCCACAGGGAAAACAACAGCATGCTGCCCTGGCTGGCCGCTTTGCGTAGCAGCTTGTCGACGCTCCATGGTGCAGCATCGCGTTTGCGCCTGGCATTGGGTGGCCCCTCGAACAAGCGCTCTATCCACACCATGATTTCGGTGTAGACCGTTTGCGGGCAGGAAAAGCCACACCACAGCCGCCCGGCAATCATGGTCCACAGAAACAGCCCCAGCGCGCTGATGATCAGCATGGCTGCCAGGTAGATAAAGTCTTGTGGCAGCAGGGTAAGACCAAACAGGTACAGGCGCATGGTGTCGAAATCGAAACGCACCGCCTGCTGGCCGTGCCAGTTCAGCCAGGGTGTCAGAAAGTAGATGAGCTGGGTGGCGATGACAAAGCCGGTGCGCCAGTGGTTAAAGCGGCCGCGGCCTAGCTTGGGATAGAGTTTGCTGGAAACAAAATGGATGGGCGTTGCCATGGTGGTTGCTGCCTTGCAGTAAAACGATGCCGCAGCTTAGGCAGCGTGCAGGCAGGCAGACAGGCACAGATCGCCGGCATCGGCAGGGCACAGCAGGCGGGATGGCCTGTGCTTTGACGTGCATCATCCTGCAGGGGCATCTGGCGACCTCTGCCGCGCCATGGTTTTGCCTTGCATAAGATGAAAGACGCCAGTCAGTGGGCCTGACTGGCGTCTTGTAACGGCACGGCTGATGGAGGTATGGTCTGTTAGCCCGCGCGCACCTGGTTGCGGCCTTCCTGTTTGGCCAGGTACAGGGCGGCGTCGGCACGCGCCATCATCGGCGTGGCCGTTGCGTCGCCGGGGTACAGCTCGCTGATGCCAATGCTGACGGTAAAGTGCACCGGCTCACCGCCTTGCGGGTTCTCCAGCTGCAGTGCGGCCACAGCCTGGCGCACGCGTTCCATGATCTGGGTGGCCGTATAGCGGTCGGTATCGGGCAGCAGGATGGCGAACTCCTCGCCCCCCAGGCGGCCACAGACGTCTTCTATGCGCACGCTGCCCTGGCAGCAGCTGGCGAACGTACGCAGCACCTCGTCACCAAATGCATGGCCATGGCGGTCGTTCAGCAGCTTGAAGTGATCCAGGTCCAGCATGGCCAGCGATAGCGGGCGCTCCCAGCGTTGGCCGCGGGCAATTTCCTCGGTGCAGCGCTGCATGAACTGGCGGCGGTTATACAGGCTGGTCAGTTCGTCGGTATTGGCCAGCCGGATCAGGTCAGCCTGCAGCTTTTTGGCATCGCTGACGTCGTGTTTGATGGCCACCATGCGTAGCAGCCGCCCCTCTGCCGACATGACCGGGGCGACGGAGATGGTTTCAAAATACAGCTCGCCCTTGCGGTTGTGGCTGGACAGCTCGCCACGCCAGGTTTCGCCACCCAGAATGGTGGTTTGCAGCTCGGGCTTGAATTGCGGATGCTCGGATAGCAGGACGTCTTCCAGCTTGCGTTGGCCGCAGATTTCCTCGCTGCGGTAGCCTGTCATTTCGACAAAAGCCGGGTTCACGTATTCCACGTGTCCTTTGCCGTTGGCAATGATGATGGCTTCGGCGGCGTGGTCGATGGCCACGCTACGGGTGGCCAGGGCATCGGTTAGCTCGGTGTTGCGCTGGTAGCGCCGCACGCCCAGTGCCAGCAGCAGGGTGCAGATCAGCCAGCCGCCCAGCATCAGCCAGGCTTTATTGCGCCAGGGTGCCAGCAGGGTTTCTTTATCAATGCCTACCGTGACCAGCAGGGGCAGCCGCTCTACCTTGCGCATGGAGTGCAGGCGGGTGCGATGGTCCAGTGCGGAGGTGTATTCATAGCTGGCTTCGACATCGCCGCGCTGCAACATGCCCAGCGCTTCCGGGTCGTTTATCGGTGCAACGGGCATGGGCGAGATCAGGGGCTGACGGGCCAAGAGTTGCATGCGGGTGTCGGCAAAGGCCATGACGTCGTGGTGCCCGCCTACCAAGGTGCGGTCTATCAGCTGCTGGAAATGACTGGTGCGGATGACGGTACCCAGCAGGCCGATAACGCGGCCGTCTATGCCGCGCACCCTTTGGGTGGCCATCACCACCAGGTCGCCACTGGCGCCCTTGAAGCGTTCGCTGACAAAACGGTCTTCCTTGCTGGGGGACAGCATGGCTTTGCAGTAGCTGCGCTCGCGGGCGTCAAAGCCGGGGGAGACCTTGAACGACAGCACCAGCTGGCAATTCCGGTCCACCAGAATCATGTCGTAGGCCTGCGGTACGCCGCGCATGGCACGCACCAGACGGCTTTCCAGTGCCGTGCGTTCGGCCGGGGGCTGCGAGGCCTGGAAGTCGTTTTCTTCCAGCTGCTCGGCCACCATGTTTTGCAGTAGTTCAACCTCGCGGAAATCTTGCCGCATCCATTCGGAGAACAGCAGGCTTTCCATGCGTGCCTGGGCATGGCCTTGCGCGATGGTCGTCTGGTAGGAAGACCATAATTCGGCAACGCCGCTGAGCAGCAACAGCAGGCTGATCAGCGCACCGTATGTCAGTGCCTTGAAGTGGTTGTGCGAGGCGAGGTGCGAGACGTGAGGCATGATCCGCAAGTCATTCAGGAGTAAGCCATCATTCTTGCATGAAGTGCCGGCTTTTGCAGGTATCGATAGCTAAAGCGCAAGCGTTACTTGCGCGGTATGTGGTGGCTTTCCTATTGCCACGCTGGGGTTGATAGCGTTCAGGGCACCAATATCAGCTTCAGGCCTAGTAAGCCGAACAGTGTACCGGCCAGACGGTCCAGCAGCATGCTGCGCCGTGGCGACGTATTAAGCCAGTGCCCGGCATAGCCGGCAAAATAGCCCAGCAAGCCGAACACCACCGCGGCCTGCAGGGTGAATAACAACCCGAGCTGTGCCGTTTGCCAGCCAATATGCCCCTGCTGGCTGATGACGAACTGCGGCAGGAATGCCAGAAAAAACAGCACCACTTTCGGGTTGATCGCGTTGGCCAGCAAGCCTTTGATAAACAACTTGCCGGCACTTTCGCGCGGGTTTTGCTGCTGCCCCGCATTAAGCAGGCTGCCCTGGCTGCGCCAAGCCTGCCAGCCAAGCCAGATCAGATAGGCACCGCCAGCCATTTTGAGTGCAGAAAACGCCAGTGGCGAGGCTGCCAGCAGGGCGCTGATGCCCAGTGCCGCCAGCAGCGTGTGGCTCAGGCAGCCCAGTGCGCAACCCAGGCCGAACACCATTCCCTGCTTGCGGCCGCGAGCTACCCCGAGACTAAGTACCATCAGGTTGTCCGGACCGGGTGACAGCGTGATCAGTACCGCGGCAGCCAGGAAGCCAGCGGCTTGTTCTATTCCCAGCAACATCATGCCTCTCTTTGTGCGTCAGGTGTGTGAATCGCTGCGGCCAACGTAACGTGGTGCCTTCCCTATAGCAGGTTGCGTTTAGCCTGCTGCCAGTATCACAGGGTGCGCGCGGTCTTGTCCTGACGGATGGCCTCAGGCAGGTAAGTACTGCGCTGTAAGACGACATGCCCGAACAGCCCAGGCTGCGTCCATGTTAGTCAACGATGACACCCAGCAAGGTGTGTACATCGTATTGAGGCGCAGTTTCTAGCCAGTATTGCGGCGGCGCATTCCCTTGACGCAGGCCGATTGCCGTAGATCGTTACGATGGCGGTCGGATAGGCAGGCAGGTCAAGCGTATTTCTGGGCACGGCATCTGGGTGCCTTGCGGCATGAAACAGGTGTGCCTGCACGATGGCCATATTGTCATTGTCTGAAAATGTATTGTCATCATGGCCAGACGTAAAGTCAGACCTTGGTCGTGAGACAGGAGCGTTGGTTGAATGAGCCGTTAGGCCAACGTGGATACGTAGTCTGCTGCTGACTTGCTAAGGCTTGCGAATTCCGCTCTGTGCTGATGCTTGAGTGCGATCCATTCTTTCATTTCTCTGCCCTTTCCTGATGGGTCCCAGCGTGTCGCTTCAGAAAGGGCCAACGCGTTTGCATGTGCCTTGCCAGTCAGTTTGAACACGATGGTGTCTCGGTGTAGAGCGATAAACGCTTTTCCTCTGATTGTTAAGCACGGTTTGCCAAACATTTGCCCCGACGTAACCGACTCGTCCGTTGTGAAAGAAGCAATTAGGCGTTGGTATGCATCTTCTATGTCGGTCATATGGCAGTTCCCGGATTTGGTTTCTTAACAGTTTTCAACAGGTATCTCTTTGTGCGACTGGGCGAAATAGGCGCTGAGTTGCCAATAAAGTGTAAAAATATTACGAAATACATATGTTTATTACGTACATTTTTTTAGAAATGCACAAGGAGTGCATCGTAAGGGTGTGGATAGCTTTATCCACAGGCTGGTGTGAAGTAGACAGGCAAAATCATTGTGTGACGAGCTTTGTTGTCACGCAATATTTAATATGCTGATTTATATGGATATATTGCCACCGTGTGGCATGTGCACCCATGGCCGCTACAAGGTAAGCGTGCTGCTGCGGGTGGTGCATGGGGTGTATGGAAGGGCTAGAGGTTGGCCGCCGCCGGTAGGGCGGCTGTGGCAGGCTGACAGGGGGGCTGTTGTAAGGGCTGCATTGGCTGCGCCACGTGTACTGGCGTGTAGGGCAACGGTGCTGCTGGGGCAGGCAGCGCCACGGCACGCCCTGCCTCTGCGGCAAGCGGAAGGTCGTGCCGCGTGCTAGTCCGGCAGGATTTCCTGCTGGCTGGTGGCTTGGCGCAGCTTTTGCAGGGTGGCGACCAGGCCGTGTACCCGCTCGTGTTCAGCAGGCAGCCAGCCCAGCAGTTCCTTTGCCAGGCCTATGCTGTTTTCGTCAGCCAGCTGCAGCAGTAGCGCACAGGCGTTCATGCCCAGGCGGTCGTTGAGCGTGGCGCTGGCGGTGTCGTACAGCAGTTTGGCGGCGGCGTCCTTTTTCTTGTCTTTGGTCAGCGATACGGCTTCGTCGTTGGTGTTTTGCAGAAAACCGTAGGCATCGTGCACTGCACGGATCAGGCCGATGCTTTTTTTGGTCATGGCCGTGAGCTGTTCGACATCCTGGTGGGTGCGCACCAGACGCAGTGCCAGCTGTTTGACCCAGTCGTAACCGTTGTAGCCGTCGATATCGTCTGGCAGGCGGGCGACGGCTTCCAGAAAGCGTACGCCGCTACGCCAGCTCAGCTGCTTTTGCAGCAGCAGGGCGGCTGCTTGCTTGAGCGATTCCTGGGCATCCATCCAGGATTTGCGGCCCAGCAGGGTCATGGCGCGGCAAACGTGCAGCAGGAACACATTGTGTTCACCCTTCAGCATGCCATTGAGCTCGTTGGCGACCTGGTCCATCTTTTCGGCATTGCCCGCTTCGCTGTGTGCTTGCAGCAGGTCGATCAGCACGTCCGGGCCAAACGCGCTGTTGTTACGGCCGATACGTACGGCCTTTTCCAGATACAGCGCGGCTTTGGCCGGGTCGCCCGCATTCAGGGCACTTTCACCGGTAAGGCACAGGCGGCGAAAGTTGCGCGGCGATAGCGCCACGGCTTTCTCCAGCACATCAAGTGATTCGGCAAACTGGCCGCAGCGCGCCAGGTTGTGCGCCAGGGTGTCGTAGGCGTCGGTGTAGTGGGGGGCTTCGCGGATGATGTCGTTCAGCAGCTCACTGCTCTCTTCCACTTTGTCCTGTGCCTTGAAAATACGTGCCAGACCCATTTTGGCCCAGGGGATGACGCGCAGGTCCAGGATGTCCGAATAGCATTTGCTGGCTTCCTGATAATGCTCCAGCGCCAGGTGGGTTTCCGCCAGCAGGCGAAGGACATCCAGCTTTTGTACAGGGTTGGCGGCTTTGCTGACCAGCTCGTCCATGGTGGCGATGGCCAGGTCTTCGCGGCCATTCATCAGGTGCAGGTGTGCCGGTTTCAGGAAGTGCTTGCGCGTAAACGCCGACTGCATGCGGTCGAACAGCGCCTGGCTGGAGAACGGTTTGAGGATGTAATCGTCCGGGGCCACTTCGGCGGCGGCTACCACGCGTTCGTAGCTGCGTTCGCCGGTAATCATGATCCACACCGAGGTAAGCGGGTAGCTGCCGGTGCTGCGCAGCTGTTCCAGCATTTCCTGGCCGTTCATGCCTTCGCCCAGGTTGTAGTCGCACAGCACGACATCGAAGCTACGCTTTTGCAGGCGCATCAGGCCGTCGGCAGCGTTGGCCGCCGTTTCTGACCGGGTGACGCCTACATTGCTGAGCATGGCGCGAAGCGACTGGCGCACGGTAAGCGAGTCGTCAATGATCAGTACGGTGGTGGTATCGCTGAATACGTTCACGCCAGGGTTCTCTTGTCGTCGTTATGGGAAGCAGGCTGTGCGCTGGTGGGTATCAATATAATCTAGGTTGCTTGAAAATCCGAATATCGAAACGGCATGTCATGTTGAAAGTGGCAAAAACGGGCGTAATAAGCTTAGATAAGAAAACCACCCTACATGGAGCGTTGCCATGCAATACGAAGAGGTTGTGTCCCAGCATTTTCTGACCCTGCGGCGTACGCCGTTTCCGCATGTACTGATCGAGCAGGCTTTGCTGGAAATGGGTGGCAGCGGGCCCGAGGGCATGAGTTATCGCAAGAAAGTGCTGGCCGCCGCAGGTTGGCCGCACGATGGCCTGGTGCCGTTTGCCAAGTACCCGGACCAGGCGGCTGCCGCGTTCAATCGTGTCCGGCTGGCCTTGGCATCGCAGCCCGATACGGAGGGTTTGCTGGCATTACTGCAGGCCAAGTAGGGGTGGTTGCCTGCTGAGGCGGCGTGCCGGGGTAGAACCTAGCGATGGGCCGAGCCATCGTCCTGGCGCTTGCGCATTTCCAGGTGCAGGCATTGCCGGCGCTGGCTGCCAAACAGTGCGCCGCACTGTTGCATGGCGGCCTGCCTGGCCTGGCAGTGGCCTTTGGCTTGATTTGGCGGACAGGCTGGCGGGCTAAGCTGCTGGGCGACGCACTGGCGGCGGGCTGCACCGCTGGTGTCCTGACAAGTTTGCTGTGCGGCGGCGAGCTGTTCGCAGGCAGCACGGTCGCGTTCGCGCCGGCACAAGGCAGGCGGGGTGAATTGCTGCAGGCAGGCGGGCAGGTTGGCCGCATTCTGGTCCTGGCAGCTGGCTTGCCCGGCTTGCTGGTACTGGCAGGCTGGCAGGGGGCTGCCAGGCGGGCAGCGTGATGCGGTGCTCGCCCAGCAGGCGGTGCTGGCAAGCAGCCCCAGAACGAACAGGCCATGCCTCAGGCTAGTCATGATTGTCCCCTTTCGCCTGCCAGGGCGGGCGCTAACTTAGCTGTCCTGCCCGCTATCCGGCGGTGGTGCGTTAAGGCGGTCCTGCTTTTTGCGCCAGCGTTGCCAGGCTTTGGGCGGTGCTTCTTCTGCCGGCATGCTGGCTTGCCGGTCGGGGGGCAGGCGCAGGCGTATCGCGTCGTGACGGCGGTAAAACTGGCGCAGGCGGCGGGCTTCTTCTTCGCTGATTTCGCCCCGCACCACGGCTTCGCGCAAGCGTAGCTCGCGCAGGCGCAGCACATCTGCCCGTTCCAGCGGCGGGGTGTTGATCCCCGGTGGTGGCGGGCTGGCGTGGGCGGCGTTGCCTATGCCTATCATAACCCAGCATAGCAACATCGATAGCAGCGGCTTCATATTCTGATTCTATCCTGCGTCGTTTCGTGGCGCCATGGCAGGGCAGCGCCGTGGCGCTGAACGACATAAAGCCTGCCGGGCAGGGCCTGGCAGGCAGGAGGGCGGGGTCAGGCAGGTTTAGCGGCGATGGCCATGGCCATGATCGCCGCCCCACGGCACCAGCTCGTCTGGCCAGCTGGTGCGTGCCGGGCTACGGTCCTGGTTGTTGATCAGGGTTTTGGTCAGTGCCTGCAGCGGGGCCATGTCCGGGCGTTGTTTGTTCTGGCGGGCGCTGTCCATCAGCTTATTGCGTTCCTGTTTGAGCGTGGCCAGTTCCTGATCGGTCAGTGCGCCGGAAATCACGGCATCGCGGAACTGCTTCATGTCTTCGTGCGGCATGCCATGCGGGCCGTGGCCTTTGTCGTGCCCTGGCCTGCCGTCACGCATGCCTTTATGCATGCCATCGTGCATGCCGCCTTTCATGTGCATCTGCGCCAGTTCTGGTGGCAGTTTGTCACGCTTCTGGGTACGGTCGGCGTTGTCGATCAGCGCTTTGGTTTTGTCTTGCAGGGCCTGGTGCAGCTTTTTGGCCTGTTCGCGGTCGGCGCTGCTGAAGCTGCCGTCGTCGCGCAGTTTCTTGATGGCGGCTACGGTGGTGTCGCGCTCTTTTTTCAGCGTGGCCAGCTCGGCGTCGGTCAGCGCGCCGGACATGACTGCTTCGTGGAAGGCCTTGCGGTCGGCGCGGGGCATATTGTCACCCTGGCCAAAAGCCAGCGCCGAGGCGGACAGGGCAGCTAGCAGAGTGAGCGCCAGCGCGGTGGGGGCGAAACGTGTTTTCATTGCAAACTCCTTATGCCGTGTGGCCTTGGTTGATGCTGTCACTTTAGCGCCGGGGTTTTGCCGGAGTATGTGCCGCGCGGTGCGGAGTGTTAACGGGTGTTAAGGTTGGCCGCAGGCTTAATCTCTGTTCACACCGGGGCTGACGCTCTGCCAGCCAAGCGGTAGGCTTGCAGCATTAACTGGCAGGCAGCCCTGCCTGCACGAAGACGGGGTGTTTATGGAAAACCGCAAAATACTGGTAGTAGACGACGATGCGCGCCTGCGCGAGCTGCTGCAGCGCTACCTGACTCAGCAAGGCTATACGGTAGAAAGCTTGCCCGATGCGCGCGAGCTGGACCGCAAGCTGGCGCGTAACCGCCCGGATTTGCTGGTACTGGATGTGATGATGCCGGGCGAGGATGGCCTGGCTGTGGTGCGCCGCCTGCGCGCGCAGGGCGAGCCGATACCGGTGGTGATGCTGACGGCGCGTGGTGAAGATATCGATCGTATCCTGGGCCTGGAAATGGGCGCCGATGACTACCTGGCCAAACCGTTCAATCCGCGCGAACTGCTGGCGCGCATTAATGCTGTGCTGCGCCGCTACGAGCACACCCCGGCGGTTACCGCCAGCCACGAGGAAGCCGAAGCACTGCATTTTGGCCCCTGCACACTGAACCCCTCACGGCGCGAGCTGCTGCGTGACGGCCAGCCGGTGACGCTGACCACCGCCGAATACGCCGTGCTGTTGGCGCTGGCCACCCACCCGCGGCGGCCGCTTACCCGCGAGCAGCTGATGACGCTGGCCATGGGCAAAGGCGGCGGCGAGTCGCAAGACCGCAGCATTGACGTACACGTGTCGCGCCTGCGCAAAGCCATAGAAGATGCTGACGGCCCGCCACGCTACCTGCAAACGGTCTGGGGCTACGGCTATGTATTTGTGCCCGATGGCCGTGACAAGGACGCACCATGACCCTGCCCGTGTTGCGCGGCACCTTGTTTATCCGCCTGGCTGCCTTGGTGGTGATGGCCGTGCTGGCCAGCCAGGTGTTTACCCTGTGGCTGGGCGTAAAGCAAAAAAACACCCTGCTGGCGGACCAGCTGTACGCCCAGGTGGTGGACACGCTGGCCGATTACGAGGGCGCGCTGGCGCGCTTGCCCGCTGCGCAACGCGCTCCTTTCTTGCTGACCAACAACCACGTTGGCCTGCCGCGCCTGCTGCCGCTCAGTGCGGCGGAGCAGGTGCATTCCAGGGTGCCCCCGATGGGGCATGACCTGGCCGGCCAGCTATCCGATGCGCTGGGCGAGCCGGTACATGTGCAGTTCAGCCGTGGCGAGCGGCGCGAGCTGTGGCTGCGAGTGCCGGTGCTGGATAGCCATTATTGGCTGGTGATGCCGCTGACGCGCTTTCTGCCGCCTTCCTTGCGGCCAACCTTGCAAGCTGCCGGCTTGGTGGCGCTGCTGTCCTTGCTGGCGGCGTTTGCCCTGGCCTGGCGTACCACTCGGCCGCTATCGCAGCTGGTGGCAGCCACCCGGGAGCTGGAAGCCGGGCGTACACCGCCACCGGTGGTACCCAGTGGCCCGCGCGAGGTGCGCCTGCTGATCGAGCGTTTTAACGGCATGGCGCAGGCGCTGGACAAGGCCGCCAGCGAACGCCGCCTGATGCTGGCAGGGCTCTCGCATGACCTGCGCACGCCGCTGACCCGGCTGAAGCTGGCCGTGGAGATGCTGTCACCGGATGAAGATAGTGCCGGGATGCTGTCGGATATCGACGAGTTGTCGCACATTGTCAGTCAGTTCATCGATTTTGCCCGTAGCGAAGAAACCCGCCCGATGCAGGAGGTGGCGCTGGGGGGCGTGATCGACAGCGTGCTATCGCGCTTTGCCCGTGACGGCATGGCGGTGCACTGGCAGCGCTGCGATGCCAGCTTGCAGGGCGATGCCTTAAGCCTGCAGCGCCTGTTGTCCAACCTGCTGGAAAATGCGCGCCGTTACGGCCAGCCGCCGTTTGCCGTGAGCCTGCAGCCGGGGGCGGGTGAAGTGGTGCTGCGGGTGCGCGATAGCGGGGAGGGCATTGCGCCGGACTTGCAGCAGGCAGCGCTGGCGCCGTTTGAAAGGTTGGCCGCACACCGGGGAACCGATGGCGGCAGCGGGCTGGGGCTGGCCATTGTGCAGCGCATTGTGCAGCAGCATGGCGGGCGTTTGCAGTTTGCCCACCCCCCAGGCGGGGGCTTCGAGGTGGCGGTCTGGCTGCCTGCCACCCACCCGGCCAGCTGAGGCTCAGGGGGACTGCGGTGTCCGCGTGGCCGGGCAGTCGCTGGCTTGCACCACGCTAAAGCGGCCTTCCAGCCCCGGGCGCATGTGCCAGGCAGGCAGACCGTGGCGCTGTAGCAGGCTGGCGTACTGGCCGCTTTGCCATTGCTGCAGTAGCTGCTGGCGTAGCTGCTGTGCTAGCAGCAGGCCGCTATCGTTTGGCCGAAAGCTCAGTGCCGGCCACACCTCGCCCACGGCTTTGTTGCTGTCATAGCTGAAATGACGGTGGCTGCCTTGTGTGCGCATGGCGTCTTCACTGAGTGCCAGAAAACTGAAGAAATAGTTGGCGCGTCGCGCGCGCAGCATGTCCAGCGCTTTGTCTATGCTGCTGACCTCTTCCCAGCGCAGCATGGGGTTTTGCTGGACAAAAGCATGATTAAATCCCCGTACCACCAGCACGCGCTCCCCGGTGGGCGGCAGGCTGCCCGGGCCGGGTACCTTGTCGCCCTGGCGTGTGATGAATACCTCGTAGTCGCGCACGCCTAGCGTCAGAAAGTGGCTGTCGTGGCGGCGGCACAGCAGGTCGGCGGCAAACAGCTCGCCTTCACCGCCGCGGTAGTAGCGTTCTACCGCCCTTGCCGGTGGTAGCAGGCGCAGGTTGATGGCTTGTTGCTGCAGCTGCAGGCGCCCCAGCAGCTCGGGTATCCAGCCGTGGCCATTCCAGGCAAAGCCGGGCATGTCCAGAACCACAGCTGTGATGGCTTGGGCTGGCAGGTGTAGCGCAGCGAGCAGCAGGGTGGTGGGCAAGCGGTACATGGCAATGTCCCGAGGGGGAAAGTGCCAGTGTAGGTGGCTTAGTGTGGTTGCTCGATATTTCTATAATTTCCAGCCGCTGCTTGTTGTGCGGCCTCCCAGCCTAATAGCGACAGTTTGCAGTTTTCTCCCCAACGATAACCGCCTAGTGCCCCGCTGGCGCGGATCACACGGTGGCAGGGGATAAGCCAGGCGATCGGGTTGGCCCCCACGGCGCTGCCCACGGCGCGCGCTGCGCCCGGCCTGCCGAGTGCTTGTGCCAGCTGGCCATAGCTGCACAGGCTGCCATACGGGATGGTCAGCAGCGCGCGCCAGACCTGGATCTGGAAATTGCTACCGTGTACATGCAGTGCCAGAGGCGGGCTGTCGTGCAGGCCCTGTGGCTGAAACAGCCGTGCCACCAGCGCCTGATGGCTGCCTGGCTGGTGTTTCAGCTGCGCGTGCGGCCAACGTTGCTGCAGCAGCATGTGTGCGGATGCATGATCCGCCAGGGGCAGGAAATGCAGCAGGCACAGCCCGCGTGGCGTGCTGGCGGCCAGCAGCGGGCCAAAGCGGCTGGGTTCGATGCTCCAGTGCAGCGGCAAGCTGGCGCCACCCGCGCGCCACTCGCCGGGCGTCATGGCTTCCAGCGTGACAAACAGGTCGTGCAGGCGGCTGCTGCCGGACAAGCCCAGCTGGTGGGATAGTGGCAGCAGCGCCGTGCCTTGCTGCAAGCCTGCCTTGGCTGCCTCTAGCGTGATCTGCTGTAAAAAGCGTTTGGGGCTGATGCCGGCCCATTGGGTAAACAGGCGCTGCAGATGGTATTCGGACAGGTTCAGCGTGTTGGCCAGCTGCGCCAGCGTGGGCTGGCTATGGGCGTGTTGTATCAGGTAGCGGATCGCCTGGGTGATGCGCTCTTCATCGCGGGGTGGGTGTGCACTGTGCATGCCGGCCTCCTGGGTCATGCTGGCAGTGTAGTGAGCCATGTCAGCCTGGGCGACCCGATTCTTGCCATGTTGGCCGCAGGCAAGAAAAAACCCCGGTTCGTAAACCGGGGCCAATGCCTTGGCAGGCTCCCGCTCAGGGAGGTGAAGCGGGAAGGAGCGTGGCTCCTGTTTGCTTTGACGCCTCAATCGGGGAAAGTTTCATCGATATCGTCAAATTGTTCCTCTTGCGGCATCGGGCAGGCGGCAAACCAGCTCTCCACAATGCCTGCTACTTCTTCGGTACCGGTCTTTTTGGAGCTGGAAAACAGCTGCAGGGTGATATTGGGGTAGTCAGCCAGCTGTTTCTTGACCGAGGACAGAACCTTCTGTTGTTCCTGGCGCGACAATTTGTCGGCTTTGGACAACAGAATGTGTACCGGGCGCTGGGTAACGGTAAAGAACTCGATCATCTTCCAGTCCAGCTCCTTGAGCGGGTGGCGCGAGTCCATGATCAGCAGCAGGCCCACGATGCTGTCGCGCGTTTGCAGGTACTGGCCCAGCAGGGCTACCCAGTGTACGCGAATGGCCTCGGGCACTTCGGCGTAGCCGTAGCCGGGCAAATCCACCAGGAAACGCTCCTGGCCGAGGTCGAAAAAGTTGATGTGCTGCGTGCGGCCAGGGGTTTTGGATACGTAGGCCAGGCGGGTACGATTGCACAGGGTATTGATAGCGCTGGACTTGCCGGCGTTAGAGCGGCCAACAAAGGCCACCTCGCAACGCGTGGGTGGCAAATCCTTGAGGTGGTTTACGGTTGTGAAAAACCGTGCATTCTGAAAGATCGACATAGTAGTAAGGGCAAAGTCAATTGATATAGAATAGCAGGTTTGAAATTGCCACCTTTACAGATATTTACGCTATCTCTCATTAGGAGCGACCATGAAACGTAACATGCTGTTGGCTATCGCTGCTGCTACCTTTGCAGCCAGTGCTATGGCCTCCACCCCGGCAGCGCCTGCCAAAGGCGACCCGGTCAAGGGCAAAGCCATCGTTGACCAGGTATGTGCTGCCTGTCACGGTGCGGACGGCAACAGCGTGGCTTCTGCCAACCCGACGCTGGCCGGCCAGCACGCCAAATATATCGAAAACCAGCTGAAGGCTTTCAAATCCGGCGAGCGCAAAAACCCGGTCATGATGGGGATGGCCACACCGCTGACCCCGGCCGATATGGCTAACGTGGCTGCGTATTTCAGCAGCCAGAAGGTAAAACCGCGTGAAGCGGCCGACAAGAGCCAGATGCCACTGGGCAAGAAGATCTACACCGCAGGCAACCCGGCGACCAAAGTACCGGCCTGTATGGCTTGCCACGGCCCGGCAGGTAAAGGCTACCCTGACCAGTACCCGGCACTGGGCAGCCAGCACTCGGCCTACGTGGCCAAACAGCTGGCAGACTTCAAGGCTGGCACTGATCGCAAGAATGCGGTGATGCACGATATCGCCATGCGTCTGACCGACGCGGAAATGAAAGCGGTATCCGAGTACATTTCCGGTCTCCGTTAAGCGCAACTTTTTCGCGCAGATACGTTCCAAAGGGGGCTTTGCGCCCCCTTTGTCGCGTTTGAAACCAAAATGAAAAGCCAAAAAAAACCCGCGTCACCCGGCTATCGCCTGTACGAGCTGCTCAGCTCCATGCGGTTTGCCATTGGTCTGCTGACCATCCTTTCCATCGCATCGGTCATCGGTACCGTACTCAAGCAGAACGAGCCCTACCCTAACTATGCCTTCGAGTTTGGCCAGTTCTGGTTCAAGGCATTCGAATACCTGGGCTTGTACGACGTTTACCATTCGGCCTGGTTTCTCACCATTCTGGCCTTTCTGGTGATCTCTACCACGCTGTGCATCGTGCGAAATGGCCCGGCTTTCCTGCGCGACATGAAGGGCTTCCGCGAAAAAGCGGCGGAAGGCTCGCTCAAGGCCATGAAGCACAGCCGCGAGTTGGCCGTGTCGCTGGACGAAGCCCAGGCGGTGGCGCTGATCCAGCAGCGAGGCATGCGCTACAAACGCAGCGAGCGTGACGATGGCAGCATCGTACTGGCTGCCAAAAAGGGTAGCGGCAGCAAGCTGGGTTACTTCTTTGCCCACATTGCCATGGTGGTGATCTGTATCGGTGGCCTGATGGATGGCAACCTGCCGCTGAAAATCGGCGAGCTCACCGGCAGTATCGTGCCGGAAACCCGCGAGCTGCCGCAGGGGCAGATACCGGCACAAAGCCGGCTGGGGGCCAATAACCTGTCCTTCCGTGGCAGCGTGACCGTGGTGGAAAACAAAAGCGCCGACGTGATCTTCCTGAACAGCGGCAAGGGTTACCTGGTGCAGGAGCTGCCCTTTATCGTGACGCTGAAGAAGTTTCATGTGGACTACTACAGCAACGGCATGCCCAAGCTGTTTGCCAGCGATATCGTGGTGACCGACAAGGCCAGCGGCAAGGAAACCCCGGCTACCGTGAAGGTGAACCACCCCATGATCGTGGATGGCGTGGCCATCTACCAGGCCAGCTTTGGCGACGGCGGCTCGCCGCTGGAGCTGAAAGCCTGGAACCTGGCCCAGCCGCAAAGCCCCGCCAGCGAAATAAAAGGTGTATCGCTGAACAGCCAGCCGCTGCGCGTGAATGGCCAGGATTACCAGCTGGAGTTTGGCGACCTGCGTGTGTTCAACATCGAAAACATGGGCAAGCGCGAGGCCGATGGCAAAACCCTGCAGCAGCGCATGCACGACGTGCGCGAAGTGAAGCAGGACACCAAAAACCTGAAAAACGTCGGCCCGTCCATTACCTACAAGCTGCGTGACAGCCATGGCCAGGCGCGCGAGTTCCACCACTATATGGCGCCGATGGAGCAAGAAGGCGCGCTGTACCAGATTGCCGGTGTGCGCAGCGAAGTGGCGCAGCCATTCCAGTACCTGCGCATCCCGCTGGATGACGAGCTGAAGATCGACAGCTTCATGCGCCTGCAGGCTGCGCTGAAAAACCCGGCGCTGTACGACGAAATTGCCCGCCGTACCACCGCCAAGGCCATGCAGGGCGCGGCGATCAGCCCGGCCATGGAAAAACAGTTTGGCGATAGCGTGAAGTGGATTCTGGCGCGCTTTGGCGAGGGTGGCTTTGTGGCGCTGGAAAAATTCCTGGACGACAAGGTGCCCGCCGACAAACGCCAGGCGATTGCGCAGACCTATATCAAGATCCTGCAAGGCGCGGTGATCGACGTGATGGCAGTTGCGCAGGAAAAAGCCGGCCTGAAACCGTGGCCGCAGGACGAGAAGCACTATCGCTTCTTGCTGGATAGCCTGGTCACCGTCAGCGCCTTCAATGACTACAGTGCGCCGCTGTACCTGGAGCTGCAGGGCTTTGATCAGGTACAGTCGTCCGGCCTGCAGATGACGCGCTCGCCGGGGAAAAACCTGGTGTATCTGGGCTCGCTGATGCTGGTTATCGGCATCATCCTGATGTTCTATGTGCGTGAAGTGCGGCTGTGGCTGGTACTGCGTGCCGGTAGCGTGCGTGTGGCCATGAGCTCTAACCGCCACAACCGCGACCTGGATGAAGATTTCGATAAAATTGTGGGTGCCCTGAGCCCGCGAGCAGGAGAGGTATGATGGAGCTGCTAATGCAACAACCGTTCTATAAGCGACTGAACCTGGCTGACTGGCTGTTTGCCCTGTTCATTGCCGTGGTGACAGGCTACACCTTCAGCCTGTACGGCAGCAGGATGGACATCTACGAAGACCTGATCCTGCTGGGTAGCGGTGCAGGGATCGTGGCGCTGGGCTGGTTCTGGGGCAGCTGGCGCTGGTTCTTCCCGTTGGCCGGTGCCATGTCGCTGCTGGCCATCGAGCTGTACGACCATAACCTGGCCCGAGCCGGTGAGAGCTTTGGTCTGAAATACCTGTTCTCCAGCCAGTCGTCGTTCATGTGGATGTGCACGCTGTTCTTCCTGGCAACGGCCATTTACTGGGCGGGCCTGCTGTCGCGTTCTGCCTTGCTGAACCGTATCGGTAGCGGTCTCACCTGGGCTGCCTCGGCTTTTGCGCTGGCAGGCCTGTTTACCCGTTGGTACGAAAGCTACCTGATTGCGCCGGACGTTGGCCGCATCCCGGTATCCAACCTGTACGAAGTGTTCATCCTGTTCTGTCTGATCACCGCGCTGATGTACCTGTACTACGAGGCCAAGTTTGCTGCCCGCCAGCTGGGTGCTTTCGTCCTGCTGGTGATCTCGGCCGCGGTAGGTTTCATCCTGTGGTACACCTTCGACCGCCAGGCGCACACCATCCAGCCGCTGATCCCGGCACTGCAATCGTGGTGGATGAAGATTCATGTGCCGGCCAACTTTGTAGGCTACGGCGCGTTTGCCTTGTCGGCCATGCTGGGCGTGGCGCAGCTGCTGTCGCGCCGCGGTATCCTGACCGACAAGCTGCCTAAGGCCGACGTGATCGACGAGATGATGTACAAGGCCATTTCGGTAGGCTTCCTGTTCTTCACCATCGCCACCATCCTGGGCGCGATGTGGGCAGCGGATGCCTGGGGCGGCTACTGGAGCTGGGACCCGAAAGAAACCTGGGCGCTGATCGTGTGGCTGAACTACGCCGCCTGGCTGCACGTGCGGCTGGTAAAAGGCTGGCGCGGCGAGCCGCTGGCGTGGTGGGCGGTCATCGGCTTGCTGGTCACCACCTTTGCCTTCATCGGCGTGAACATGTTCCTGTCCGGCCTGCATTCCTACGGCTCGCTGTAAGCTGGCCAGCACCAAACAAGCCCTGTTTGCGTTGCCAACAGGGCTTGTTATTGATCTCAAAAACCGGGGCGGTGCCCCGGTTTTTGTTTATGGGGTTGCCTATGGTATATCTAACGCATCCCGCCCCTATCGTATGCCACCATGCCGACACCTACCCCTCTGCCGCCCAGCGACATCCGGCGCGACCCGTCTATACAGCACTTGCTTGGCCGTATGCCGCAGGAGATTGCCGATACGTTTACCGAGGCGCAGCTGGCCAGCCTCAGGCTAGCCCTGGGCGCGCGTAGCTGGGGCCGCCATGCGGTAGATATCCGCGGTACGGTGGTGTTCTGGCGTTGGCGCTACTACTACGTATTCCTGTTAGGCAGAAACCGGCGCGAATTGACCCGGCGGGAAAAGCAGCTGTCCTTGCTGCTGCAAGCGGTGTTTTTGTCTGTCCTGCTCTTGCTGTCCACCCTGCTAGGCTTGCTGGTGCTGTATCTGGTGAAGTCGGCGCTGGGGATCGACCTGTTCCCGGGGTTTTCGCTGGGCATCTGGAGTTGGTTCAAGCAGCAGTTTTAGCGACGCGGTTTGTGTGCTAGATCAAATGGCTTTTTCCGTGATGGGCATAGCATGGTCCTGTCGCCGCGCCGCTAGTGCGGTACCCCACCAAGGAGAAAGCCATGTTCCCGGAATTTCGTGATCTGATCAGCAAACTGAAAACCGAAGACGCACACTTTACCCGTCTGTTCGACAAGCACAATGAGCTGGACCAACAAATCAAGAATATCGAAAACCGCATCGAGTCGGGTTCTGCGGTAGATATCGAAAACCTGAAAAAAGAAAAACTGAAGCTCAAAGACGAGCTGTATGTGATCCTGAAAGCCAAAGCCGCCTGAGTCATACAGGCGCCTGGCCCATAAAAAAAGCCCGCTGGCCATGCCTGCGGGCTTTTGACTATTGGCTAGCCTATCCAGACCAGCTGGTTACGCCCGGCCGATTTGGCACGGTAGAGCCGGCTGTCGGCCAGCTCGAACAGCTCGCGCCAGTCGTCCACATGCCGTGGTACCAGGCTGGCGACGCCAATGCTGGCACTCAGCGCACTACTGGCCTTGCCAGGCTCCAGCAAAATGGTATTGATCTGCTGGCATAGCTTGCTGGCTACCTCGCGGGCGCCATGAACATGGGTGTCCGGCAGTAGCAGGCAAAACTCCTCGCCGCCAAAACGGCCAAAAATATCGGCGGTGCGTACGTGCTCGGGAATCAGTTCCGCCAGCGCCTTGAGCGCCATATCGCCGCGGCTGTGGCCATAGGTATCGTTGATGCGCTTGAAATGGTCCAGGTCGATCATCAGCAAGGCCAGCGGGCGTTGTTGGCGGGCGTGCTGTGCACAAGCCTTGCGCGCCAGCTCCTCGAAACTGCGGCGGTTGAAAATGCCGGTCAGCGGGTCCAGCGTGGCCAGGGTGCGCAGCACCGCCAGCTCCTGCTCTTTGCCGATAGCGGTAAAGCACTGTGCCAGCAGCGGGGTGGCCACCAGTACCGGCAGCAGTAGCAGCGGGCCGATCTCGTACACGATGAAAGCCGGGTCGCTGGCTCCCAGGTGCAGGGCATATAGCAGCATATAGGTCGTGGCCAAAGCGCACAGGCCACCGGCCAGCTTGATCGGCAAAGGCCGCTCTGCTTGCTGCAGTAGCAGCGCCGCCAGGCTGCCCAGATACAGGGCGGCCACACCCAGTGCCATGGCCAGGTGCACGTAGTAGACATGCGGTGGCATGGCCAGCAGCAAGCAGCTTAATACCAGCATCAAACCCGCGCCAAAGCGCCACCGGCCTTGCAGCGGAATCGGCGTGCGTAGCAAGCGGGCAAAGCTGCCCAGCAGCCAGCTGCCTTTGAGTAGCAGTAACAGGCAGGCCAGCAGCGCTGTGTAGAGTGACGGCAGATAGGGCGAGTACAGCAGTGTCAGATAAAGCCCCGCTCCTGCCAGGTGCGCCCCTGCCCAGCGATCGTAGATGCCTTTGCGGCTATGCGGGCCGCGCAGCAGCCAGACGGTGACGCCGCAAACCAGATAAATCAGCAGCAGGCACAGCTGGAGCGTGGCTGAGTGAACGATTTCCATCGAGTACTAGGTTGTTTAAGAAATACTTACTAATAAGCAGGTGAAATAGTAACACGCTCTGCAGGATAAATGTTGCAGGGGGCGTATGCCATGTTATTGAATTTCAAGGAAAGTCTGCAGGGCAGGCAGTGATAGAATACGCGCATGGAACTCTATCGCTTACTGCAACAACAAGGCTTTGGCAGCCGTAAGGAATGCCGCAAGCTGGTCGAATACGGCCTGGTAGACCTGAACGGGGAAACCGAATACAACTGGCGCCGCGAGCTGGCCCCTGCCGACATCCACTCGCTGCAGGTAGACGGCACGCCGTGGACGCTGCTGCCCGAACCCTTTTACCTGCTGCTGCACAAGCCGGCAGGCTATGAAACCTCGCACAAGCCCATTCATAACCCCAGTGTGTACCGCCTGCTGCCCCAGCAGATGGTCAACCTGGGGGTGTCGGCGGTAGGCCGGCTGGATGTGGATACCACCGGCCTGCTGCTGTTTTCTACCGATGGCCAGTTCGTGCACGCGCTGACCTCGCCGAAAAAAGATGTCCCCAAACACTACCGCGTTACCACCAAGCACCCGGTTAGCGCTGAGCTGCTGCAGCGCTTGCGCGCGGGCGTGCTGCTGCACGACGAGCAGGAAACCTTGGCCGCAGACAGCGCCGAGCAGGTGGGCGAATACCTGCTGGACATGGCCATTACCCAGGGCAAGTACCACCAGGTAAAGCGCATGGTGGCCGCAGCAGGCAACCGCGTAGAGCAGCTGCATCGCCTGGCGCTGGGCAGCCTGGCACTGGGTGATCTGCCCGAAGGCGCGTGGCGCTTGCTGGCTGCCGACGAGTTAGCCGCATTGGGCTTTGCCAGTCCGCAGGTATAAGCGGGCACGATCTGATCATGAAAAAACCGCCGTGAGGCGGTTTTTTCATGGGTGCTTCGATAGGCCTAGCGCACGATGGGGCGCTGGCTGCTGTGGCTGGCGTCTTCCAGCCCACCCAGGTTTTGCAGGCGGGTGTAGCCCAGTGCTTTCAGCGTGTCCAGTGCCTGTGCCGAACGGCGGCCGCTGCGGCAATACAGCTGGATAGGCGTGTGCTTATCCGGCACCCGCGCGGCAATGTCCTGCGCAATGCGGTCTACCGGTAACAGCTGCGCGCCCTGCAGGTGGCCGTCGGCAAACTCTTCCGGCGTACGCACGTCGATCACCACCAGCTGCTGGCTGGCCGCCGCTTGCGCTGCGGGCTTGGCCGGGCTGGCGGCATAAACGTTGGCCGCAGTGGCCAGCGCCAGCGTGGTGGCAAGGAGCAGGGTTCTCATGCTTAGCAGCCTTGTTGCAGGGCGATTTTCAGCGCCAGCGCCTGGTGCTGCGCTGCTTTGTCATCCTTGCCCAGGGTGGCAAACAGCTTGGATAGCTCGGCATGGGCGCACAGGGTGGGCTGCATGGAAACGCTGGCTTCCAGGTAGCTTTGCGCCTTGCCCCACAGCTGCTCGGCCAGTGCCAGGCGGCCCAGTGCCAGTAGCAGCATGTGGTCGCGCGGGCGCGATTTCAGCCAGTTTTCCGCGTCGCGCATCAGCGTCAGGCGGCGCTGGCTGTCGATGTGCTCGGCCAGCATGCCCAGCTCGCGAGCCAGCTCGGGGGTGGCTTGCTCTTCGTCCGACAGCGCGGTGGCAATCAGCTCGGCGGCCAGCGGGTAGGTGTCCAGCGCTATCAGGTGGCGCGAAATGTCTACCACCAGATCCGGGTTCTGTTTTTCTACGCCGGGAATGCGCTTGAGCCAGTCGCGTACCTCGCGTTCGCTGCCCAGGCCTACCAGCTGCTGGCGATAGGCTGCCAGGCGGTAGCGGCGGGCTTGCTCGGCTTCCAGCGCGTCGGCTTTCAGCAGTTTCTCGGTAATCTGTAGTACCTGTTCCGGCTGCTTCAGCAGCATGCGGATTTTCAGCTCCAGGCGCAGGGCCGAGGTGAGGTTGCTGCTGATGGCGCGGGCGCGTTCGATGGCGGCCAGTGCTTCCAGCGGCTGTTTGGCGTCCATGCGGATCTGCGCTTCTACCATGTGGCGTGCCAGCTGGATGCGTTGCGGCATGCTTTCCAGGCGGCTCAGGTAGCCATCGCGCTTGGCGTTGTCGCCCACGCTGGCGGCCGAGCGTGCGGCAATCATCAGGGCCAGGGCGCGGTTTTCTTCCGCGTATTCGTCGTCGATGGATTTCAGCGCTTCGCGTTCGGCGCGCTGGTAGCGGCCCTCGAACAGCGAAATAGCGGCTTCACGCAGCGCATGGCGCGAGGCGCGCAGCTTTTTCTGGCGCTGGAACGTACGTACTTCCTGCGGCAGGTTGGCCGCCAGGCCCAGCAAACGCAGCACGGCATACGCTACCAGTACCAATACCACCACGGCGATGATCAGCAGATTGAACGACACTTCCATGCGGTACGGCGGCACAAACAGGATGGCGTAGCCGGTATTCAGCGTAGAGGCCAGGCCAATCAGTACCGCCAGGGCAAACAGTCCGACAATCCAGAACACAAATCTCACGGCTTACTCCACGGTATTGCCCTGCGCATCGCGCACGGCTTTCAGGCTGGCAGACAGGTCGGGCAGGGTCACGTTCAGGCGGGCGGCGGCCAGCTCGGCCAGCGTGGCCTGCCATTTTTGCGTGGCCGGGGCATCGCGGTCGAAGTAGCGTGCACCGTACTGGGCAGCAGCGGCCAGGTCGGCCTGGTAGGTAGCCCCGTCGCGCTGGGTCAGCGCCAGGCGGGCGTCCAGCAGGCGCAGCTTGATGTTCTCGCGCAGGAAGAAGGCCTGTTCTGGCGACAGCAGCAGCGCTTCGGGTTTGTCCATGCGGCGGATACGTACCATCTCGCCCAGGCTTTGCGTGACGTCAGCCAGCAGGCGTTCCCACCACGGGGCGTTGGCGGGCAGCGCCGGGCGGGCGGTGGCGGTGGCCAGGCGGTGGTGGTCGATCACCAGCGGCAGGGTTTCCGCCCCCAGCATCAGGGTGTCCAGTTTGACTGTCAGGCCCACGCTATCCAGGTAGGGCAGGGCTTTCAGGGTTTCCAGGTCTTTGGAAACGGCTTTTTTCACCGGAATCAGCGCCGGGTTGTCGAAACGGGCCAGGCGGTTGTCTACCATTTCCAGCGCGGTAATGGCGCCACTGACGTTACCGGCCAGCTGTAGCTGCTGGCTGGCAATGCCCAGGGTGTGCTCTACCTCGGACAGCAGCCAGTCGCTGCGGTTTTTGGTGAGTTCCTGGTACATGGCACCCAGCGTGGCGTACTGGCCGGCCGATTCGTTGACGCGGGCCTCTAGCAGCACCAGCTTGGCTTCGGCGGCGCGGGTGGCGGCCAGGGCTTGCTCGGTTTGTGTCTGGATGGCTTTGGTGTTGCCGCCGCTTTCGGCCAGGCGGCTGGCCAGCGCTTGCTTGGCTTCGTTCAGCTGCTGGCGGCTGTCCAGGTATTGCCAGCCGGTAACACCCAGCGCAATCAGGGAAACAATCAGCGCGAGGTTGACGGTTTTCTTGGCTGGCAGCGCGCTGCCGGTTTCTACTGGGGTGGCTTCGCTCATGGGATCTCGTGGTGACCGCAAGGTAGCCGCGCTAGGCGGCAGGGTTGCTGGATCCGGCGCGGGGCGCCGTATGACTGCAGGGCATTGTAACGCTGCCTTGGTGGGGCTGCCAGCCGCTTAGCGACCCAGCATGGCGGCCAGTGCGCTGGCACTGCCGTCGCATAGTGAGATATCGCTCACGCCGTACTGGCGCAAACGCAGGGCAATACGCGGGTGCAGGGTATAAAACGGCAGCGTGCACAGCAGGGCGCGCTGTGCTGCCTGGGCCTGGCCGAACAGCGCGTCGGCAATTTCGCTGGACGTCACCAGCAGGCCGGCCAGCTGGCCGGCGGTGTGCAAGGCGGCCAACCTGGCCCAGTCCGGCGGGGTGACCTCGCGCTGGTAGATGTCGGCATGGCGTACCAGCGCACCGCGTGCGGCAAGGGTTTCCCCGAGCTGGGCGCGCCCGCCGTGGCCACGCACAATCAGCACACGCTGGCCGGCAAGCTGCTGCATGGCGGGGTGCGCCAGCAGGGCGTCGCTGTCGTTGCCGGTTTCGGGGTACAGCACCGGGCGCTGGCTTTGCTGCATCAGCTTGTCGGCGCTGGCGCGGCCAACGCAGGCCAGCTTTACGCTGGCGGGCAGCTTGGCGGCCACGGCTGGCCAGCCGATATCGATGGCAGACGGGCTGACAAAAACCAGCCAGTGGCTCACGCGTGCCAGCGCTGGCAGGGTGGCCAGCGCGGCGTCGTCCGCTACCGTGTCCAGCACGCTGAACGGCTGCGCGGCCACGCCCAGCGAAGCCAGCGCAGCTTGCAGGCGGGCGGCCTGGGCCGGGGGGCGCACCAGCAGCAGCGTGCCGGCCATGGCTTATTTGCCGGCCTGTTCGGCGATGACGGCTTCGATCAGCGGCGCGGCGTCCTGGTCCAGCAGCTTTTTGGCTACCGCGCGGCCCAGCGCGTCGGCGTAGTGACGCGGGGCGCTGGCGCTGGCGGTAAGCATCACCGAGCCATCCGGGTGCGCCACAAAGCCGCCCAGGGTGATGAGGTCGTCGGTGATGGTGGCAAAGCCGCCGATCGGGATCTGGCAGCTGCCGCCCAGCACGCGCGAGAAAGCGCGTTCGGCGGTGACGCAGGCGTGGGTATCGGCGTGGTTCAGCGGTGCCAGCAGGGCGACCAGGTCTTCACGGTCGGCGCGGATTTCAATACCCAGCGCGCCCTGGCCCACAGCCGGCAGGCTTTCCGACGGTGCCAGCTCCTGGCGGATGCGCTCGCTCAGCGCCAGGCGTTTCAGGCCGGCGGCGGCCAGGATGATGGCGTCGAATTCGCCGTCGTCCAGCTTGCGCAGACGGGTTTGCACATTGCCGCGCAGCGGTTTGATCACCAGGTGCGGGAAGCGGGCGCGCAGCTGCGATTCGCGGCGCAGGCTGGAGGTGCCCACCACGGCGCCGTGCGGCAGCTCGTGCAGGCTGGTGTAGCGGTTGGACACCAGTGCGTCGCGCGGGTCTTCGCGTTCGCAGATGGCGGCCAGGGCAAAGCCTTCCGGCAGGTTCATCGGCACGTCCTTGATGGAGTGCACGGCAATATCGGCGCGGCCTTCTTGCAGGGCCAGCTCCAGCTCTTTCACAAACAGGCCTTTACCGCCGATCTTGGACAGGGTTTTGTCCAGGATCTGGTCGCCCTGGGTGGTCATGCCCAGAATCTCTACCGTAAGCTGCGGGTACAGCGCTTCCAGGCGGGCTTTGATATGTTCGGCCTGCCACATGGCGAGTTTGCTTTCGCGGCTGGCGATGACGAGCTTGTTCATGAACGGCGGTCCTGCGCTAAGAAAAGGATGGCCGGCATTCTAGCACGCGCACGGCGGCCAACCTTGATGCAGGGCAGGGTGTGTGTAGCTGCAACATTACCTGTAGTTTAACTACACGCTGCGCCGCTTTTACGGCAGGATTACAGCAATAAGGCCAGCATCAGCGGCATGGTGAGCATGGCGGCCAGCGTAGAGGTGGTGACCACCGCCGCCGCCAGCTCGCCATCACCCTGCATGCGTACGGCCAGGATATAGGCCGAGGTCGCGGTGGGCAGCATGCTCATCACCAGCGCCGCCTGACGGTACAGGCCGCTGACGCCCAAGAGGCCGGTGGCCAGCACGGCGATGGCGGGTAGCAACAGCAGCTTGATGGCGTTCCAGTACAGCAAGGGGCCGGCGTGGCGGCGCAGTGCGGCAAAGCGCAGCCCGGCCCCCACGGTAATCAGCCCCAGCGGCAGCGCCGCGGCGGCCAGGTGGTCGATGGCGGCAAACAGCGGCGCCGGCACCGCCAGGCCTGACAGGTTGGCCGCCAGCCCGCTTGTAATGCCCCAGATGATGGGGTTGCGGGCCAGCTCGTGCAGCATGCCGCGCTCGCTGCCGTGCGCCAGCTGCCACACCGCCATCACGTTGACCACCGGCACCATGCTGCCGCAGAGCAGCGCGATGGTGGCAATGCCCTGCTGGCCAGCCAGTGTGCCCATGACGGCAAAGCCGACATAGGTATTAAAGCGGTAAGCGCCCTGGTTGCCGGCGGCAAAGCTGCTCTGCGGCAGCCGGAACAGCGGCTTGGCCGCGCTGCCCAGCGCAAAGGCGCAGGCGGTAAACAGCAGGCCTGCGGCCAACATGGGCAGGCTGGCGGCCAGGTCCAGCTGCGCCCGCGCCAGTGCGCGGAACAGCAGCGGCGGGAACAGCACGAAGTACACGAATTTCTCGGCTTCCGCCCAGAAAGCAGGCGCCAGCCAGCCGCTGCGCCGCAGGGCAAAGCCGAACAGGATAAGCAGGAAATCGGGAATGAGGATCAGGGCGGTATCCATGCCGGCCATCTTCGCAGTGTTTGTCACAATAAAATATTAGGGAAATAGAGTATGCACGATCAGGACAAGGATTTACCGCTACGCGAAGACCTGGCACGGCTGAACCGCCTGCTGGAAGCGCTGCTGCTGGAACAGGAAGGCGCCGAGGTGGTGGACGAGATCCGCGCCATTCCCAGCGGTGCGCAGCGCCACGACGCCGAGGCCGACGCGCTGGTAGAGCGCCTGTCGCCCGCCACCACCACCGCGCTGGTGCGCGCCTGTGGCCTGTATTCGCAGCTGTTCAATATTGCCGAAGACCTGCACCACGCCCGCCGCCGCCGCGCCCACCAGCGCGCTGGTAGCGCGCCGCAGCGCGGCAGCCTGTCGCGTGCGCTCGTTAGCCTGCACGAAAGCGGCGTGGATTTTGCCCGCCTCAACGCTGCGCTGCAGGAAGCCAGCGTCAGTGCCGTGCTCACCGCCCACCCCACCGAAGTACAGCGCCAGAGCGTGCTGGACGGCCACCGCGCCGTGCGCAAGTTCCTGCAGCAGCTGTCGTCGCCGGACATCACGCCAGAAGAAGAAACCGAGGTCGAAGCCAAGCTGCAGCGCGTGATCCACACGCTGTGGCAGACCACCGAAATCCGCCCGTTCAAAATGACCGTGGCCGACGAAATCGAAAACGGCGTGGCCTACCACCCGCTGTCGTTCTTCCAGGCCATCCCCGCGTTGTACGAGCGCCTGGGCCGCCAGATGCGCGAGCTGTGGGGCCAGGACGCGGCCATCCCGTCTTTCCTGCGCGTGGGCAGCTGGATCGGTGGCGACCGTGACGGCAACCCCAACGTGGACGCCAGCGTATTGCGCCACGCCGTCACCCGTCAGGCCGAGGTCGCGTTCAAGCACTATTTCTACGAGCTGGCCGGCCTGTACCGCGAGCTGTCGCTGTCGGCGCGCCATGTGAGCGTGTCGCCTGCCATTGCCGCGCTGGCCGCCGCCTCGCCCGATGCGGCCATCAGCCGCCGCGAAGAACCATACCGCCTGGCGCTGGCCACCATCGAAGGCCGTCTGTCGGCCACCGCGGCCAACCTTGGCCTGCCGCTGCGTGGCCGCTGGACTGCCGGTGAAGCCTACCCCGACACCGCCGCGCTGCAGGCCGACCTGGCCGCGCTGCGCGACTCGCTGGCCGCCAATGGCAGCGCGCTGCTGGTGTACGGCCGCCTGGGCAAGCTGGTGCGCGCCGTGGACGTATTCGGCTTCTACCTGATGCCGCTGGACCTGCGCCAGCACGCCGAAAAACACGCCGGCGTGGTGGGCGAGCTGTTTGCCCACGCCAACCTGGAGCACTACGCCGCGCTGGACGAAGCCGCCCGCGTGCGCGTGCTGCTGCGCGAGCTGGCCACGCCGCGCCTGTTGTACTCGCCCTTCCTCAGCTACAGCGCCGACAGCGAAAAAGAGCTGGCCATCTTCCGCGAAGCGGCCCTGGTGCAGCAGCAGTTTGGCCAGGGCGCCATTGCCCAATGCATCATTTCCAACTGTGCCAGCGTGTCCGACATCCTGGCGCTGGCCTTGCTTGCCAAGGAAAGCGGCCTGCTGCGCCTGGATGGCGGCGTGCCGAGCATCAGCCTGAACCTGGTGCCGCTGTTTGAAACCATTGCCGACCTGGACGCCTCGGCCGCCATCATGCAGCAGCTGTTTGCGCTGCCGTGGTACCAGCAGCTGCTGAAGAGCCGTGGCGGTGTACAGGAAGTGATGCTGGGCTATTCCGACAGTAACAAGGACGGCGGCTACCTCACCAGCCAGTGGGAGCTGTACCAGGCCGAGCAGCGCCTGGTGCGCGTGTTCGACGCCGCCGGTGTGAAAATGCGCCTGTTCCACGGCCGCGGCGGCTCGGTCGGCCGTGGTGGTGGCCCCGCTTACGAGGCCATCATGGCGCAGCCGGCCGGTACCGTGGTTGGCCGCATCCGCATTACCGAGCAGGGCGAGATCATCACCGCCAAGTTTGCCGACCCGGACAACGCCACCCGCAACCTGGAAGCACTGGTCGCCGCCACGCTGGAAGCCACGCTGAGCCAAGGCAGCCAGCAGGACACCGACGAAAGCGTACTGGCCGAGCTGTCCGGCCACGCCTACCGCACCTACCGCGCGCTGGTGGAATCGGACGGCTTCATGCAGTACTTCATGGAAGCCACGCCGATCAGCGCCATTGCCAAGCTCAATATCGGCAGCCGCCCGGCCTCGCGCAAGGCGCTGGCCAGCATCAAGGACCTGCGCGCCATTCCGTGGGTGTTCTCGTGGTCGCAGTCGCGGGTGATGCTGCCCGGCTGGTACGGTTTTGGAAGCGCGGTGAAAGCCTTCCTGGCCGCCCACGGCGACGAAGCCGGCCTGGCACAGCTGCAGGCGCTGTACCGTCAGTCGCCGTTTTTCCAGGTGATTTTGTCCAATATGGAGCAGGTACTGGCCAAGGCCGATTTGCAGATTGCGCGCCGCTACGCTGCGCTGGTGGGCGACGCCGCGTTGGCCGACCGCCTGTTTGGCGGCCTGCAAGCCGAGTTCGACAAGACCCTGGCCGTGTTCTTTGCCATTACCGGCCAGGACAAGCTGCTGCAGGGTAACCCCACGCTGGCGCGCAGTCTGGATACCCGCCTGCCCTACCTGGACGCGCTGAACCTGCTGCAGGTAAAACTGTTGCAGCGCCTGCGCCAGGAGCCGGACGACGAGGCCGCGCTGTACGCCATCCACCTCACCATCAACGGCATCTCCGCCGGTCTGCGCAACAGCGGCTAAGGTTGGCCGCAGGGCAGCAAAAAGCCAGTCTGTGTTTGCAGACTGGCTTTTTTCGTTTATCGCCTGAGCACCGATGGTGGCCGGTCGTCTCAACTGCCGCGCAGCGTGTGCAGCTTTAGCGGCAGCACCTCGCCCAGCCAGCGCGCGGCGCTGGTGTGGCCGGTTACCTCGTTGTCCAGCTCCGGGTGCAGCAGCACCGGCAGGCCGTCGCGGTACTGCTCCAGCAGCGCGGTCACGGCCGGTAGCAGCGGCTCGGCAAAGTTGATTTCGAACATTGGCCGCGTGTGCGGGCCCACTTCGTACTCGATCAGCCGCCCCAGCCAGCAGCCGGCCGGCAAGCAGCTGGCCAGCGTGGCGTGCAGGGTGGTGGCTTGCGCGGTTTGTTCCGGCAGAAAATAAACGTGGGCGTGATAGGTAGTGGCCATTGTGTGCGTGTGCTGTGTGTCTGGTGCAATGTTATTGCATGCTGGCTGCTATTTATAGCGGGGTGCGGCGCACGCGTTCGCGGGCGTCGTCCAGCAGGCGTTGCTGGCGGCAGCCCAGGCTGTCGCCGTGGCAGCACAGCGTGCGATAGACCGGGGTAAAGCAATAGGCGAGTAGGCGGCGCAGTAGTTTCATGGCATGCTCATTGTTGAACGATTGGCGATGAACACAGCTTAATCAGCCTGTTACTGCCGATAAACCCGTGCCTGCTCACCATATTGTCAAGCAAATGAAAACAATGCCGCTGCCGGATGATGTACTGGTATTCGAGGCCATTGCCCGCTTGGGTAGCCTGACCGCCGCTGCCGACGCGCTGGGCTGCACCCGCAGCCTGGTCAGCCTGCGGCTCAAAGCGCTGGAAAAGCAGCTGGGTGCGGTGCTGGTGTTGCGCACCACGCGGCGGCTGGCGCTGACCGAGGCCGGCCAGCAGCTGCTGCCGCACGCCCAGGTCATGCGCCAGGCGCTGGAGCGCATGCAGCACGCGGTAGATAGCGCCCAATGCGGGGTGGACGGGCCGTTGGCGCTGTCTACCTCGGTATCACTGGCACCCATGCTGGCGCCACTGTTGGGCGAGCTGGGGCAGCAGCAGCCCGGCTTGCAGCTACGGCTGGACGTGGACAACCGCGTGCAAGACCCCATCGCCGACGTGCTGGATTTCTGCCTGCGCATGCGCAAGGTGCACGACGACTCGCTGGTGGCGCGGCCTGCCGGCTGGGTGGAAGAGGGCCTGTACGCCAGCCCGGCCTTTCTGCAGCAACATGGTTGGCCGCAACACCCGGACCAGCTGCTGCAGTATGGCTTGCTCAGCCATGAAGATGGCGAACAGCTGACGCTGGTGCGTGGTGACGATACCTGTGTATTGCAGCCAGGCCCGGCACGTACCCATTCCGGTGCGTATATTGCCGCCCTCAGCCTGTGCGTGGCCGGTTACGGTATCAGCGTGCTGCCGCATTACATGGCGGCGCCGGCCTGCCGTCGTGGCGAGCTGCAGCGCGTGCTGCCCGACTGGCAGGGCGAGCGCTGGCCGGTGTTTCTGGTCTACCCCTACCGCCAGCCGATGCCGCGCAAGTACACGGTGCTGATCGATTTCCTGCTGCCGCGCATCGCCGCCGCACTGGCCGACCAGGCCTGAGGCCGCTGGCCGCCAGCCGCCATTTGCGGCACTATCACCGGGTATTCACTCGGGATTCGATATGACCACCCCCCACGCGCCGTCCGGGCGCGGCATTGCGCTGTCGATCAGCGCCTCGCTGCTGTTTTCGCTGTTGCCCGCCTACGTGACCCAGCTGCGGCCACTGGATGGCTTGGGCATTTTTGCCTGGCGCATCTTGTGTACGCTGCCCGGCGTGTTGCTGATTGTGCTGCTCACCGGCAAGCGCCAGGCGTTTGCCGACAGCTGGCAGCGCATGTGGCGCCAGCCGGCGCTGCTGGCCGCCGTGGCCGGCATGGCCGTGCTGATGGGCGTGCAGCTGTGGCTGTTTCTGTGGGCACCGCTGCACGGCCAGGTGATGGCAGTGTCGATGGGTTATTTTCTGGCACCGCTGGTGATGGTACTGGTGGGGCGGCTGTTGTACGGCGAGCGGCTGTACCGCCTGCAGGCCATGGCCGTGGTGCTGGCGCTGCTGGGCGTGCTGCACGAGCTGTGGCTGACGCGGGCCATCGCCTGGCCCACGCTGCTGGTGGTGCTGGGCTACCCGCCGTATTTTGTGCTGCGCCGCAAGAGCGGCCTGGACCCGGTGTGCGGCTTTGCGCTGGAAATGGCGCTGATGTTCCCGGTGGCGCTAGCCATGCTACTGTGGCTGGGCCCGGCTGGCTGGGGCGTGCTGGACGAGGCGCGTTTCTGGTGGCTGCTGCCGGGGCTGGGCATCCTCAGCTCCATCGCCCTGTTGTGCAATATCGCCGCCAGCCACCTGCTGCCCATGGGCTTGTGGGGGCTGCTGGGCTATGTGGAGCCGGCGCTGCTGTTTGTGCTGGCCATTGCGTTTCTGGGCGAGCCGCTGGGTGCCGACGGTTTGCTCACCTACGGGCCGATCTGGGGCGCGATTTTGCTGATTGCCATTCATACCCTGCGCCAGCAACGCAAGCTGGCGCTTTCACGGCGGAGCCCCGCATGAAAAACCTGTTGTTAGCCGGCCTGCTGGCCTTGTGCAGTAGCTGGGCGGCTGCCCAGCCCACCTTGGCCGTACCGGTGCGCCAGGGTTGGTTTGACGGCCAGCCGGTGTGGTACCTCACCACCGACGCCTCGCGTGCCGATGCCGCCATCGATAATGCGGCCAACCTGGTACCACGGCTGGCCAATGCGTTACCGCTGAGCCGCCACGAGCCGAACCCGCGTTCGGTGCTGGACCGCATTTACAAGTTTGCCGCCCAGCCCAGCGTGTTGCCGTCCATTCCGCAGCCCTTGGGTGCGGCCAACCGTGACCGCGCCTACTCGCCGCTGTGGGACGTTATCATGGTGCACTGGCAGCCCGGCCGCACCGTGCGCGAGCTGCGTTCGGTGGACGAGGTGCTGGCGGCGGAAGACGCCGGCGACGTGCGGCTGGAGCCGCTGGAGCTGGTGGTGAACTGCCCTGTGCTGCAGGTAGGCCGCCAGGCGCTGCCGGGCATTACGCCGCTGCCATTGCCATAACAAGCCATGCCTGGTGGCGGGTATCAGGCCTGCCAGCCATCCGGTACCTGGCCAAAGCTTAGCTGTGGCGTGCCGTGCCAGTCGGCACACTGCTGTAGCGCTTTCAGGATGTCCTGCTGCAGGCGTTTGCCCGGTTTGATGCCGGGTTCCAGGTATAGGGCTTTGACCTCGAACACGCCCTGCGCGCGGTGCGCCTTGGCGTCCAGCCGGCCCACCAGTTGGCCGCGCACCAGTAGCGGCAGCACAAAGTAGCCGTACTGGCGTTTGGGCGCCGGGGTGTAGCACTCGATGCGGTAGTCGAAGCCAAACAGCTGGCTGGCGCGCGCGCGGTGCCATACCACCGGGTCGAACGGCGACAGCACGGTGCAGGCGCTGGCTTTCAGCGCGCCGTCTGCGGCCAACCTTAGTGTGTCTTGCAGGCTGTGGTGTACATAGCTGTCGCCCTTCAGCCCTTCCACCTGTACCGGCAGCAGCTCGCCGCTGTCGATCAGCGGGGCCAGCTCGGCGGCGCTGACTTTGCCGCGCAGGCGGTAGTAGTCGCCCACCCAGCCGGCCTGCACCAGGCCCAGGGCGCGGCAGCTGGCGCGGATCATGTCGTGGCGGGCGCTGGCCGGGGTGGGCAGGTGTTGTGCGTCGTTCCAGTGTGGCAGCACGCGCTCGGCCAGGTCGTACACGCGCTGGAAGTTTTCGCGCTGGCGCACCATCAGCTGGCCGCTGGTAAACAGCACCTCCAGATGGCGTTTTTCCGGCTTCCAGTCCCACCAGCCATTGCCTTTGCCGCCCTGGCGGGCGAAATCGCGCGAGCGTACCGGGCCGTGCTGGCGGATGTGCGCCAGCAGCTGCTCGATGTCGCTGCGGTGTTTGTCCATCCAGCTGACCGAGTATTTCCAGCCCATGGCGGCCGGGTCCAGCATGCGGTGGCGCAGCAGGCGGTAGTCTTCCACCGGCACGAAACAGGCTTCGTGCGCCCAGTACTCGAACAGCGCGCCGTCGGCCAGCAGGCTGTCCAGCCAGGCCGGGTCGTAGTGGCCCAGGCGGCTGTACAGCACCAGGTAGGGGCTGCGCGCCACTACGCTGATAGTGTCGATCTGCAGCAGCGCCATGCGGCGTATGGCGGCCAGCACGTCGGCACGGGTGGCTTTGCGCCGGGGTGCGGCCAGCAGGCCCTGCGCGGCCAGGTGCAGGGCGCGGGCGGCGGGGAGCGACAGGTGGACAGTAGACATGGCAATAAAATGACAGGATGAACAGTGTGTACAGCATAGCCGTTCGCCAGCGGCGGCGGGCAGCGGGTAGAATGCTGGCGGCCTGTCACCACGGGCAGTTTCCCGCATGGCATGACTGTGCCAAGCTACGGGGGGCTGCGCGTACTGGCAGCGTCTTTTGTTCTTTGAGTGCGCTACTGCGCCGGCATACCTGCCGGGCGTGGCGCTACGTGGGCCTGTGGGCCTGACCCAACCTGAACCGCGGCGGCCACCCCGCTACGGCAAGGAGCGATCTTTATGTTGTTTTCCTGGTTTGAACGCCGGGTAGATGCCTACCCGGATACCCCCCCTCCGCAACCCCCTAAAGGGTTCTTCCCGTTTGTCTGGTCGGCCACCGCTGGCATGCGCGGCCTGATTCTGGGCATGGCGCTGCTGACGGCCGCCATTGGTGCCTTCGAAGCGTTGCTGTTTTCCATGCTGGGCTCGATTGTGGACTGGCTCAGCCATGTGCCGCCGGCGCAGCTATGGGACAAAGAGCGCGACAACCTGCTGCTCTTGGCCGCCATCCTGCTGGCCAGCCCGCTGCTGATTGCGCTGCAGGCCATGGCCAAGTATCAGGGCCTGTTCGGTAATTTCCCCATGCGCCTGCGCTGGCATTTCCACCGCCACCTGCTGAACCAGAGCATGGCGTTTTACCAGGACGAGTTTGCCGGCCGTGTGTCGGCCAAGGTGATGCAGACGGCGCTGGCGGTGCGTGACACCGTGCTGATCATTACCGACATCATGGTGTTCGTGGTGATCTACTTCATCACCATGGTGGCGGTAGTGGGCAGCTTCGACGCGGTGCTGCTGTGGCCCTTTCTGGCCTGGCTGGCGCTGTACGTGCTGACGCTGGGCTTCTTTGTGCCGCGCCTGGGCCGCGCCGCCAGCCAGCAGGCAGACGCCCGCAGCCTGATGACCGGCCGCATTACCGACGCCTATACCAATATCGCTACGGTAAAGCTGTTTTCGCAGGGTAACCACGAGGCACGCTTTGCCAAGGGCGCGATGCAGGAGTTCATGCACACCGCCTACCGCCAGATGCGGCTGGTGAGCGGCTTCGAGATCGTCAACCACATCCTCAGCATGGGGCTGATTGCCAGCACCGCCGGTGCCACGCTGTGGCTGTGGAGCCGTGGCGAAGTGGGTGTGGGGGCGGTGGCAGCCGCCACCGCCATGGCGCTGCGCCTGAACGGCGTGTCGCACTGGATCATGTGGGAGATGTCCAGCCTGTTCGAGAACATCGGCACGGTGCAAGACGGCATTACCACGCTGTCGCGCCCCATCGCCATCCACGATGCGCCGGACGCCCGCCCGCTGCAGGTTGGCCGCGGCGAGCTGCGTTTTGACAACGTGCGCTTCAGCTACGGTGGCGAAAAAGTAGTGATCGACGGCCTGAACCTGACCATTCGCCCCGGCGAGAAGATCGGCCTGGTTGGCCGCAGTGGCGCGGGCAAGTCCACCATCGTCAACCTGCTGCTGCGCTTTTACGAGCTGGAAAGCGGCCGCATCCTGATCGATGGCCAGGATATTTGCCAGGTCACGCAGGACAGCCTGCGCGCCCAGGTGGGCATGGTGACGCAAGACACCTCGCTGCTGCACCGCTCGGTACGCGACAACCTGTGCTACGGCCGCATGCAGGCCAGCGACGAGGAGATGATTGCGGCGGCGCAAAAGGCCGAGGCGCACGAGTTCATCCTGCAGCTGACCGACCCCAAAGGCCGCCGCGGCTACGATGCCCACGTGGGCGAGCGCGGCGTCAAGCTGTCTGGCGGCCAGCGTCAGCGCGTGGCCATCGCTCGCGTGATGCTGAAGGACGCGCCGATTCTGCTGCTGGACGAAGCCACCAGCGCGCTGGATTCCGAGGTCGAAGCGGCCATCCAGAGCAGCCTGTACCGGCTGATGGAAGGCAAGACCGTGGTGGCCATCGCGCACCGCCTGTCCACCATCGCCGCCATGGACCGGCTGATCGTGCTGGATAAAGGCCGCGTGGTAGAAGAGGGTAGCCACGAGCAGCTGCTGGCCAAAGGCGGCCTGTACGCGCGGCTGTGGGCGCACCAGAGTGGCGGCTTCCTGGGCGAGGAAATCGACCCGGAAGAAGAAGTGGCGCTGGCCAGCAGCTAAGGCTGGCCGCAGGCTCGATAAGGCAGGGGAGTGGCTAGCCTGCCCAATCGCTAGAATACTTGTGAGGCACCCTATCCCGTTGGCGCGAGCCGGGCAAAACGGTTTGCCCCAGGTTTTAAGACGCCGATTTGTTTGAGCCGCGTGACGTTAGCACGCGGCGAGTTCGGCGGCGCCTGGGGCATGCCTTTTTGCCCGGGGTTTCGAGCAGCCCCGGGGCGCGGGGGAATGAAAAGGGGGCGGCGATCCGCCCCCTTTCCCGTTTGCCGGGCGGAACCGGCATCTTCAAACACTATCCGCGTAGCGGATTCAAATGACCTAGCGCTCCATAAACTGGCTGGCAATAAAGTAGCCACCGCACTACGCCTTGCTATCGATCAGCCAGCTGTTTGCGCTTTTTACGCAACAAAAAGGCGCGCCACCCTGGGAAATTACGCTGGCAGTTGAGTTAAAACAGACAGGGTTGTACCTCATTGACTACAGCTGGTGGATAATGCCGCAGCCCCCCTAACAGGGCGGCCTACCAGACCCGCCCGGCTCAACCGGAGAATGGGCGGGTTTCGTCGGCTGCTCTGCCCTTTTTCAAGCAGAGGTACACATGTCCTTGCAAGCCCCGAGCTTTGTACGCCACCAGCAACTGATCAACTGGGTCGCCGAAGTGGCCGCCCTCACCAAACCGGCTGCCATCCACTGGGTAGACGGTTCCGAAGCGGAAAACCAGCAGCTGCTGGCCAAGATGGTAGCCGCCGGCACTCTCACCCCGCTGAACCCGGCCAAACGCCCCGATTCCTACGCTGCGTTTTCCGACCCGTCCGACGTGGCGCGTGTGGAAGACCGCACCTATGTGTGCAGCGCCCGCCGCGAAGACGCCGGCCCCAATAACAACTGGATGGACCCGGCCCAGATGCGCAGCACGCTGAACGGCCTGTTCGATGGCTGTATGGCTGGCCGCACCCTGTACGTGATTCCGTTCAGCATGGGCCCGCTGGGTTCGCCCATTGCTCACGTGGGCATCGAGCTGACCGACTCGCCCTACGTGGTAGCGTCGATGCGCATCATGACCCGCATGGGCCGCAATGTGTACGAAGTGCTGGGCGAAGACGGCCCCTTCGTGCCCTGCGTGCACAGCGTGGGTGCACCGTTGGCCGCAGGCCAGGCCGACAAGCCATGGCCGTGCAACCCGGACACCAAGTACATCGTGCATTACCCGGAAACCCGCGAGATCTGGTCGTACGGCTCCGGTTACGGCGGCAACGCGCTGCTGGGCAAAAAGTGCTTTGCGCTGCGCATCGCCTCCACCATGGGCCGCGACCAGGGCTGGCTGGCCGAGCACATGCTGATCCTGGGCGTGGAAAACCCGCAGGGCGACAAGCGCTACGTCGCGGCTGCCTTCCCTAGCGCCTGCGGCAAGACCAACTTTGCCATGCTGATTCCGCCCAAAACCTACGACGGCTGGAAAGTGACCACCGTGGGCGACGACATTGCCTGGATCAAGCCAGCGGCGGATGGCCAGCTGTACGCCATCAACCCGGAAAACGGCTACTTTGGCGTGGCACCGGGCACCTCGGTCAAATCCAACCCCAACGCCATGGCCATGCTGAACGAAGGCGTGATCTTCACCAACGTGGCGCTCACCGACGACGGCGACGTGTGGTGGGAAGGCATGAGCAAGGATATTCCGGCACACCTGACCGACTGGCAGGGCAAAGACTGGACACCGGAAATCGCCAAAGAGACCGGCCGCAAGGCCGCGCACCCGAACGCGCGCTTTACCGTACCGGCCGCCAAGTGCCCGTCGCTGGACCCGGCGTGGAACGACCCGGCCGGCGTGCCGATCTCGGCCTTCATCTTTGGCGGCCGCCGCTCGTCCACCGTGCCGCTGGTGTTTGAAGCGGCCAGCTGGGAAGACGGTGTGTACATGGCCGCCACCATGGGCTCGGAAACCACTGCTGCCGCCTTTGGCGCACAGGGTGTTACCCGCCGCGACCCGTTTGCCATGCTGCCGTTCTGTGGCTACCACATGGGCGATTACTTCCAGCACTGGCTGGATATGGCAGGCAAGGTCAGCAAGCTGCCGCGCATCTTCTGCGTGAACTGGTTCCGCACCGACGCCGACGGCAAGTTCATCTGGCCAGGCTTTGGCGACAATATGCGCGTGCTGGAGTGGATCGTTGGCCGCGTGCAGGGCACCGCCCATGCCGAAGACAGCCCGCTGGGCAAGGTGCCAGCCTACGCCGACCTGAACTGGGCAGGGCTGGATGGCTTTACCGAGCAGCACTTCCAGCAGCTGATGGTGCTGGACGAAGCCGCCTGGCGCCACGAACTGGCCGCCCACGACGAGTGGTTTGCCAAGCTGGCCGACGCGCTGCCGGCCAGCCTGGCCGCCCGCCGCAGTAAGCTGGCGGCAGCACTAGGCGTGTAAAACGATGCCTAGCTAAAAAAGCCTACCATGCCGCTCACTTACGCAAGTGGGCGGTTTTTTTGAAACTAGCGTTGTGGAAGAGGGTATGCATTGAATCCGCTACGCGGATGATGCTTGAAGTTGCCGGTTCCGCCCGGCATACGGGCAAAGGGGGCGGGTCGCCGCCCCCTTTGCAATCCCCGCCGACCCGGGGCTGCTCGAAACCCCATCCAAAATGGCACACCTCAGGCGCCGCCGAACTCGCATCGCTGAGCAAATCAAAGATTTGCACGCAGATCTCTAACGGCTCGGGGCTCAAACAAATCGGCGTCTTGCGCGTGCGAATCTCCGATTCGCTCAGCACAACCCTGGTGCGCACCATTTTGACCGGCTCGCGCCAACGGGATGGGGCGCGTCACGCATACTCTACCGCTTGACGGTGATGTATATTCGCTTAGCCGAATGGCATCCTGCCGCATGGCAGGCTTTTTTCATGCGGCGTGCGGCCAACCTGGCAAGGTTGGCCGCATGCTTTTACGGCAGCAGGATCAGCGAGCCGGTGGTACGGCGTGCTTCCAGGTCGCGGTGCGCCTGGGCGGCGTCGGCCAGCGCGTAGCGTGCCGATGGCTGTACTTTTACCGTGCCGCGGGCCACTTGCTCGAATACGGCGCCGGCCAGTGCTTCCAGCTCGGCGCGGGTGGCGATGTAGTCGTGCAGACGCGGGCGGGTGAAGAACAGCGAGCCTTTTTGTGCCAGCAACAGCGGTGAAAAGTCCGCTACGGCACCGCTGGCGTTGCCAAAGCTGACAAACATGCCGCGCGGCGCCAGGCTGTTCAGCGACATCTCGAAAGTATCCTTGCCCACACTGTCGTACACCACCGGCACGCCGGCGCCGCCGGTCAGTTCACGCACGCGTGCCGGCACATCCTCCTCGCGGTAGTTGATGACGTGGGCGCAGCCCAGCGCCCGCGCCAGCGCGGCTTTGTCAGCGCTGCCCACGGTGCCGATGACCGTCACGCCCATGGCCGATAGCCACTGCACGGCAATCTGGCCCACACCGCCCGCTGCGGCGTGCCACAGCACGGTTTGCCCCGGTTGGACGCGGTAGGTATGCAAAATCAGGTAGGCCACGGTCATGCCCTGCAGCATCAGGCAGGCGGCGGTGTCGTCGCTGACGCTGTCCGGCAGTTTGACCAGATGCTGGGCCGGCATCACGCGTTGCTGGCTGTAGGCACCCAGTGGGCCACCGGCGTACGCCACACGGTCGCCTGGCGCGACATGGCTCAAACCTGCGCCCACGGCCAGCACTTTGCCCGCGGCTTCGCTGCCCAGCCCGGACGGTAGCGGTAGTGGGTAGAGCCCGCTACGATGATAGGTATCGATAAAATTGACGCCGATAGCGGTGTGTTGCAACAGCACCTCGCCGGGGCCGGGTTGGCCGCAGTCGAAGTGTTCGGTTTGCAATACTTCCGGGCCGCCGCTAATGTCAAAACGGATACGCTGGCTCATGGGCTTCCTTATCGAATAGAGTGGGTGGCTACGCTATAGCGTAGATAGTGCACGAAAGCATAACTTGGCAGGTTAAACAGATTGTTCAGCGCGGTTCCGGGAAGGGGGGCGTATGAAAGGTGTGGTGTTTACCGAGTTTCTGGGCTTGGTGGAGCAAAAGTTCTCTGCGGATATGGTGGATGACATCATTGATGATGCCAATCTGCCGCACGGCGGTGCCTATACCGCCGTGGGTACGTATCCTTTCCCCGAGATGGTGGCGCTGATCGTGGCGTTGTCCAAGCGCACCGGGCTGGACGTGCCGGTGCTGATACATGCTTTTGGCCAGTACCTGTTCGGGCGCTTTTTTGTGCTGTATCCGGCATTCATCAACGCGTGCAGTAGCACCATCGAGCTGGTGAGCCATATCGAGCAGGTGATTCACACCGAGGTACGCAAGCTGTACCCCGATGCCGAGCTGCCGTCGTTTGAGGTGGAATCGCATACCGCGCAGCGCCTGAGCGTGGTGTACCGTTCGCCGCGCTGCCTGGCCGACCTGGCTGTGGGCCTGATAGACGGGGCGGTAGCGCATTACGGCGAGCAGGGCCACCTGCACCTGCAGCGGGAAGCGCTGGATGCCGACGGTACGGCGGTGCGCTTTATCCTGGAAAAAACATGAGTGACGCGGACATTATCCAGCGCCTGGAAAAACGGCTGGCACGCGAACACGCGGCCCGCCTGGAGGCCGAGCGCTTGCTGGAGGCCAAAAGCCTGGCGCTGTATACGGCCAACTGCGAGCTGGCCGAGGCAGCGCACCAGCTGGAAGAAAAGGTGGCAGAACGCACGCTGGAGCTGAGCCAGGCACTGGCGCTGGCCGAGGCCGGCGTGCGGGCCAAAACCGAGTTTCTGGCGGTGATGAGCCACGAGCTGCGCACGCCCATGAACGGGGTGATGGGCATGGCCGAATTGTTGGCCGGCACGCCGCTGTCGCCGGCTCAACGCGAGCTGCTGCATACCTTGCAGGAAAGCGCCGAGGCCCAGATGGTGCTGATCAGCGATATTCTGGATTTGTCCTCTATCGAGAATGGCAACCTTACCCTGCGGCGCGACCCGGTAGACATGCCCGCGCTGCTGGACGGCCTGTTGGCGCAGTATCGCATCAGTGCCAATGCCAAAGGCCTGAGCCTGTGGCTGGAACGCCCGGACAGCCTGCCCTGGCTGAAAGGGGACGGCGACCGTTTGCGCCAGGTGCTGGGCAACCTGCTGTCCAATGCATTGAAATTTACCGCCGAAGGCCAGATCAGCCTGCGCGTCACGCTGGATAAACAGCCGGACGGCTACGGTTACTGGCACGTGGCGGTGAGCGATACCGGCATCGGTATGAGCCCCCAGCTGATTGGCCGCCTGTTCCGCACCTTTGAAATGGCCGATAGCTCGCCCACACGGCGTTATGGTGGTACGGGTGTGGGGCTGGCCATTAGCCGCCGCCTGGCGCAGGCGATGCAGGGCGATATCACCGTGAGCAGCCAGGTGGGGGAGGGGAGTTGTTTTACTTTCAGCTGGCGCGCCGAGACGGTGGCCGCGCCGGTGCTGGCCCCCAGCAGCACGCTGTCGGCCATCGAGCTGCCCGGCCCCGCGCGGGAGCTGCGGGTACTGGTGGCCGAAGACAACGCCATCAACCAGAAACTGATCGTGAAAATGCTGGAGCGCCTGGGCTTAAGCTGCATCACCCTGGCTGATGACGGCCTGCAGGCGGTGGCCGTGGTGGAAACCGGTAATGTGGACCTGGTGCTGATGGACATGCAGATGCCCAATATGAGCGGGGTAGAGGCCACCGTGGCCATCCGTACCCAGGACCTGCCGGTACAGCCGGATATTGTGGCACTGACCGCCAATGCCTTCGAAGAAGACCGCCAGGCCTGCATGCGGGCCGGCATGGATGATTTTTTGACCAAGCCGCTCAAACTGGACCTGCTGGCCAGCGTGCTGTGCCACGCCGCCCGCGGCGACTACGCCAACCAGCGCGACGGTGGCTAAGGCGCCGCCGGGCCGCTAGTGGTTTGGCCGGGGCAGCTTGCCTTCCATGCCCAGCAGGCCGGGCAGGCATTGCGGCCAACCTTGCAGGCGATGATCGTCGCCATTCAATACCGTGGTGCGGGCGCCAGCGTAGTAGCGCACGGCGTCACGCCAATCCAACACTTCATCTGCCGTGCCCAGTACCAGCCAGTAGTTGGCCGCATGCAGCCGTGGCGGGCGCAGGGCAATCAGCTCATCCATATGCTGTGGACCCAGCGTGTAGTGTTCGCCGGTATACGGGTTGTGCAGCGGGCCCATGAAGCGCGCCAGCTCGGCCTCGGGGCGGATAGCCGGGTTGATCAGCACCGCAGGCAGGTCAAAGCGTTCGGCCAGCCAGGTAGTGTAATAGCCGCCCAGCGAGCTGCCTATCAGCACCACGGGTTGCTGCAGGCTGGCAATCAGCGCTTCGGTTTGCGCGATGGCCTGTGCCGGGTAGGGCGAGAGCTGCGGGCTGCTAAAGCTGGCCTCGGGGGCGATGGCGTGCAGATAGGCCTGGGTTTCGCGCGCTTTGAGCGACTGCGGGCCAGACTGGAAACCGTGCAAGTACAGATAGTGGGTCATGGTCAGTAGCCGTTGGGGTGGCAAGCCATCAGCATAGCTGGCTGCGTGCCAGCGTCAACCGCTGGCTAGCTGGTTTTCCAGCTATAGCCTTGTATGATGCGCCTGGTTTTACCCTGCTTTTCCAGCAGGCTGATGGCTTGGTTCAGCTGCGCGACCGTGTAGCGGCTGAGCGGGGCCACAGCGCAGCGCGTTTGCAGTACCGACACCACCCAAGGCTGCAGGCGTAGCCGCTTGCCAGGCTGTGGGTTGCGCTTTACCCAGGCGGCCAGCTCCAGCTCCGAGCTGACTACCGCGTCGATCATGCCCATTTGCAGGGCTTTCAGGCTGGAGTCCAGCTGCGGGTGGTCTACCCGTGTGGCGCCGCCGTTCTGCCACAGCGGTACCAGTGCCGGGTAGTGATAGCCGCGTATCACGCCCACGCGCTGCGCGGCCAGGTCCTGGATGCCCTGAATGGTGCGCAGGTGGCTAGCCAGGGTCGCTACCCGCTCGATCTGGGGGTAGAAGTCTTGTGTCCAGCCCAGTTTGTCGGCATTGCCGAACCAGGCCGGGTTGGCATTGCACACCACATCCACCTTGCTTTGTTCCAGTGCCGATTCGATACGGTTGCGCGACAGCACGCTAAAGCGCGCACTGCTACCCAGCGCCTGCGCCAGGGCCAGCCCCAGGTCCTTGGAGAGGCCGCTGTCCAGCTGGCGCTGCGCGTTCAGTACCACAATCGGCGCGGCGTCGGATTCTGCGACACCAATGTGCAGCGGCGGGGCGGCCTGGGCCGAGGCCGCGGCCAGCAATAGCCACGCCGGGCGGCTGAAAAACGTAGACATATACGGCTCTCTTGGCATTGTTATGCTCTCTTGTTCTATAGGATGACCCGCTCGGGCCAAAATGCAATGATAAGATTAAGCTCTTGTGTCTACGTAGTTTTACTTAATTAAAGCCGCCTTTGCCATGTCAAAACTGTTATCGCACCCCGTTTACGACCTGCTTTCCCGCCGCATCCTGATTTTGGACGGTGGTATGGGCACCATGATTCAGCAATACAAGCTGACCGAGGCCCAGTATCGCGGGGAGCGGTTTGCCGACTGGCCGGTAGACGTAAAAGGCAATAACGACCTGCTGGTGCTGACCCAGCCGCAGATCATTGCCGAGATTCACCAAGCCTATCTGGATGCGGGCGCGGACATTATCGAGACCAACAGTTTCAACGCCACCGCCATCGCCATGGCCGACTACGACATGCAGTCGCTGGTGTGGGAGCTGAACCACGCTGCGGCCAAGCTGGTAAAAGACCTGTGTGTGGCGCAAACCGCCGCCACGCCAGACAAGCCACGTTTCTGCGCTGGCGTACTGGGCCCCACCAGCCGCACCTGTAGCATCAGCCCGGACGTTAATGACCCGGGTTACCGCAATGTCACCTTTGACGAACTGGTAGACACCTACACCACCGCCATCGACGGCCTGGTAAAAGGCGGGGCGGACTTCCTGCTGGTAGAAACCATTTTCGACACGCTGAACGCCAAGGCGGCGGTGTTTGCCATCCACAAGTACTTCGACGAGCACCCCGAGGCCACGCGCCTGCCCATCATGATCTCGGGCACCATTACCGACCAGTCCGGCCGTACGCTCACCGGCCAGACCACCGAAGCCTTCTACAACAGCCTGTCGCACGCCGACGCGCTGAGCTTTGGCCTGAACTGCGCACTGGGGCCGGACCTGCTACGCCCGTATGTAGAGGAAATGTCGCGCATTGCGAATACCTTCGTGTCGGTGCACGCCAACGCCGGCCTGCCCAACCCGCTGGCCCCTACCGGCTACGACCTGCTACCGGAAGACATGGCACCACAGATTCGCGAGTGGGCCGAGTCTGGCCTGGTGAACATTATTGGCGGCTGCTGCGGCACCACGCCCGGCCACATCAAGGCCATTTACGAGGCGGTGAAAGACCTGCCGCCGCGCCCGCTGCCGCAGATCGAGCCCAAGTGCCGCCTGTCCGGCCTGGAGCCGTTCAATATCGGCGACAAAGACCTGTTTGTGAACGTGGGCGAGCGTACCAACGTGACCGGCTCCAAAGCCTTTGCCAAGCTCATCCTCAACGGTGACTACGCCACGGCGCTGGACGTGGCGCGCCAGCAGGTGGAAAACGGCGCGCAGGTGATCGACATCAATATGGACGAGGGCATGCTGGACGCCCACGCCGCCATGGTGCGCTTTCTGAACCTGATTGCCGCCGAGCCGGACATCGCCCGCGTGCCCATCATGATCGACAGCTCCAAGTGGGACGTGATCGAAGCCGGCCTCAAGTGCATCCAGGGCAAGGGCATCGTCAACTCCATCTCGCTGAAAGAGGGCAAGGACAAGTTTGTCGAGCAGGCGCGGCTGCTGCGCCGCTACGGCGCGGCGGTGATCGTGATGGCCTTCGACGAAGTGGGCCAGGCCGACACCTACGCCCGCAAGGTGGAAATCTGCGAAAAGAGCTACCGCATCCTGGTGGACGAAGTGGGCTTCCCGCCGGAAGACATCATCTTCGACCCCAATATCTTTGCCGTAGCCACCGGTATCGAAGAACACGCCCGCTACGGCCTGGACTTCATCGAGGCCACCGGCTGGATCAAGCAGAATCTGCCGCACGCCAAGATTTCCGGCGGCGTGTCCAACGTGTCGTTCAGCTTCCGCGGCAATAACAAGGTGCGCGAGGCCATTCACGCCGTATTCCTGTATCACGCTATTCAGCGCGGCATGACCATGGGTATCGTGAACGCCGGCGCGCTGGAAGTGTACGACGAGGTGGACCCGGTGCTGCGCGAGCGTATCGAAGACGTGGTGCTGATGCGCGGCGACGACATCATGGCGGTGACCGAGGCGCTGATCAGCCTGGCCGAAAGCTTCCGTGGCGACGCCAAAGAGGCCAAGGGTGAAGACCTGGCCTGGCGCAGCCTGCCGGTAGAAAAACGCCTGGAACACGCGCTGATCAAGGGTATTACCACCTATATCGTGGAAGATACCGAGGAAGTGCGCCTGAAGTGCGAGCGCCCTATCCACGTGATCGAAGGCCCGCTGATGGACGGCATGAACGTGGTGGGCGACCTGTTTGGCGCCGGCAAGATGTTCCTGCCGCAGGTGGTGAAATCCGCCCGCGTGATGAAAGCCGCCGTGGCGCACCTGGAGCCGTTCATCGAGGAAGAAAAAATCCGCATGGGCCTGCAGGACGCGCCAGCCAAGGGCGTGATCATCATGGCCACGGTGAAGGGCGACGTACACGATATCGGCAAGAACATCGTCGGCGTGGTGCTGCGCTGTAACAACTACAAGGTGATCGACCTAGGCGTGATGGTGCCGTGCCAGACCATTCTGGACGCCGCGCGCGAGCACAAGGCCGACATTATCGGCCTGTCCGGCCTGATTACCCCTAGCCTGGAAGAAATGGCGCACGTGGCAAAAGAAATGCAGCGCCAGGGTTTTGACATCCCGCTGCTGATTGGCGGTGCCACCACCAGCCGCGTGCACACTGCGGTAAAAATCGCCCCGCATTACAGCGGCCCGGTGATCTACGTACCGGATGCCAGCCGGGCCGTGGGCGTGTGCTCCAACCTGCTGTCCGACACCCTGCGTGATAATTTTGTGCAGGAAGTGGCCGACGACTACGCCAAGGCACGTGCCATTTTCGAAGGCCGTGGCGACGCCAAGCTGCTGCCGCTGGCACAGGCGCGCGAGGCGCGCCACCGTATCGATTGGGCCGGCTATGTGCCGCCCGCGCCAAAATGGCTGGGCGTGCGCCGCTTCGAGCGCTACGACCTGGCCGAGATCGCGCGCTTTATCGACTGGACGCCGTTCTTCCAGAGCTGGGAGCTGGCCGGCCGCTTCCCCGCCATTCTGGACGACGACATCGTGGGCGAATCCGCCCGTAGCCTGTGGGCCGACGCCCAGGCCATGCTGCAGCAGATCATCAGCGAGCAATGGCTGCAGGCCAATGCGGTGATCGGCCTGTTCCCGGCGCGCAGCGTGGACGTGGACGATATCGAGATCCTCGACCCCGACACCCGCGCACCGCTGATGACCTGGGTCGGCCTGCGCCAGCAGCTGGTCAAAGCCACCAAGGACGGCTCTGCGGCCAACCCTGACTGGGCGCTGGCCGATTTCATCGCCCCCGCCGACAGCGGTGTGCAGGACTATATCGGCACCTTCGCCGTGACCGGCGGCCTGGGTATCGACCCGCATGTCGCGCGTTTCGAAGCGGCTAACGACGACTACAGCGCCATCTTGCTCAAAGCGCTGGCCGACCGCTTTGCCGAGGCCTTTGCCGAGCTGATGCACCACCGCGTGCGCACCGAGTTCTGGGGCTACGCGGCGGGTGAAAGCCTGGATAACGAGGCGCTGATCGACGAGAAATACGTGGGTATCCGCCCGGCGCCAGGCTACCCGGCCTGCCCGGACCACACGGTGAAACGCGAGCTGTTCGAGCTGCTGAACGCGCCGGCTATCGGCATGACGCTGACTGAAGGCTACGCCATGCTGCCTACCGCCGCGGTATCCGGCTTCTATTTCAGCCACCCCGACAGCCGCTACTTTGGCGTGGGCAAGATCGCCCGCGACCAGGTGGAAAGCTACGCTACCCGCCGTGGCGTGAGCGTGGCGCAGGCCGAGCGCGACCTGGCACCCAACCTGGGTTACAACGCGTAAGGCATGCGGCCAACGTTGGCCGCAGAGGAAGGCAATCAGGGCAGGCCGCGCGGCCTGCCCTTTTCATATCTATCGAGTCTGATTTTGTTTTTACATTTCAAGATACTTTGTTGCGCTAGCGTTGCCTTTCCCTTGTATAGAACACCTGCCAACGTGCCATCCCGAAAACAGTAGCCCCGCCGGGGCTGCCTGTTAACGGGAGACGGTCATGGACGAATTGCTGGGCGTGATTACAGGCGAAGGTGACGCGTGCAAGATCTGGCAAGATGCCAGCGGGCGGGTGTATTTCATGGCCGACGCCGATATTGACGCCGATGGCGCCAACGGCCAGCACGGCGCCCCGGCAGCGTACCGTGAGGATGATCAGGGGCTGGAATCGCTGGCTAATGGTGGCATGCGCCGGGTGAACGGCAAGGTGGTGTGCCTGCACGACTGGGCGCGCAATATTGTCATTCTCGATACCGACAACGAACCCAAGGTGTTTCCCGGTGGTGTCATCGCCTCCACGACCTGGTATCGCCACCCCGGCATGCCGGCGGACGACCCGGCGGCGTATGTCGATTCGGCGACCGAGCCCTATATTGTGGTGCCACCGTTGGTGGTACAGCACACGCGGGGCATTGTGCGTGGCTGCCTGGCGCGGGTGAGTTACCAGGGTAAAAGCGTGGACTGTGTGGTGGCTGACCGTGGCCCCAGAAACCTGGCGGGCGAGCTGAGCATTGCCGCGGCCATGATGCTGGGCATACCGGCCAGCCCCAGGCGTGGCGGCCTGGACAAGGTCCAAGTGCTTTATGAGTTATGGCCGGGCATTGCTGCGCCGGGCTACGTGTTGCAGCCAGCCTGACGACGCGGGTAACGATAATATTGAATTTATTAATGCCCATGACATTTAATAATTTGTAATTTTTATAAGCAGTGGTATAAGCTTTTTTAGTTAACACCCTGCTAATGGCCCCGCATGCTTTCCTTACGCCCACTGCTTGATTCTGACCAAGAGCAGCTGCACCGCTGGCTGCAGTTGGCCGCATGGACTGCGCCAACTGCAGCACAGCCGGACACGGCACATCATCATGAACCTGCTGTGGTGGAGAGTTGCATTGACTGGGGCTCCCCTTTTGACCTGGGCTTGGTGGCACGCTTGGCGTCGCGGGATGTCGGTGCGTGCTGGTTGCGCCTGTTGCCGGAAGATGTCGGCCTGGGGTACGTGGATATTTTTACGCCGCAGCTGGGCATGGCGCTGGAGCCGGAGTTTCGCCAGCGTGGCTACGGGCGGCAAATGTTGTCGGCGCTGCTGCATCAGGCGGCCTGCCGCGGCTATGCCCAGGTTTCGCTTAGCGTGCATCCTGATAACCCTGCGCTGCGCTTTTACCAGAAGGCGGGTTTTAATACGGTGACGCTGCGCCAGTATTGCCATGTGATGGTTACCAAACTGTTCTGACGCCAGCCATCAGGCCATGCGTGCCAAAAGCCTTGCCCCGTCCAGAACAGGCTTTTCAGTTTTCATCTCTTGTAATCGTCATGTACAGCAGGCATGTTGCGGGTCTACACAGGAAACCTGCCATGACGCTCAGTACCCACCAGCTCAAGCTGCTCGCCGCTTTTTTTGCCCTCTATGTCATCTGGGGCTCGACCTATTTTGCTATCCGTATCGGTGTGGAGTACTGGCCACCGTTCATGATGGCCGGCGTGCGCTTCACGGTGGCGGGGGCGCTGATGTACGCCTGGCTGCGCTGGCGTGGCGAGGCCAACCCGACCTGGCAGGAGCTGCGTGGCGGCGCCATTCTGGGGGTGCTGATGCCGGCGATCGGTAATGGCTTTGTGACACTGGCAGAGAAGGACGTGTCGTCCGGCGTGGCGGCGCTGGTGGTGGCCACCGTGCCGCTGTTTGCCACCCTGTTTGCCCGTTTCTTTGGCCACGTGCCGCGCAAGATGGAAGTGGCCGGCATCCTGCTGGGCATTGCCGGCATGGTGGTGTTGAATATGGGCGCCAACCTGCAGGCCTCGCCGGCGGGCGCCGCCGCGCTATTGTTTGCCTCGGCGGGCTGGGCTTTTGGCTCGGCCTGGAGCAAGCATCTGGTGCAGCCCAAGGGTTTGATGTCCAGTGCGGTGATGATGCTGTCTGGCGGCCTGGCACTGCTGCTGGGCAGTGTGGCCACCGGTGAGCAGCTGCTGGCTACGCCACCGCTGGCCGGCTGGCTGGCCGTGGCCTATCTGGCGTTTTTTGGCTCCATGGTGGCGTACACCGCTTACTTGTTCCTGCTCAAAACGGTGAGCCCGGCGGCGGCCACCAGCTATGCCTACGTGAACCCGGTGATTGCCGTTTTGCTGGGGGTGTGGCTGCTGGACGAGCACGTGGGCGTACATGAAATGGGCGCCATGGGCATTATCGTGCTGGCGGTGGTGCTGATCGGTTGGCGCCCCAAGCCACGTGCCGATGACTGATATCTGTCGCGCTTCTGCCAAAGTCTGCTGATTGCAGGCTTTTTTTTATTGCCTTTTTAAGGAACCAGATTGATACCACTTTGTGGTCATAAAAATGCCAATTTTTTGCAAACAGATGGCATTTTGCACTGCAGCGAGAAGTGTGCTGCGACAAAGCAAGACATTTCAGGGTGTTGCATTTCTTGCAGTTGTGCGACAAATGGCTAGATTGGTATTGACGTGGTGTTGTAGTGGTATTACTTTTGCGCCTGTGGAACGGCCTGTTGTGCTTCGGCAGGAAAACACAGGGTTCTACAATGGCACCTTTGAATGACCACTTGCAGGGTAGCCATATGGATAGCCGCTGGAATGCATTAAAGCCGGAAGAGACTTCCACTACGCCTTTGTACTTGCAGTTTTCACGCAAGCTGGCCGAAGCCATACACGCCGGCTGGTGGCAGGCGGATGAAGCACTGCCTTCGGAGCGCACCTTTTCCGAAGAGCTGGGCATCTCGCGTGTGACCGCGCGCAAGGCGCTGGATGTGTTGCTGGAGCAAGGCCTGATTCGCCGCCGCCATGGCTCGGGTACCTTTATTACCCCGCGCCTGGAGCAGCCGCTGTCGCGCCTGACCAGTTTTACCGAAATGTTGAAGATGAAGGGTTTCGAGCCTTCATCGGTGTGGCTGTCGCGTGGTATTGCCACGCCCACGCACGAAGAAGTGATCAAGCTGGGTTTGTCGCCTAATGCCCAAGTGGCCAGGCTGAAGCGCCAGCGCCTGGCAGACGGTGTGGTGATGGCCATCGAGCAAAGCTCGCTGCCCCTGACCTATCTGCCAGACCCGCAGGCGGTGGGTAGCTCGCTGTATGCCTACTTGGATACCGTGGGCCACCCGATAGTGCGGGCGCTGCAGCATATCCGTGCGGTGAATGCGAACCCGGATATTGCTGCCATTGCCGGTATCAAGCCGGGCGAGGCCATGCTGCTGATTACCCGTATCGGCTACACGGCAGATAACGTAGCCATCGAGCTGACTGACACCTGGTGTCGTAACGATTACTACGACTTTGTGGCTGAACTGAGACGATGAACGCAACACGAGTTTTACAAGGCCGCATGCTGACCAGCGCAGGCTGGATGGACGGCGAGCTGCAGATAGGTGACGACGGCAAGATTGCCGCCATACAAGGCAGCTTGGCCGCAGCCGGCCAGGCCGAGCGCTATATCCTGCCGGGTTTTATCGACCTGCACGTGCATGGCGGTGGCGGGGTAGACATCATGGAAGCAGGGCGTGCCGCCCAGCATGTAGCCAGTACCCATGCGCGTTTTGGCACCACCTCGCTGCTGGCGACCACCATGACCGCGCCGCGCGAAGCCCTGGCCGCTGTGCTGTCGGCCCTGGGCGACGCCAGCCGCAGCCGCCAGCCCGGCAGCGCACGCATTCTGGGTGTGCATCTGGAAGGCCCTTACATCAACAAGGGCAAGCTCGGTGCGCAGCCGGACAACGCGGTGGAAGCCGCAATGGAAGAGATTAACCATTACCGTTCGCTGGCCCCCATCAGCCTGGTAACCCTCGCGCCCGAAGTGGCCGGTCACATGGAAGTGATCCGCGAGCTAAGCCGCCAGGGGGTACGCGTACAGCTGGGCCATACGCTAGGCAGCTACGAAGACGGTGTGAAGGCGCTGGAACACGGCGCCAGTGGTTTTACCCATTTATTTAACGCGATGACCGGCCTGCACCACCGCGAGCCGGGCATGGTAGGGGCCGCGCTGGCGCATGCCGAGTACGCCGAGCTGATACCGGACCTGCTGCACGTGCACCCCGGTGCCATGCACGCCGCCATGCGGGCGATACCGCGGCTGTTCTGTGTGACCGACTCCACGGCCGCAGCGGGCATGCCGGATGGCCAGTACAAGCTGGGCTCGCAAACGGTGACCAAGTGCCTGGGCGGTGTACGCCTGGCCGACGGTACGCTGGCAGGCAGCACCCTGACCATGGATCAGGCGCTGCGCAACCTGGTAGAGATCGGTGTGCCGCTGGCCAGTGCCAGCAACCGGCTCTCGCTGTACCCCGCCGACTATCTGGGCGTACACGACCGGGGCAGGCTGCAAGAGGGCGCGTGGGCCGACATCGTGGTGATGGATTCAAACCTGCAGTTGCAACGCGTATTCGTAGAAGGAGAGTGTCTTGAGCTCGTTAATGCTTGATGAAGCCCTGTTTGCCGCCCAGGCGGTAGCTGCCCAGCATATGTATGCCGATGAAGGGCTGGCTGTCCTGGCGCGCGAACTGGCCATAGCGCCGCCACAGCTGGCACTGACTGTGGCGCGCGGCAGCTCGGACCATGCGGCCAACTATTTCGCCTACCTGGCGATGCAGCGCACCGGCACGCCGGTGGTATCGCTGCCCATGTCGCTGCTCACGCTGCATCAAGCACCGCTCAATGTAAAAGGCCAGCTGGCCGTGGCCCTGTCGCAATCCGGCCGCAGCCCTGACCTGATCGACACCATGACCGCCCTGGGCCAGGCCGGTGCCCGTACCGTGGCGCTGGTCAACAAGCCCGATTCCCCGCTGGCTGCAGCCTGCGAATGGTCGGTGCCGCTGTGCGCCGGCGAAGAAAAAAGCGTGGCCGCTACCAAAAGCTATATTGCCACCCTGTCTGCGGTAGCCCGCCTGGTGGCGCACTGGCAGCAGGACACCGCCCTGCTGGCCGCGCTGAACGACCTGCCCGAGCACCTGACCGATGCCACCCGCCAGGACTGGAGCAGCGCGCTGGACGTACTGGTACCGGCTGAACGCATCATGGTTGTAGGCCGTGGCCTGGGCTTTGCCGTGGCGCTGGAAGCTGCGCTGAAGTTCAAGGAAACCTGCGTTATCCAGGCAGAAGCCTTCTCTGGTGCCGAAATCAAGCACGGCCCGATGGCGCTGGTGGACGATGGCTACCCACTGCTGATTTTCGCCCCGCGTGGCCCCGAGCAAGCCGGCCTGGTGGCCCTGGCCGACGACATGCGCGGCCGTGGTGCCAATGTACTGTTGGCCGCACCGGCTAACGTGGCCAGCCGCAACCTCACCCTGGCCACCGCCGGTGACGAAGCGCTGGACCCACTGCTGGCCATCCAGAGCTTCTACCTGATGGCCGCCCGTTTGTCGGTAGCGCGCGGTCTGAATCCGGACACGCCGCGCCACCTGAAAAAAGAAACCCTTACGGTATAAACCGTGCCAGCCGGGCGGCCGCCCGGCCGGTTTGGCCACACCCATAACACGATCCCGATGCCGGGGCCATGACCCGCGGCACGTATACAGCATGACTTACGCGCATGGCTGCGGGGCAGCGTGCGCGCTTTCAGAGAGAAGGAAACCCGATGTCTGCAACCGTTACCCTGCAAGCGCCGCTGTCCGGCGTGGTTTTGCCGCTGTCCGCAGTACCCGACCCGGTGTTTGCCGGTGGCCTGATGGGCCAGGGCCTGGCCATTGAACCGCTGTCTTCCACCCTGCTGGCGCCGTGCGATGGCGACATCAGCCAGGTATCCAGTACCGGCCACGCCGTTACCGTGCGTGCGGCCAACGGTGCCGAGGTGCTGATGCATATCGGCATCGACACCGTGAAACTGGGCGGCAGCGGTTTTGTTACCCGCGTGCAAAAAGGCCAGCAGGTGCGCGCTGGCCAGCCGTTGGTAGAGATCGACATCGATAGCGTGGCCCGCCGCGCGCCTTCGCTGATTACCGTCGTGGTGGTTACCAACAGCGACGACATGGCTCTCTCCCTCGACGCATCCGGACTTGTGGAAGCCGGCGCGTCGTGTTTTCTGACCGTGACGGCTCAGGGTGCTCTCTCCCGCCCTGACGCCGTCCACGGCGCAGAACTATCCGTAACCGCCGTGGTAGCGCACGAAGGCGGCCTGCATGCCCGCCCGTGTGCGCTGGTGCAGTCGGTCGCCCGCCGCTATCTGAGCCATCTCGAGATCGGCTTTGCCGGCCAGCGCGCCAATGCACGCAGTGTGGTCAGCATGATGGGTCTGGGGGTGGGCGAACACGATACGGTGACCCTGTATGCCAAAGGTGACGATGCCGACACAGCCCTGGCCGCCCTGGTCGAGGCGCTGCAAACGCATACGCACGCCGGGCACGCACCGGCGCCTGCTGCGGTAGTGGCTACCCGCGACGACGGCAAGCTGGGCGGCGTGTGCGCCGCACCCGGCCTAGCAGTCGGTACGCTGGTATTGCTGGCCGAGCAGGCGCGCCCGGTGCCCGAGCGCGGCCATGGTGTAGAGCCAGAGTTGGCCGCACTGAACGCCGCCCTGCAAAAAGTGCGCACTGCCGTGGCCACCGATGTGGCCCAGGCTGACAAGCGCGGCGCGCACGCCGAAAGCGAGATCTTTGGCGCCCACCTGGCGCTGCTGGACGACCCCGAGCTGGCGCAGGCCGCCGAACGCTACATTCTGGACGGCCGCAGCGCCGCCTACGCCTACCGTAGCGCCATCAGCGCGCAAAGCGACGTGCTGCTGGGCCTGGGCAATGCCCTGCTGGCCGAGCGCGTGGCCGACCTGAAAGACCTGGAGCGCCGCGTGCTGGACGTGCTGCTGGGCGGTGAGCAAGCCGCCCCCGAACTGCCGCCGCACGCCATCGTGGTAGCCGACGACCTGACCCCGTCGCAGCTTACCCGCCTGCCGCGCGAGCAGCTGGCCGGTGTGGTGCTGGCCCGTGGTGGCGCCACCAACCACGTGGCCATCCTGTGTCGTGCACTGGCCATCCCCGCGCTGGTCGCCTGCGGCCCGGCCGCGCTGGCGTTGGCCGCTGGTAGCGAGGCACTGCTGAACGCCGGTGAAGGCTGGCTGGACGGCGCAGCCGATGCCGCCGCACTGGACGCTGCCCGCCAGGATATCGCCCAGCGCGAACAGCGCCGCCGCACCTTGCGCGAGCAGTCTGCCGGCCAGGCTCGTACCCGTGATGGTGTGGCGATCGAGGTGGCGGCCAACATCGCCAACGCTGTCGAAGCGCGTGACGCGGTGCTGAACGGTGCCGACGGCGTGGGCCTGCTGCGTACCGAATTCCTCTTCATCGACCGGCACGACGCCCCCAGCGAAGACGAACAGCGTGCCGCCTGCCAGGACGTGCTGGACGCGCTGGAAGGCCGCCCGGCCATCATCCGCACGCTGGACGCCGGTGGCGACAAGGACGTGCCCTACCTGCCGCTGCCTGCCGAGGACAACCCGGCGCTGGGCTTGCGCGGTATCCGTACCGGTTTTGCCATGCCCGAGGTGCTGGATACCCAGCTGCGCGCCCTGCTGCAAGTGAAGCCGCTGTCGCGCCTGCGCATCCTGCTGCCCATGGTGGCCGACCTGGCCGACCTGCAGCGCGTGCGCCAGCGCCTGGACGAGCTGGCCGCCGAGCTAGGCGTGGCCGAGCGCCCGCAGCTGGGCGTGATGATCGAGGTGCCGTCGGCCGCTTTACTGGCCGACCAGCTGGCCCAGCACGCCGATTTTCTGTCCATCGGTACCAACGACCTCACCCAGTACACCCTGGCCATGGACCGCTGCCACCCGGCACTGGCGGCCAACCTTGACGCCCTGCATCCGGCGCTGCTGCGCCTGATCGCGCTTACCGTGCACGGCGCGGCCAAGCACGGCAAGTGGGTAGGCGTGTGCGGTGCGCTGGCGTCCGACCCGCAGGCCACGCCGGTACTGGTGGGCCTGGGCGTGACTGAGCTGTCGGTGAGCCCGCAGCTGGTACCGGAAATCAAGGACGCGGTACGCCGCCTGGACAGCACCGCCTGCCAGCAGCTGGCGCTGGACCTGCAGGCGCTGAATTCGGCGCAACAAGTGCGGGCGCGGTTACAAGCCGACGCCGCCGCCTTGCTGCGCTGACCTGGTCAGGCCGCCGCATCCTCCCACCTGGCGGCCTGCATTAAAACGAAGAGGAGAAACACAGTGAGTACTTCAAGCAAGTTTGCCGGCGTACAGCAGCTGGGCCGCGCCCTGATGCTGCCGATCGCCGTCCTGCCGGTGGCAGGTCTGCTACTGCGCCTGGGTCAGCCCGACCTGATGGGCATACCCGTGATGGCGCAGGCCGGGGATGCCATTTTCGGTAACCTGGCACTGCTGTTCGCCATCGGGGTAGCCGTAGGGTTTGCCAAAGATAATAACGGCGCCTCCGGCCTGGCCGGTGCCATTGGCTACCTGGTGCTGACCGCGGTGCTGAAAGTGATCGACGCCAAGATCAATATGGGCGTGCTGGCGGGCATCACCGCCGGTATCAGCGCCGGCCTGCTGTACAACCGCTACAAGGACATCGCGCTGCCGTCTTATCTGGCCTTTTTTGGCGGGCGCCGCTTTGTGCCGATCGTCACCGGCTTTGCCATGCTGCTGGCCGGCGTGGTGCTGGGCTATATCTGGCCACCTATCCAGCAGGGCATCGACGCGGTAGGCCACTGGGTAATCGGCGCGGGCGAGTTTGGCCTGTTTGTATACGGCGTGCTGAACCGCATCCTGATCGTCACCGGCCTGCACCACATCATCAATACCTTTGCCTGGTTCCAGCTGGGCGACTTTACCGATGCCGCCGGCAAGGTGGTACACGGTGACCTGACCCGCTTCTTTGCCGGTGACAAAACCGCCGGCATGTTCATGTCCGGCTTCTTCCCGGTGATGATGTTCGGCCTGCCGGCTGCTTGCCTGGCCATGTACCGCGCCGCACGCCCGGAAAACAAGGCTGCCGTGGGTGGCGTGCTGCTGTCCATGGGCCTGACCGCCGCGCTGACCGGTGTCACCGAGCCGGTAGAGTTTGCCTTCATGTTCCTGGCCCCGGCGCTGTACGCCATCCACGCGGTGCTGACCGGCATCTCGATGGCGCTGATGCACACCCTGGGCGTGAAGCTGGGCTTTGGCTTCTCGGCTGGTTTGTTCGACTACGTGCTGAACTTCGGTATCGCGCAGAAACCGCTGCTGCTGATCCCCATCGGCCTGGCGTACTTTGCCGTGTACTACGCGCTGTTCACTTTCTTCATCAAGAAATTCAACCTGATGACCATGGGCCGCGAAGAAGCGGTAGCCGGTGCCCCCGCCGCTGCCAGCCTGGGGGGCAAAGGTAGCGACCGTGCACGTGGCTTTATCGGCGCGCTGGGCGGTGCGGCCAACCTGAAAAGCGTCGACGCGTGCACCACCCGCCTGCGCCTGCAGGTTGTCAGCAACGACGCCGTAGACGAAGCCGCGCTGAAAGCGCTGGGTTCGCGCGGCATGATCAAACCTGCCGCCGGTAGCGTACAAGTGGTGCTGGGGCCGGAAGCCGAGCTGGTAGCGGACGAGATCCGCGCCGCGCTGGCTAACCCGCAAGCGGTGGCTGCCGATGGCGGCGCATTGAAAGCTGCGCTGGGCGGTGCGGCCAACATTCGTGCCGTGGAAGTGGTTGCCGGCAGCCGCCTGCGTGTAGAGCTGGCCGACGCCAGCCGCGTGAACGAAGGTAGCCTGAAAGCCCTGGGCGTGAGCGGCATCATGGCCATGCCAGGCAACCTGGTACACCTGGTAGTAGAAGGCGGCGACCCCGCCGCGCTGGCCAGCCAGCTGCAGTAAGCAGCCCGCCCCGGTGCCTGCATGGTGCAGTACGCCGGGGCATGACAAGACAGGCAGGCGTTTGCCGCCCAGCGGCAGGCGCCGCCCCGTGGTAAGCCTGGGCATCCTGACCTGTGGCTTTGCTCTCCTTCCACCCCGGCACCGCCGGGGTGTTTTTTTGCGCTATAGTGAAATCGATTCCAGTTGGCGGTGGCGGTAGCTTATGCTGCAACGCAAGGCAAGCCATGTTGGCCGCAAGTCGCGTGCGACAAGGCATGCCGGGCAGCAAAGTGTTGGTAGTACGCCCACTACAGAATTGTAAGGGATTGAGTACAAGCCCGATTGGGACAAGGATGTACCCATAGCAAGCGTGCAGCTGGCACGCAGGATTCACCCGATAATCAGGAGACACAACATGGCACTGAAACTCGCCATCAACGGGTACGGCCGTATCGGCCGCATGGTATTGCGCGCCTGGCAAGAACGTTTTGCCGATAAAGATATTGAAATCGTTGCCATCAACGATCTGGGCAACCCTGAACTGCACGCCCACCTGACCAAATACGACTCTATCCACGGCCCTTTCCCAGGCACCGTAGCGCTGGAAGGCGACAAGCTGGTGATCAACGGCAAGCCGATCCAGCTGCTGTCGGTACGCAACCCGGCCGAGCTGCCGTGGGGCGACATGGGCGTGGACATCGTGCTGGAATGTACCGGCATCTTTACCAAACGCGACAAAGCCGGCCTGCACCTGCAAGCCGGTGCCAAGAAGGTGCTGATCTCTGCCCCGGCAGACGACGCCGACGCCACCATCGTGTACGGCGTGAACCACGACACCCTGCGCGCTGACATGACGATCGTGTCCAACGCCAGCTGCACCACCAACTGCCTGGCCCCGCTGGTCAAGCCACTGAATGACGCCATCGGCGTAGCGCACGGCCTGATGACCACCGTGCACTCCTACACCAACGACCAGGTGCTGCTGGACACCGAGCACAGCGACCTGCGCCGTGCCCGCTCCGCCGCGCTGTCGATGATCCCGACCAAAACCGGCGCCGCCGCTGCCGTGGGCTTGGTGCTGCCAGAGCTGAAAGGCAAGCTGGACGGCTTTGCCGTGCGCGTGCCAACCGCCAACGTGTCGCTGGTAGACCTCACCTTTACCGCCCAGCGTGATACCACCGTGGCCGAAGTGAACGAGCTGGTGACCGCTGCGGCCAACGGCGCGCTGCAAGGCGTACTGGCGGTGAATACCCTGCCGCTGGTGTCCATCGACTTCATGCACAACCCGGCGTCCAGCGTGTTTGATGCCACCCTGACCCGCGTGATCGAAGGCCGCCAGGTGAAAGTGCTGTCGTGGTACGACAACGAGTGGGGCTTCTCCAACCGTATGCTGGATACCGCCCAGGCCTGGGTGGCTGCCAAGTAAAAGCCAGCAAGAACCGGCTGGCGGTCTGCTGATCGTGAACCGGTTCTGAAGGCTGCGGCGGCATGGCCCGCCGCACCGCTTGCCCGGTGCCCGTGTGGAGACGGGTGCCTTGTTCTTTAGGTGTATTCTGTTGCTTCTTTGTGCATAGTTCCGGCCTGCCCCTGCAAGGGCAGGCTTTTTTTTGCCTGTCACGCGGTAAGGTTGGCCGCAGCGGGCCGTGTTGATCTGTATCAGGTAAGGGGCGGCTACATCGCACAGGGCGATGTAGCGCCGGTACTACACGCGAGGCAAATGCGTGGCGATGAACGCTGCCATTAGCGCCAGGGCTTGGTCTGCCGCCTGTAGCAGGCCGGTGGCATTGGGGAAGACATGCGGCATGCCGTCCCACACGTGCAGCGCCACCGCCACGCCGGCGGCGTCGGCGCGCTCGGCATAGTGCAGGCTGTCGTCCAGCAGGATTTCGTCGCGGCCAACGTGCAGCTGCAGCGGCGGCAGGCCGTGCAGGCTGGCGTAGAGCGGCGAGGCACCGGGGTCCTGCGCGCTCGTGTGGCCCAGATACAGGGCGGCGCAGGCATCCACCATGCTTTTACTCAGGTACACCTCTGCATCGTGCCGTGTCTGGTGGCTGTGGCTACGATTGCCCAGGTCGGTCCACGGCGACAGGGCGATGGCGGCTACCGGCTGGGTGGTACCGGCCATGGCTTGCAGCCGTGACAGCAGCGATAGTGTCAGGCCGCCACCGGCCGAGTCCCCAATCAGCAACACGCGCTGCCGGCCACTGGCCAGCAGGCCTTGATACACCGCCACGGCATCGTCCAGTGCGGCCGGGTAGGGGTGTTCCGGTGCCAGCCGGTAGTCGGCCACAAACACCGCCTGGCCGCTCAGGCGGGCAAAGTGGCCGGCAAAATGGCAGTAGGCTTTGGCCGAGCCCATTACATAGCCACCGCCGTGCAAAAACAGCAAGGCGCTGTCTGTGTCCGGCTGTGCCGGCAGGCACCAGTAGCCGCTGACACCGCCGATCGTATCGGCTTGGTAGCGAACGCTGTCCGGTGCCGCCACGGCTTGCATGATGTCATCGTAGGGCGCGCGGCCTGCGGGGCCGAATATGGCACCTTTAAACGGCGCGGTTTGCGCACGCAGCGTGGTCATGGTGGCGGCATCGTGCGGCGAGAGGGCGTGCGAGAGGGTATGGGTAGCGGGGGGCATATCGGGCTCCTGTGGCTGCCACCGGTTGGGTGGTTGGCCGCAGCTTAGCCAAAGCTTGCCGGGGCTGGCGTTGCTACCCAGCCGGGCCGTGGTGGCCAGCATAAAATGCTGCCGATGAATGCCGGGCAATGGCTATCGAACACGTGGCATTTCTGCCACGGCGCACGCTCAGTCTTCTTCTGGTAGTGGCGGCAAACGGTGGGTGATGGGGGTGTCGATCACCATGGAGGTCTTGGTGTCGCCGTACTGCATCAGGCGGGCAATCAGCGCCTGCAGCGTGCCCATGCTGTCTACTGCCACACGGATCATCAGCCCGCTGCTGCCGGTGATGGAGTCGCAGTGCACGATTTCCGGCATCTGTTTCAGTAGCTCCAGTACGGTGTAGTACTCCTGGTTTTTCACTGTGAGCTCGATAAGGCATTGTATCGGGCAACCTAGCGCTTCCGGGCGGATGATTGCGCGATAACCGGCTATCACGCCGGATCGTTCCAGCTTTTCCACGCGGTCGGCAACGGCGGGGGCGGACAGGTTCACGCGGCGAGCCAGCTCGGCAAAGCTCAGACGGCCATTTTCGTGCAGTGCAGCGATGATCTTGCGGTCAAACTTGTCCATTTTTCGATTCGAAGGTCAAAGAGTCGTAAATACATTGTATACAAAGTTATGCTGGTTTATAAGCTTCGAATGCCTATTAATAAGCCCCGATAACCCCCGTACAATTCGCCCCGTGTTGAAGCAGCCGGGTCCGCGCCCGGCAGCTTTGACTTCTGGATCCGTTATGAGGGTGCCTGAGCAATCGGCATCTTTGGAACTGTTCTGGTGATCTCTTTGTCCCTGGTCTTAAGCGTTCTTGGCCCCCATGTGTGGCCGGGAACCGACCCTTAGTGGCCTGTCCCCAACCGGACAGGCCTTTTTTTTGCGCGTTTTTCGCGGCTTACACCTTGTGGGTGGACAGCAGCAGGCTGGTTTCGCTGGCGGTAATGCCGGGTATCAGGCGGATGCGGCCCAGCACGCGATCAAACTGCTCCAGCGAGTCGGCGCGCAGCTCGGTGACGATATCCCAGCGGCCGTTGGTGGAGTGCAGCGCGTACACATGCGGCTCGCCACGTAAGGCTTGCAGTACAGCCGGCGTTTTGTTGCCCTCTACCGCAATGCCCATCCAGGCCCGGATGCGCTGGGCCTCGGCCTGCGGTTTCAGCCGTACGGTATAGCCGATGATGACGCCGGCTTGCTCCAGCTTGTTGATGTGTTTTTGCACAGTGGCGCGCGAGACGCGCAGGCGGGTGGCCAGCTCGGTTACCGGGGTGCGCGCGTTGTCGCGTAGCAGGGCAATGAGCTGCAGGTCGGTGTCGTCAAGTTGCATGGTGCTAGCCTGAGTGATCAATATGTGCAGTCTAGCGATAAAACTGCACAGGGTGCCAACTACAAAGTGGCACGCCAGGCCGCCACAATTTCTCCTGCCACACCACCCGGGAGAAACCATGTCACAGCCTGCCTCGCACATCTTGATGGTGCGCCCTGCGCGTTTTCACGCCAACCCGCAAACCCGCGCCAGCAACCATTTCCAGCAGCCTGCGGCCAACGCTGGCGCCAGCGCCACACTGGCCGCGCAGCGCGAATTTGACAGCTACGCTGCCGCCTTACAGGCCGCCGGGGTGCAGGTACAGGTGTTCCGCCAGCCTGCGGGGCTGGATACCCCGGACGCGCTATTCCCCAATAACTGGTTTTCTACCCACGCCGACGGCACGCTGGTGCTGTACCCGATGGCCGCGGCCAACCGCAGGCTGGAGCGCCGCGCCGATATCGTGGCGTGGCTGCAGCAGCAGTTTGCTGTGCGCGCGCTGCTGGACCTGAGCCCGCACGAGGCGCAGGGGCAGTATCTGGAAGGCACCGGCGCCATCGTGTTCGACCACACGGCACGGCGTGCCTGGCTGTGCCGCTCTGGCCGCAGCCAGCCGGCGCTGCTGGCCCCGCTGGCGGCCCGGCTGGGTTACAGCATGCAGGTGTTCGACGCGGTGGATGGGGCGGGGCGGGCGATTTACCACAGCAATGTGATGATGGCGATCGGCCCGCGCTTTGCAGTGATCTGCCTGCCGGCCATCCGCGATGTGGGCGAGCGCCAGCGGGTGCAGGCGCAGCTGCGGCGCGATGGCAAACAGGTGATCAGTATCAGCCTGGCGCAAATGGCCAGCTTCTGCGGCAATCTTATCGCCCTGCAAAGCACGGCAGGCGAGGCGATTATTGCGCTGTCCAGCCGTGCCTGGGCGGCCTTCAGCCCGCAGCAGCAGGCCATGTTGGCCGCACACGGGCGCATCGTGCACGCCCCGCTGGATACCATCGAAACCCTGGGCGGCGGCGGGGCGCGCTGCATGGTGGCCGAGCTGTATTTGCCCAGGCCTGTTAACGCTATGCTTGATGCCCCGGCGCACGGCTTAATAGCTGGCCACGCTGTTGCAGCTGCAGGCTGAGGTAGCGTTCGTACTGCCTGAGCACGTCGGCAATGATCTCGCTCTGGCGCAGGTAGCGGATATCGTAGCCTTCGCGGCCATCGGCAAAGCCGGTTTGCGCCAGGTACTGCATGTCGGCATCGCCACGGCTGGCGGGCAGAAACGCCGGCAGCGGCTTGCCGTGGCACTGCACGCTGTAGACAAAGTCGCGCTGCTCAGACTGGTCTATGCGCAGCGTGACTGCACCGTCTTCGCTACGCTTCACGTCGGTGGCGACACCGTTCTGGCGCAGCTCGGCGGCCACGGTAGCCAGCGCTGGCTGTACCTCGGTATCGATAAAGTGCTGCACGTTGGCCGCACTCGGGCGCTGTACCAGCTGGCGCAGGCGCTGCTGCCAGTGCTGGCCGCTCCAGAACTGCGTAGCGGGTGCTGGTTGCTGCGCCTGGTGGCACTGGTCGGACTGCAGCCCGCGCCACAGGCTGTAGCACAGCAGCAGCATGATGGCGGTGAAGGGCAGGGCGCTGAGCAGTGTCATGGCTTGCAGCGCTTTCAGGCCGCCGGCGCTTAGCAGCGCGGCAGCGGTGACGCCCAGCAATACCGCCCAGAACAGGCGCTGCCACAGCGGCGAGTCGGCCGCCCCCACGCTGGCTATGCTGTCCAGCACCATGGCGCCAGAGTCCGCCGAGGTAACAAAAAACACGGCGATCAGCAGGATGGCTACGCCGCTGGTGAGCTGCGATAGCGGCAGGTAGTCAAAAAAGCGGAACAGCAGGCTGTCTACATTGGCCGCGGTCGCGCCCAGTGCACCGCCAGCCACGTGCAGGTCCAGCCAGATGGCGCTATTGCCGAATACCGTCATCCACAGCAGGTTGAACAGGGTAGGGGCCAACAGCACGCCCACGATGAATTCGCGAATGGTGCGCCCGCGCGAAATGCGCGCAATGAACAGGCCGACAAACGGCGACCACGATACCCACCAGGCCCAGTACAGCAGCGTCCAGCCGCCCAGCCAGTCTTGCTGCGCCGGTGTGCCGTAGCTAAAGGTGCGGAAGGTCATGGCCACCATACCGGACAGATAGCCGCCCAGGTTGTCGCTAAATGCCAGCAGCAGGTACACGGTTGGGCCGGCCAGCAGCACAAACAGCAGCAGCGCCAGTGCCAGCCCCAGGTTCAGTTCGCTGAGGCGGCGCACGCCTTTGTCCAGCCCGGTGGCGGCAGATAGCCCGGCCAGGCCCATCACCACGGCAATCAGCCCCAGCTTGAAGCCGCTAGCGCTGGTGTCGATACCGGCTACCTGCTGCAGGCCGGCGGCCAGCTGCATCACGCCGTAGCCCAGGGTGGTGGCGATACCGAATACGGTAGAGACCAAGGCAAACACATCCACCGCATGCCCCCATGGCCCGTGGATGCGCTCGCCCAGTATCGGGTACAGCCCGGCGCGCAGGCTGAGCGGTAGCTGGTAGCGAAAGCCGAAATACGCCAGCACCAGCCCCACCACGCCATAGATGGCCCAAGCGTGCAGGCCCCAGTGGTGGAAGGTCAGGTTCATGGCCTGCTGCGCGGCCGCCTGCGGGTTGGCCGCCGCCAGTTGCGGGGTCAGGTAATGTTGCAGCGGCTCGCCCACGCCAAAGTACATCAGCCCGATGCCCATGCCGGCGGCAAACAGCATGGCTAGCCACGAGGGCAGGCTGAACGCGGGCTGGGCATCGTCCGGCCCCAGTTTGATGTCGCCGTAGCGGCTGGCGGCAATGCCCAGCAGGCTGATCAGAAACACCGCCACGGCCAGAATGTAAAACCAGCCAAACTGTTGGCCGATGGTGCGTTGGGCGCTGCCTAGCAGGGTTTCGGCCGAGGCGGGCGCCAGCCTGGCCCAGCCCAGAATGGCGGCTATCAGTAGCAGGCCAGGCAAAAACACTGGCCAGACCAAGGTGGTGCGGAAGGTACGGACGGGTTCCATGCTTTCCCTTTCATGTCTGAAGGTGGCAGGCGTTCCGGGGCTGGGCGGGGGAGGCCGAATGCAGGGCGGCAGGTGGGGCAGGAAAAGGTTGGCCGCAGCAAGCAGGCCCGGAACAGAGACGGCAAGTATACCCGAAAATACTTTTGTATAAAAATAAAAGACAAATGCAATAAACGGTAACAAAGCACTCTGGCCGTCAGAAAACGCAAAATGCTTGTACACTGCGGCCATCATTTTTGGCATAAAGCACCTGTGGCGCTACAACGCCGTACTATTTTGGCTATCTTTATCGAAAGCCGCGTGAAGTGTCATATTTCTGTAACCGCTTTTTTCTATCCTTGCCATAATCGTACATGGAAGGATTCCGTCACATGCCCGCCAATATTCTGCTTGTAGAAGACGAACCAGCTATCCAAGAGCTGATTGCGTTCAATCTGGTCCAGGCCGGACACCATGTGCTGCGTGCCAGCACCGCCGAAGTGGCGCTGACACTGGTGAAAAATGCCCTGCCGGACCTGGTCCTGCTGGACTGGATGCTGCCCGGCGCGTCCGGCGTGGAAATCGCGCGCAAGCTGCGCGCCGACGAACGCACGCGCCAGATCCCCATCATCATGCTGACCGCCCGCTCCGAAGAGCAGGACAAGGTACAGGGCCTGGAAGCCGGCGCTGACGACTACATCACCAAACCGTTCTCGCCGCGCGAGCTGCTGGCGCGCATCAAGGCCGTACTGCGCCGCCGCGCCCCGCAAATGACCGACGACGCGGTAGAAGTAAAAGGCCTGCGCTTGGACCCGGTGACCCACCGCGTACAGGGCAACGGCGAAACCGTGGACCTGGGACCTACCGAATTCCGCCTGCTGCATTTCTTCATGACCCACGCCGAGCGCGTGCACTCGCGCACCCAGCTGCTGGACCAGGTATGGGGCGACCACGTATTTGTGGAAGAGCGCACTGTAGACGTGCACATCCGCCGCCTGCGCAGTGCCCTGGAACCCACCGGCCACGATGGCCTGATCCAGACCGTGCGCGGTACCGGCTACCGTTTCTCCGCCCAGGGGTAGGTCTTGGCAGAATTTCTCAAGCGTACGCTGGGCTGGCTGATTGCCATGATGGTGGTCAGCATGGCCTTTGGCCTGGTGTTCGGCCTGGTGACCGGGCTGGCATTAATGCTGGGTCTGTTGCTGTTATGGCTGGCCTTTCACCTGTATCACATTGCCTTGCTGCTGCGCTGGCTGGGTCACCCGGTTCCCGGCCGCGTGCCGGACGGCTTTGGCTCCTGGCACGGCATTTTCATGACCCTGTACCGCCAGGCGCGCAAGCAAAAGCAAAGCAAGAAACGCCTGGCCGGCGTGCTGGACCGCTTTGTGAATGCCGGCGAAGCCATGCCGGATGGCGTGGTGGTGCTGGACGAATACGACCACATCGAGTGGATCAACCCCATGGCCGTAGAGCACCTGGGGCTGAACCGCAAAACCGACGTAGGCAGCCAGATACTGAACCTGGTACGCCAGCCGGCGTTTCACGACTACATGGCGGCGCAGAGCTATAGCCAGCCGCTGATCCTGCACAGCGGTACCGGCAGCGAGCTGGTGTTATCCATCCAGCTGGTACCGTTCGACACCACGCGCAAGCTGCTGCTGTCGCGCGACATCACCCAGCTGGAGCGTGTGCAAACCGTGCACCGCGACTTTGTGGCCAACGTATCGCACGAGCTGCGTACCCCGCTGACGGTGGTAGGCGGCTTCCTGGAAACCTTGTCCGAAATGCCGCAGGTAGAAGACGCCACCCTGCGCCAGTTCCTGCCCATGATGCTGGAGCAGTCGCGCCGCATGCACAGCCTGGTAGAAGACCTGCTCACCCTGTCGCGTATAGAAAACGGCCCGCGCACCATGCTGCAAGACCGCGTGCACATGGCCGCGCTGCTGGACACCATGGTGGTGGAAGCCGAAGGCCTGTCGCAGGGGCGGCACCGTATCGTGGTCAAGAACACCTGCCCGCACGACCTGTGGGGCAATGCGCAGGAACTGCACTCGGCCTTTGGCAACCTGGTGTCCAACGCCGTGCGCTATACGCCGGAGGGCGGCAGCATCTACCTGCGCTGGACGCAGGACGACGAAGGCCGCGTGGCCTTTACCGTTGCCGATACCGGTATCGGCATCCCGCGCGAGCACCTGCCACGCCTCACCGAACGTTTCTACCGCGTAGACCGTGGCCGCTCGCGCGGCAATGGCGGCACCGGCCTGGGCCTGGCCATCGTCAAACACGTGCTGGCACGCCACCACGCCAAGCTGGAGATCCAGAGCGAGCCGGACAAGGGCAGCGTGTTCAGTGTGGTTTTCAACGCCGAGCAGGTCGCACAGAATGATTGAGCACATCGTACTGTTCCGTTTCGCCCCCCACGCCAGCCGCGCCGATACCGACGCCGCGCTGGCGGCCTTTGCCGCCCTGCCAGCGGCCATCCCGCAGGTACGCGGCTTTCGTGCCGGTACCGACATCAGCCCGGAAAACCTGGCCCAGGGCTATACCCACGGCTGGCTGCTGCGCTTTGACGACGCCGCCGCGCTGCAACACTACCTGGATCACCCGGCGCACCAGGCGTTTGTGGCGCAGGTTCAGCCCTTGCTGGCGCAGGCGCTGGTGTTTGATTTCGACAGCGGCCAACCCTGATTTCCACCATGCAGATGTGCTGTGCTGAGTGCTGCTGTCGGGCACGCTTGTGCCATTTTTCCGTACTTGGTGCTGTGCTCATGCCAGCTATGCGGCCATGCTGGGTGATTTGTATCGTTTAATGGCCACCCGCCCCATGCTGTAATGGCTTTGCTACAGACGGTGGGCAAGGTAGCATGTGCCGTACTACACAAGTGCTGCAGCCAGTCTGCGTTGCCCCACAACATAAAGAGCAATACGCCCATGAACCGACTACAAGCCATCCGCCCGTTCGGCCAGCGCATCTGGCTGGATAACCTGTCCCGTGAACTGCTGCAAACTGGCGAGCTTGCCCGCTTGCTGGCCGATGACGGTATTGCCGGTGTGACCTCCAACCCCGCCATCTTCCATAAAGCCATCAGTACCGACCCGCGCTATCAGGCAGAGTTGGCCGCACTGAAAACCGACGCCAGCCTTAGCGCCGAGCAGCGCTACGAAACGCTGGTGATTGCCGATATCCAGGCCGCCTGCGACCTGACCCTGCCGCAATACCAGGCTACCGCTGGCGACGACGGCTACGTATCGCTGGAAGTATCGCCGGCGCTGTCGCGTGACGAAGCCGGTACCCTGGCCGCCGCGCGCCGCCTGTGGGCCGCCATTAACCGCCCCAACGCCATGATCAAGATTCCGGCCACGCCGGAAGGCATTGCCGCCTTTGGCCAGCTGACTGCCGAGGGTATCAACGTCAACATCACGCTGCTGTTCTCGCTGCCACAGGTTGAAGCCGTATGGGATGCCTACATCGCCGGCCTCACCGCACGCCATGCTGCCGGCCAGCCGCTGCAGCACGTGAAGGCCGTAGCCAGCTTCTTCCTGTCGCGCGTGGATAGCCTGCTGGATGCGCAGCTGCCCGCCGAGCTGCAAGGCAAGGTAGCGGTATCGCTGTCCAAGGTGGCCTACCAGCGCTATCTGGCGCGCTTCCACGGTGAAGAATTCGCCGCACTGAAAGCCGCCGGTGCCCGCCCGCAGTTCCTGCTGTGGGCGTCTACCGGTACCAAGAACAAGGCCTACTCCGACGTGCTGTACGTGGAAAGCCTGATTGGTGATGAAACCGTCAACACCGTACCGGACGCCACGCTGGCGCTGTTCCGCGACCACGGCAACGCCGCCGCCACCCTGGCCCAAGGCGCAGACGAAGCGCGTGCGGTGTTGGAAGCAGCGGCCGCTGCTGGTGTTGATGTCAACGCTGCCGGCGAACAGCTGCAGCACGACGGCCTGGTGCTGTTCGAGAAAGCCTTTGCCGAGCTGTTGGTATTGACGGCCTGATCGCCAAACTGGCCAATGCAAAAAGCGCCCTGCGGGGCGCTTTTTGTATTAGCCGGAATCCAAAATAAATATTGATATGAATAAAAAATGCCATTAAAATTTACATCCATTTCATAAAAAAATGTTTCATTGTCATGAAAAAAATTGCATTTGCAGCGCTGATTGCCTCCTTGTCTTCCATCGCCTGTGCTGCCGACATGTACGTTGGTGCCGGTTTGAACCAGCTTGATATGAGCATTGATGGTGAGCCATCCCTCAATCCGACTGCGCTGAACGTAACACTCGGCACCGAAATTACCCCCAATTTTGCCGTCGAGGCACGTCTGTACACCAAGCTGACCGATGACAGCGTTCGTGTGAACAACACCACTTCCGTTGATATTGGTCTGGACCATGCAGAAGGTGTTTACGCCAAAGGCATTCTGCCGATCAACGAGCAGTTTTCCGCCTACGGTTTGGTGGGTTATACCAATGGTGCACTGAAAGCCAGCGCTGGTAATGTGAGCGTGACTTCCGATGATGACTCGGACTTCAGCTACGGCGCTGGTGCCACTTTCAAAGTGAACAAGCAGGTGGGTATCAATCTGGAATACGCTCGTCTGTTCAGCGGTTCTGACTACCACATCGACAACATCGGTGCCTCGCTGACTTATCGTTTCTGATATTTACTGCGTCAGGCATGAAAAAAGCGCCCCACGGGGCGCTTTTTTATTGCTGCGGCCAACCTTGCCTGTCTAGGCGGCCGGTTTCAGCGTGCGGCGGGCGGCCATGCGCTGGCCGGCCTGTGCCAGCTCGTTGTCGTTGATCAGTGCCGCAGCGGTGGGGAACAGCCATTGTTCTTCGCGCGCGGCGTGTTCGCGGTACAGGCGAGCAAACTCGTGTACTTCGTCGGCGCTGATCTCGTCCAGCTTGGCGGCGTTATAGGCCAGCAGGTCGTCGCGGATGGCGTTCCAGCGCGAGTGCAGGTAGCCGTGCTCGCCCAGCAGCTGCTCGATCTTGGGGGCGGCGTCCGGCTGGCGCGCCAGAATCAGCGGAAACAGCTCGTCTTCTTCATCCTGATGGTGGGCGGGCCCGGCCAGGTCGAAGTAGCGCACGATACCGGCGATGGTGTTGATCACCGCCTGGTTGCGGCCGTGCTCGTCGATATACGCCGGTAGCGCATCCAGCTGGTCGCAGAAGCGGCGCACCTTGTCATGGCACGCGTACAGCATGTCCAGCGGCTCGTCGAACGAGGGGGCGGCTGCCGAAGCAGTCAGGGCGTCTAGGCTAAGCATGGCCATCTCCTGGGTAAGGGTTGTGGGCAGTATGGGTGGCTTTGCTGCATTTGCACATGATGTTGCTCAAGCGCCTGCCAGATAGGGCACTCGCAGCAGGCCGCCGCCATGCGGTAAAGTGACGCACCCCTGTTTGCCGGAGCACGCCATGCCTGTGCCGTTTTGCGTATCCCCCCTGCCGCACGATGCGGCCAACCTGGCTGCCGCGCTGGCGCTGCACGACGCGGCCCACGCGCTGGAGGTCGGCTGGCTGGACGGCTACCGCCTGCCGCGGCTGTGGCGCAGCGTAGACGACATCAAGACCAGCCCCTTGCAGATTCTGGCGGCGTGGGACGAGGCCGGTACGCTATGCGGCCTGCTGACGCTGGGGCGCTACAAGGATGGCCGTGCCGAGATCGCCCGTACCCTGGTACACCCGCAGCGCCTGGGCGAGGGCTGGGCCGGGCGGCTGCTGACGGTAGCGCTGCAGCACGAGCAAGGCGCCACGGTCATGACGGCCGCGGCCAACCAGGCCGCCGTGCGCTGCTACCAGAAGGCCGGTTTTGTCGAGAACAAACGCTTTGCCGCGCCGGATGGCCTGCCGCTGCTGCGCCTGTCGTGGGCTCGCGACGACAGCCCGTTGACGCTGAGCCTGGGCAGCGATGGCTGGGTGGACCAGGCGCAGCAGATCGCCTCGCCCAACTGTGACGATTACCCCGAACCCGCCGCCACGCCGCTGCTGGTGGTGCACAACATCAGCCTGCCACCGTACCGTTATGGTGGCAGCGGCGTGGCTGAGCTGTTTACCAATACGCTGGACCCAGCGGCGCACCCGTTTTACGCCGAGATCGCCCACCTGCGCGTGTCTTGCCATTTCTTTATCCGCCGTGACGGCAGCCTGCTGCAGTTTGTGCCGGTGCACCGCCGTGCCTGGCACGCCGGGGTATCGCAGTGGCAGGGGCGCGAGCGTTGTAACGACTTTGCGCTGGGGGTAGAGCTGGAAGGCTGCGATGTCGAGCCGTTTGCCCACGCGCAATACCGTACGCTGACCGCGCTGGCGCAGCTGCTGCAGGCGCGCTGCGGCGTGCAGGCCATTACCGGCCACGAGCACATTGCACCGGGCCGCAAAACCGACCCCGGCCCGTATTTTGACTGGGCGCGGCTATCTGCCACCCTGGGCCGCCGCCTGCCCGACCCGGCCTGACCGGGGCGGCCCCGCATTGCCAGCCCGGGGCTGCCTTCTTATGATGGTGGCCCCGCGCTCCTTTTGGCCCTGCCCGATGATTGTTCTCCCCCGCTATAACTGGCTGCGCCTGCTGTTTGTCTGGCATGGCTCGGTATTGCCGCGCATCGTGTCGCGCCTGGCGATTGTGTTTGCCCTGTCGCTGCTGTCCGCGGTGCTGGACGGCTGGTGGCTGAGCCAGCATGCGGATTCGGCGCTGAATGTCAGCATCTTTACCCTGATGGGGGTGTCGCTGGCCATCTTTCTGGGCTTTCGCAACTCGGCCAGTTACGAGCGCTTCTGGGAAGCACGCAAATTGTGGGGCGGCCTGCTCATCGTGAGCCGTTCGCTCACCGGCAAGCTGCAGCCGGTAGCCGCGCCGCAGGGTCGGCCCATGCTGTACGCCGTGTGTGCGCTGACCTACGCGCTGAAAGGCCAGCTGCGCGACGACGATATTCACCCGCACCTGGTGCGCCTGCTACCGGCTGACTTGGCCGAACAGCTGCGTAGCGGCCGCAATAGACCGGCGCGCATTCTGGGCTGGCTGCATGCACAAAACTACCAGCTGCTGCGCGACGGGCACCTTAGCGAGCAGCAGTGGCTGTCGGTAGACCGCAACCTGGACACCCTGGGCGAGGTCATTGGCGGCTGCGAGCGTATCCGTAACACGCCTATCCCGTTTACCTACCGTGTGCTGCTGAACCGTACCGTGACCGGCTACTGCCTGCTGCTGCCTCTGGGCCTGGTCACGACCATCGGCTGGCTCACGCCCATCATCGCCGTGTTCATTGCCTACACCTATCTGGCGCTGGACAGCCTGGGCGACGAGCTGGAAGAGCCGTTTGGCAAGGAAGGCAACGACCTGCCGCTGTCGGCGCTGTGCTATGGCATAGAGCAGTCGGTACGCGACATGCTGGGTGAGGCCATGCCCATCGAGCCACCGCCACGGCAGGGCATTTACCAGTTCTAAGCGCCTGCCCAAACGCGTTTCACGGCTGTTGTTGCGACAAGCGCCAGAACAGGCGCTCAGCGCGTACCGGCGCAAGAATCGGGTTGCCGCGCTCGCGGCCAACCCGCATGCTGGGGTCTTATCCATACCGGGGTCTGCCATGGCAATGCCTTCGCTGCTTCGTCTGATTCTGCTGGCTGCCATCTGGGGCAGCAGCTTTTTGTTCATGCGCGTGCTGTCGCCGGTGCTGGGTGCCCTGCCGGTGGCAACGGGGCGCGTGGCCTTTGCCAGCCTGGGCTTGTGGCTGCTATTGCGCTGGTGGCGCTTGGCCATCCCCGCCGGCCCGCGCTGGCGTGCGGCGCTGTGGCTGGGCGTGATCAGCTCGGCCGTGCCTTTTCTGATGTATTCCCTGGCCGCCAGGGTGCTGCCTGCCGGCTATAGCGCCATGTTCAATGCCACCACGCCGCTGATGGCGGTGGTGGTCGGCGGGCTGGCGTTTGGCGAGCGCCTGGCACCGGCACGGCTGGCGGGGCTGATGCTGGGGCTGGCCGGGGTGGCGGTGCTGTTGCAAACCGGCCCCGTGGCGCTGACGCCGGCCGTGCTGCTGGGCGGCGGCATGTGTTTGCTGGCTACCACCTGTTATGCCTTGTCCGGCTACCTGACCCGGCGCTGGATAGGCGAGCAGGGCGGCATGGATAGCCGCCTGGTGGCGCTGGGCAGCCAGCTGGGTGCATCGGCTGCCTTACTGCCGCTACTGCTAGCGAGCCTGGCGTGGCAGCCCTTGCCGCTGGCCGCGCTGGACGCCGGCCATTGGCTAGCGTGGCTGGCGCTGGGGCTGTTGTGTACTGCCGCGGCCTATGTGCTGTATTTCCGGCTGATTGCCGACGAGGGGCCGCTGAAGGCGATGAGCGTGACCTTTGTCATTCCGGTGTTTGGCGTGCTGTGGGGCGTGCTGTTTCTGCACGAGACGCTCACTAGTGCGCATCTGGCGGGTGGCGTACTGATTGCGCTGGCGCTGTGGCTGGTGGTGCGCCAGCCGGTCGCAAAATGAAAAAAGGTTGGCCGCGGCCAACCTTTTTTGTCTCGATACTGCCCCTGCAGGGCGGGGTTACAGCTCGACCTGGGCGCCCATTTCCACCACGCGGTTGGACGGAATCTGGAAGAAGTCGGTGGCGCGCAGCGCGTTGCGGCTCATCCACACAAACAGCTTTTCACGCCACGGCGACAGGCCTTCGCGGTCGGTCTGGATCAGCGTTTCGCGCGACAGGAAGAACGAGGTATCCATCAGCTCGAACTGCATGCCCTGCGCCTCGCACAGGTCCAGCACCTCTTGCACGCTAGGCGTTTCCTTGAAGCCGTAGTAAGCCATGACACGCCAGAAGCTGTTGGACAGCTGCTCGATCTCGATGCGCTTTTCCGCTTCGATATACGGTACTTCTTCGCTGCGGATAGTCATCAGCACGATGCGCTCGTGCAGCACCTTGTTGTGTTTCAGGTTATGCAGCAACGCGTGCGGTACGCCGTGGGTGGAGTTGGTCAGGAACACGGCGGTGCCCTGCACGCGGTCTGGCGAATACGATTCCATGTTCTCGATGAACCCGTCCAGCGGGATGGCCATTTCGTTCAGGCGGCTCATCAGCAGCTTGCGGCCCTGGCGCCAGGTGCTCATCAGGATAAAGGCGATGACACCGATCAGCAGCGGTAGCCAGCCACCGGCAAAGATCTTTACCACGTTGGCCGCAAACAGCGGGATATCTACGCACAGCAGCGCCACCAGCAGTGGTGCCACCACCCATACCGGCCATTTCCACTGTTTCAGCGCCACGGTGCAGGCCAGGATGGACGTAATCACCATGGTGCCGGTCACGGCAATACCGTAAGCACCGGCCAGCGCGCTGGAGGTCTGGAACATGACGACCACGGCAATCACCGCAAACAGCAGGCCCCAGTTCACCAGCGGGATATAAATCTGGCCGATTTCCTTGTCCGAGGTATGGGTGATTTCCATGCGCGGCAAATAGCCCAGCTGCACTGCCTGGCGGGTCAGCGAGAACACGCCGGAAATCACGGCTTGCGACGCAATGACCGTGGCCGCGGTAGACAGGATCACCATGGGCATCAGCGCCCAGTCAGGTGCCAGATGGAAGAAAGGGTTGGCGCGCGCGGCCGGGTCGGCCAGGATTTCGGCGCCCTGGCCAAAGTAGTTCAGCATCAGCGCGGGCAGCACATAAAAGAACCACGCCAGACGGATGGGTTTGGGGCCGAAATGGCCCATGTCGGCGTACAGGGCTTCGGCACCGGTCAGCGCCAGTACTACCGAGCCCAGCGCCAGAAAGCCCACGGCCTGGTGTTCCAGCATGAAGGCAATGCCCCAGGCCGGGTTCAGCGCGGCCAGCACCGCCGGGTTGCCCAGGATGCCGTGCACACCCAGCGCAGCCAGCGCGGCAAACCATAGCATCATCACCGGGCCAAACAGCTTGCCCACGCTGGCGGTGCCGTGTTTCTGGATGACAAACAGCCCTACCAGTACCGCAATGGCGATCGGCAGCACATAGGGTTTGAAGCTGGGGGTAATCACCTCCAGGCCTTCCAGTGCCGATAGCACTGATACCGCCGGGGTAATCACCACCTCGCCATAGAAAAAGCCGCCACCCATCAGGCCCAACGCGGCCAGCAGCCAGCCTTTGTTGCCGATGGCGCGCCGTGCCAGTGCCATCAGGGTCAGAATACCGCCCTCGCCGCGGTTATCGGCGCGCAGGACGAAGGCCAAGTATTTCAGCGATACCACCAGAATCAGCCCCCAGACAATCAGGGACAGAATACCCAGTACGTTTGCTTCGTTGGGTGCCAGGCCCAGGTGCGGGCTGAAGCATTCTTTCAGTGTGTAGAGCGGGCTGGTACCGATGTCGCCATAGACCACGCCCAGGGCGGCCAGGGTAATGCCCGCCAGTGCTTGTTTGTTATGCGCTTGCATGATGCTTTGTATTGTTGTTAGAGGGTTTTGCGCAGCCATTTTGCTGCATTGCAAAAGTAAGGCACAGGTGAGCGCGCAGATTACTCTGCTGGCCGCCAAAAGACCATGCGGCCAACCCGGCTTGTTGCGCTTTATGCGTATCGTGTAGGTGCTTTGCCACAATCACTCTCAGGTGTGGTGTTTCTGCCGTGCCAGCTGCGACCAGCAGGGCATTTATCGCGAGAAACTCAGAATTTCGATAATTTAACTTGCATATATGCCGGCATTTTTTTAGCGTCATGCTAACGAATCGCGGTAGGACTGCCGTGCACTGGCCAGATTGACACAAACCCCGTGCGGTAGCGAGCAGTGAGATCAATCACCAGACAAGAGGCAGGGTATGCGTAGAGGGCTGCTATGGGTAGTGGGCTGCTGGGCGGTATGGGTGCAGGCCGCCCAACCGCTGCACTTGCTGACGCAAGAGCAAGCCCCCTACGCCATGCAGCTGGCCGATGGTGGCCAGGTTGGCTTGGCAATGGACACGGTGCGCTGTGCATTCCAACGGCTGGTTCAGCCGGCCGAGATAAAATTCGTGGCCTGGACACGCGCGCAGCGCCGCGTGGAAAGTGGCGAGGGCGACGGTTATTTCCCGGCATCACGCAATACCCAGCGCGACGCGCTATCGCAATGGTTTGGCCCGGTAGCACCGCAGCAATGGCGCTGGTATCTGCGCCGTGACAGCCGGCTGGACCCGTTATCGCCAGGTTTTCGCCAGTACGCACGTGTCGGTGCGTATGCCGGTTCCAATATGCTGCACTGGCTGCAGGAGCAGCATTATCAGGTCACCGTATCGCCACCCGAGCACGACCAGATACTGGATGTGCTGCTGGCTGGCCGGGCCGATGCGGTACTGGCGGCCAACTTGGCCATGGACAAACTGCTGATGCAGCGCGGGGCGGCAAGCCAGGTGCGCTCGGTGCTGGCGCAGGACAAACCCCTGGGCTTGTACCTGTCGCACCGTTATCTGGCACAACAGCCAGCGGCTTTTGCCGGCAAACTGCAGCAGGCGCTGGCGCGCTGCCAGCCGGCTACGCCGCCTTGATGCCGGCCTGCAGGCCCAAGGGCAGGAAGGCGGCGCCGCGTACCCCACCATCGTCGCCGTGGCGGGCTTTTTCGATGCGCGGTACGCGGGCAAATTTCAGCATGTAGCGCGGCAGGCGTTTGGGCAGCTCGCGGTACAGCTCGTCAAAATTGGACAGCCCGCCGCCCAGGACGATCAGCTCCGGGTCCAGGATGGCCAGATAGCCGGCAAAGCAGCAGGCGGTCAGCTCGAAAAACTGCTCCACAAACACCACTGTCGCCGGGTGGCCCTCACGGTAGCGCTGGATGATGTCCTGTGCGGCCAACCTTTCGCTGAAACGGTGAAAAAACAGCTGCTCGAAGCCGCGGCCGGACAGGTAGTTGTCGATGCAGCCACGTTGGCCGCAGCCGCAGGAAAACACGGGCAAGTCGCCACCAAAGGCCTGTAGCGCATCGATAGGCAGGCGCATGTGGCCCAGCTCGCCGGCCACGTGGTTCAGGCCATTGTGGATCTGGCCGCGAAAAATCATGCCGGACCCCACGCCGGTACCCAGGATCACGCCCAGCACCGAGGCCAGATGCTGGTTGGCCGCATCCATGGCTTCGGACAGTGCAAAGCAGTTGGCGTCGTTATCGATATATACCGGGCGGCCCAGGCGCTCTTGCAGGTCTTCCTGCAGGCGGCGGCCATTGGCAGCGGGTACATTGGCGGTGAGCAGGCTGCCGCTGATGCTGTCGATAATACCGGGGATACCCAGCCCCACGCTGCCCTGGCAGCCAAGCTCACTGTCCGCCTGCCGCACGGTAGCGCACAGCTCGTCCAGCAGGGTGGCGTAATCTTTGGGGGTAGCAAAGCGGTGCTGGCGTACGCGGCTAAGCGTGGCGTCGAAGGCGCCGAACGCGATTTTGGTACCGCCGATGTCAAATCCGTAAAGCATGGTGAAGTCAGTCTTGGCTAGGAGGCCTGGCGTGCCTGTGGTTGGTGTCCGGGGTACCGGGCAAAGTAATGGCGAAGCAAAAAAGTGCCGTTGCCGGTATGTCTGCGCAAGGCGCTACAGGCAACGGCCAAGCTCTGCATGACCTCTCCAGAGGTTGGCAAGGCAGAATTCTACCTTACCCGCCCTGAAAACCGGGCTTGCGCCCGGGTACTACCAATCGGTCTGGTTTAGAAACCGATCCACACGCCAGTCAGGAACTGGTTGGTGTCTTTTGCGCCGCTGGCTTTCGGGGCCACCTTGGTCAGGCGGGCATACCACTCGGCACCGCCGCCGATATCACGGCCGTACTGCACGGCAAAGCGGCTGTAGTCGTCGGCCACGCCGGTGTTGTTCTGGTTCATGTACGCCGCCTTGATGTAACCGGCCTTGCCCAGGGTGTAAGTCAGGCCCAGCGAGGTTTCGCTGCCCTTGTTGGTTTGCTTGCCGGCTTTTTCCTGCTTGTAGGACTGCACCATGGCGCGCAGGGTCAGGTCGTCGCTCACGCCGACCGACGCCGCCAGATATTGCTGGCTGTTTTCGGTGTCGTTAGTGACGGTAGTGGTTTCAGTGACTACGCCGGTACCCAGATCCGCCTTGGATTCCTTGGTTTTGGTGGCAGGTTTGCCGCCCAGTACACCGGCGTAGATCGTGGCTTTACCCACGGCCAGGGTAGCGGCCAGGTCGTAGACGCTGTCTTTGTTGTGCTTCTCGTTGCCCCAGCCGTGCTGTGCGCTAAAGCTGAAGTTGCCCAGCGCTGGCGACTGGTAGCTCAGGGTGTTCGGCAGGTACACCTTGCTGGTCACCTTGCCGGCGCCGCCTTCGGCGACAGGCCAGAAGCCGACTTGGCCAAATGGCCAGTCCAGGGTCAGGTAGCTGTTGATGAAGGCGCGGCCGGCCTTCACGGTACCAAAGTCGCCAGACAGGGTGACATACGCTTCGCGGCTGCCGATGCCCACTTTGTTTTCCACGGTTTCACCGGTGGCGATCTTTTGCGAGATACGTGCGCCCAGCTTGTTACCGCCGGCGATTTCCTTGCTGGCGTCAATATTCAGCAGCAGGGCACGGTCCAGCTCGCTGGTGGTGGTTTTACCGTTGTCGGTCACGATGTAGTTGGCTTCGGCCGAGCCGCTCAGTTTGAATACATCCGTCCAGCCATCGGCAAAAACCGGGGTGGAGACGAGCGAGGCGATGATCAGTGCCAGGGTTTTGCGTTGCATGTGAAGTTCTCCGTTTGCTGTGTTGGTGCTGCCTGCTCAATGCCTATGTCATTTAAGGTGGGCGTGACACGGCATTTCTCTGTTGAGCGTGATTTTTCGCCCGTTAAAACGAGTGTTCTGTGCGGCGTATGGCCTGGCCGTCCGGGCCAAACAAATGACACTGCGCGGTATCGATTGCCAGCCAGGCGCGGCTGCCGCTCGCCGGCGCAGGGCTGTCGCTGCCCAGCTTCACGGCCAGTGGTTCGCTTTGGCCGGCGGCGCGGGCGTACACGATCTGCACATCGCCCAGGTGCTCTACCAGCTCTACCGTCACCGGTACGCCGTGCTCGGCAAAACGCAGGTGTTCTGCGCGTATGCCCAGCGTCAGCTCTCCTTCTGCGCGGGCACCCAGCAGGGTGAGCAGCTCGCCGCCTGGCAGCCGGATGCTGGTGCTGTGGCCAAAAATGCTGGCGCTCACCGGCAGGAAGTTCATCTTCGGGCTGCCCAGAAAGCCCGCCACAAACAGGTTGGCCGGGTGCTGGTACAGCGCCAGCGGGGTGCCGACCTGTTCGATGCGGCCAGCGTTGAACACGGCGATGCGGTCGCCCATGGTCATGGCTTCTACCTGGTCGTGCGTCACGTAGATCATGGTGCTGCCCAGGTCCTGGTGCAGGCGGGTCAGCTCGATGCGCATCTGCACGCGCAGTGCGGCGTCCAGGTTGGACAGCGGTTCGTCAAACAGGAAAACGTCGGGCTTGCGCACGATGGCGCGGCCAATGGCCACGCGCTGGCGCTGGCCGCCGGATAGCGCCTTGGGTTTGCGCTCCAGCAGGTGGCCGATTTGCAGGATGTCGGACGCGCGGGTGACGGCGTCGTCGATGTCCTTTTTGCTTTTGCCCGCCAGCTTCAGGCCGAAAGCCATGTTTTCGCGCACGGTCATGTGCGGGTACAAGGCGTAGCTCTGGAACACCATGGCCACGCTGCGTTTGGCTGGCGGTACATCGTTGGCCAGCGTGTCGCCGATCCACACTTCGCCTGCGCTGATGTCTTCCAGGCCGGCAATCATGCGCATCATGGTGGACTTGCCACAGCCGGACGGGCCGACAAACACCATGAATTCGCCATCGCGGATATCCAGGTCCACGCCGTGAATCACGGTGGGGCCTTCGTCGTAGGTTTTCTTGATTTGCTTCAGTTTCAGTTCAGCCATGTTCTTTTCCTTGGTGCGGCTCAGGCCAGGCGGGCCGGCATGCGGCCATGGGCGTCCAGCGTGCCCAGCAGCCAGTCGGCTACCGCGTGCAGGGCAGCGTCGGCAAAACCGTAGGTCAGCAGGGCGGGGGCGTTCAGGTCGGCGGCGGCGTAGGGGTTCCACAGCGCCAGGTGCAGGTCGGGCTGCCAGCTGGCGGCCTCGCGCGCGCCGTAGCGTTCGCGGGTAGTCGATGCCAGTACGGTGTAGCGGCCATCCTGCGGCAGCGTGGCCCAGTCCAGCGCCTGGCGGCTGGCAAAGGTCACCACGTCCAGCTCGAAGTGCTGGCGTAGCACGCTCACCAGCGTATCGGCCGACAGGCCGGCTTCGGAAACGCCGTCGGACGGTGCTTGCTGCTGCAGGACCAGGCGCAGCTGGCGCGATGTTGGCCGCAGCGGCTGGCCGTGGGCGGTGAGCGCGCGGCGCCAGGCGTGGGCAAACAGTGCCACGTCGGCGGCTTCTTGCGCCGGGCTGTAGCTGCGGGTGCGGCTGGGGTGGCGTGCTACCAGGGCGTTAACGCGCTGCTCGGCCTCGGCCAGGCGCGCCGTGCCCAGGCTGCCGTCGTGTACGGCGTCTACCAGTGCCTGGCGGCTGGCGGCCATTTCATCGACAAACTGCAGCACCAGCGACAGGTCGGCACCGGCGCGCAGCGCCTGCGCGGTACCGGCGGCCTGGCCCCAGCGTTCGCGGATGGCTTTCATGTTCATGCCGTCGGTAATGGCCACGCCCTGGTAGCCCCATTGCTGGCGCAGCAGGGTGCCGAGGATGGCCGGCGACAGCGTGGCCGGCCACGCTTCGTCCAGCTGCGGAAACAGGATGTGCGCGCTCATCAGCGCGGCGCTGTGCGGCAGCAGGGCGCGGAATGGCGCCAGCTCGTAGTCGTCCAGCGCGGCGCGGCTTTTGTCTACCACCGGCAGGTCCAGGTGCGAGTCGGTATGGGTGTCGCCGTGACCGGGGAAGTGCTTCACGCAGCAGGCAATGTTTTCCTGCTGGTGGCCGCGCATCCAGGCTGCGGCCAACCTCACCGCGCTTTCCGGGTGTTCGCCAAAGCTGCGTTCGCCGATCACCGGGTTTTGCGGGTTGTTGTTCAGGTCCAGCACCGGGCCGTAGTTCAGGTTGATGCCCAGCGAGGCCAGGCCACGCGCCAGCGCAGCGCCTACGTCTTGCGCCAGCGCCTCGTCGCCCACCGCACCCAGCGCCATCGCCGACGGCGCTTGCGGCAGGAACAGCGTGCGCATTACGGCGCCGCCTTCCTGGTCAATGCCGATCAGCACATCGTCGCCGCAAGCATCGCGCAGCTGCTGTACCAGCGCACGGGTCTGGGCCGCATCCTGCACATTGCGGCGGAACAGGCAGATGGCGCGGATATGGTTGTCGCGCAGAAAGGTTTTTTCGCTGTCGCTCAGCGTGGTGCCGGCCACATCCACCATCAGGGCTCGGCCGGCAAGGCGGTTCAGGTCTGGGTTCATTTCACTGCTCCGTCAAAGCCGCGCAGGAAGTAGCGCTGGGTAAACAGAAACACCATCAGAATGGGCAGCACGGTCAGTACAGCCCCGGCGGCTACGACGCGAATCTTGAAACTGAAGGCACCGGACAGGTACAGCACGCCCACCGACAGCGGGAACTTGTCCGGGCTGGCCATCACGATGGACGGCCAGATGTACTGGTTCCACGCCGCCACCAGGGTCAGGATGGTGAGGGCGGCCAGCGCCGGGCGCGCCAGCGGCAGCATGATGTGCCAGAAGATTTGCCACTCGGTGGCGCCGTCTACGCGGGCGGCGTCTACCAGGTCGTTCGGTACTGCCTCGAAAGCCTGCTTCATCAGGAAAATGCCCACCGCACCCGCCAGGCCCGGCAATACCACGCCGGTATAGGTGTCGCCCATGCCCAGCTTGGACACGGTGATGAAGTTCACCAGGAAGTTCACCTCCGACGGCAGGATCATGGTGGCCAGAATCGCGCCGAACACGATGTTGCGGCCAGGGAACTGCATGCGCGCCAGCGGGTAGGCCGCCATGCTGCATACCAGCAGCGTACCGGCCACGGTCAGCACCGAAATGATGATGGAGTTCTTGTAGAACGCGATCACATCAATGGTGTTGAACACTTCGATGAAGTTGTCCAGGCCCGGGTTTTCCGGCCACATGCGTGGCGGGTAGGTAAACACATCGCCGCTGGTAGACAGCGCCGTCACCAGCGTCCACCAGAACGGGTACACGGTAATCACCGCCAGCAGCGTCAGCACCAGGTAGTGCAGCGTGTGCTTGGCCAGCTTGTTCATATTGATTTTCTTTGCCGTGGCAGCCAGCGGCATGGGCAGGGTTTTTTCCATGGCTTGCCTCATTTCTTGCGCGGTTGCAGGTAGCGGAAGTTCAGCCAGGCCAGCGCCACGCAGAACACCGACATCACCAGGCTGGCGGCCAGTGCCCGGCCAAAGTTCAGCGACTTGATACCGAACTCGTAGGCGTAGAACAGCGCCGTATAGGTAGACTGCATCGGGCCACCTTTGGTCATGATCTGCACCTCCTCAAAGCACTTCACGGCGGCCAGCATGGACATCACCGAGCACAGCAGGATGGTGGGCATCAGCAGCGGCACGGTAATCTTCCAGAAGCGCTGCCAGGCATTGGCACCGTCCAGCACCGCCGCTTCGTACACGTCTTGCGGCACGCTCTGCAGGCCGGCCAGGTACAGCACCATGTACCAGCCCAGGCCGCGCCAGATGGTGACAAACATCACCGAAAACAGCGCAATGCGGTCGTCGCTGAGCCAGCCGATGGGCTCGTTGATCACGTGCAGCCAGCGCAGTACCGCATTCAGCGCGCCGTCGTCGGTGTACATGAAGTTCCAGATCACCCCGATGACCGACACCGTGGTGACTACCGGCAGGTAGTACGCCGCGCGGTAAAACTTGATACCCGGCAGCTGGTTGTTCACCAGCACCGCCAGCAGGATGGCCAGCACCTGGATGGCTGGCACCACCAGCAGGTACAGCGCCGAGTTTTGCAGCGCGCTGATAAACAGCTCGTCTTCAAACAGCTCGCGAAAGTTATCCAGACCCACCCACACCGGGGCGTCGATCAGGTTGTATTGCGTAAACGCCAGGTAAGAGCCAAAGCCCACCGGCCAAAACGAAAACGCCATTAACAGCAGCAGTGCCGGGGTCAGAAACAGCCAGGCCTGCAGGGTGTTTTTCTTGGAAGCACTCATACTCACCGCACTTTGCAGATTGCAAATCTTGTTCTCATACCCGTTGGCCGCAGGCAAAGCCGGGCCACCCCTGCCTGCACCGGGGCGCAGGCAGGGCGGGGGCGTGGTGCTGCTAGCGCAGTAGCAGCCCGACGGTCAGGCGGGTATTACAGTTTGCTGTTCCAGAAAGCCACGGCTTCATCCAGTGCCGCTTTCGGGTCTTTGCGGCCGGTGACGGCTTGCTCTACTGCGGCAGCCAGCTTGTTCGACAGCACTTCCGGGTCTTTCACGCCGGACAGGAAAATGGTGCGGGTGCTATCCAGGCTGGAAGCGGCTACCGCTACCGCTTTCTCTACCGCGCCGCCCGGGGCAGCGACGGTCTGGAAGTGCGGGTCTTTGGCCGCCTTGCCGCTGGTAGGCAGGGTGCCGGCCAGCTTGGAGAACGCCAGCTGGTTGGCGTCGTTAGTCAGGTAGTTGGCGAACTTGCCCACCTCGGGCAGCAGCGCCTTGTCCACGTTCTTTGCCACGGCAAAGTTGAACATCCAGCCACCAGAGGCAATGCCGGTCGGGCCTACCGGTGCAGCGGCCACGGCCGTAGCCTTGTACAGCACCGGCGCTTCGTCACGGATACGCGTCAGCGAGGCCGGGGTGGAAACCAGCATGGCCATCTTGCCGGCGTTGTAAGCCTGCATCTGCACCTGGAAGTTATCCTGGGCAAACAGGTTGTCTTTCAGCAGCGCGCCAGCCTTGTAGGCATCGGCCAGCTTTTTCATCATCGCCACGTGCGCCGGGCTGTTGAACGCGGCCTTGCCGCCTTTCACCACGTCCAGGCCGTTCTGGATAAAGAAGCCTTCAATCTTGGTGGGGCCCAGCGTAGGCGCAAAGCCTGCTACACCGGTTTTGGCCTTGATGGCCTTGGCAAACGACAGCTGCTCGTCAAACGTCTTTGGCGCAGCCTTCAGGCCGGTGCGGGCAAAGATGTCTTTGTTGTAGGCAATCACGTTGGCGCCGTTGTAGTGCGGGAAGGCGTAGATCTTGCCTTCAAAGGTCACGTCAGCCAGCGCGCCCTTCACGAATTGCTCTGTTTTGATCAGGCCGTTCACCGGCTGGATCAGGCCATCCTGCTTGTAGTCATACGCCCAGGGCACGTTCAGGTTTACCAGTGCCGGCGGCTTGCCGGCGCCTACCGCAGCAGTGAATTTGGCCTGGATCACATCCCACGGGTAGTCCGTCCACTTCACCTCTACGCCAGGGTTCTGCGCGTTGTACTTGCCCACCAGGTCTTTGAAGTAGCCGTCGAATTTGGGCGACAGGCTCATGGTCCACACCTCGATTACCGGTTTGTCGGCGGCAAAGGCGCTAAAAGAGGCAGTCAGGCCAACGGCCAGCAGCGTGGCGCTGGCGATAGATTTCAGTTTCATGCTCGGACTCTCGTTCGGGTTGTGTTGTGGTGGCGGCCGCCCGGCGTGTGTCACGGCTGGCGTCCTGTTGGCAGCGTTGGGCTACCGGTCTCTCGTTGGCGGCAGCACTGGCGGTTGTTATAAAGCCTTGGTGCAGCGGCGAAGCCAATCTAATACCAGCGAAATACCAGAGCAATACCAATGTGAAACCTTTGTGGAATGTTGCAGCGCAACTACATCAAAAATGCAACAAATCAGCAGTGGTATCGATACCAGCCCGCTAAAAACCGCCCGTTTGATAACGCAGGTTATTATTTTGCGCTGAGCTATTTAAAAGCACTTTTCAGCCATAAATCTTCATAATCATGGTATGTCATGCTGATGTTGCCACGTGCTAACACGTGTTCAGCCGCATGCTGTCAGGCAGCTGGACAGGGCTGGTGGGGTGGCTTTTATTGGTATGGTGTCTGGTGTGCTAGTGGTATGGGTGGCGGGTGCCTGGCGCTAGTTGGCCGCAGGGCGCGGCCAACCCTGCGGCAGCCGCATGGCATACTGTGCGCCTGCCCCACAGGTACACCACCATGACCGATACCCAGACTGCTTTGCCCCTCCTGCCGACCGACGCCCCAGCTACCAAAGACTTGCTGGGCTTTAAGCCACACGCTGAAAGGTTGGCCGCATTAATCCAGAAACAGATTCCGGACAAAGCCAGTTTTGTCATCGGCATCGAAGGCGAGTGGGGTGAAGGCAAGTCCAGCTTCATCAACCTGCTGAAAGCGGTGTTTCCTACCGAGGAAACGGATGAGGCGCGGCCAACCATCGTCGATTTCAACCCGTGGTGGTTTGAAGGCTCGGACCAGTTGCTGCGGCACTTCTTTGATGAGCTATTGGGGCAGATCGACCGCTCCGGTCGCTGGACGGCGCCCGCCCGCAAGTTCATGCGCGGGCTTGCCGGCCTACTGGATGGAGGGGGGAAAGCGGCTCAGCTAGTATCAGATCCTGGCGTGATAGCCGCAGGTAAGACGGCCGAAAAGGCTGGAGGACTTCTGAAGAAGTTGGGCGGTGAAAAGACCAGGTCGGCTCAAGTATTGAAAGCCAGCTCTAAGCACGTGCTGGAAGCGCAACGCTTTAAAACCGTCGTCTTCATCGATGACCTCGACCGCTTGCCAGCGCGCGAGATTGTCGAGCTGTTCCGCGTCATCAAGGCGGTGGCCGACCTGCCCAATATCGTCTACGTCATCGCCTACGACCGCGCCATCGTGGCGTCGGCGCTGGATGAGGTACACAAGGGCAGGGGTGAAGCGTATCTGGAGAAAATCGTACAGCTGCCGTATCGCTTGCCGAAGCCGACGCCTGCGGCATTCAGAGCGTACTGGCGGCGGGGTTTGGGCGTATTGCCGTCATTCAAGGACAAGCTGGCTGATTCGACTGCGGATACCGCGGATTGTTTGCAAGTTCTGGTTGATGCATTTGTGCAAACCCCGCGCGACATGAAGCGCTTGTACGCGAATTTGCTGCTTAACGACTCGGTGGCGCAACAGCTGGGGATAACGGCCGAGGACTTTGCCTTTCTGGAAGCCATGCGCTTGAAAAATGGCGCGCTGTGGCGTTCGGTTGCCAAGATTTGGACGGAGCCGGATCAGCTGAGAGAGTTAAAAGCAGGAGGTGATTACAATCAAAGCGTCGGCGACGCGGGGCAGATGAAGCCTTTCCCGTGGGGAATGCAAGAAGCTGAGTTGGCATGGATGAAAGACCGAGGGATCGATTTTGCAGAATTGCCATCGGCTACCAAGTCGGCCTTGATGTATTTTTTGGGCTGGTCGGAAAGAAAGACGGTTCAACACCGCGAGCTCGCCGCCACGGAGCTGGTGTCCATGTGGGCGGCTTTGCGTTCAGGAAATGAGCAAGAGATGCAGCGGCTTGCCCGAGCATGGCAGTCTTACCTGCAATATGCGCGTGAGGCGGGCACCGACGATTCGTGATGCGAGCTGCGGTTTAATAGGGGCGCAGTGGGCCTGCACTTGCGGCCAACCTTCCCCCCGCCCGCTGCTACCCGCTACAATCAACCCCATTTCGCAGAATTTCCAAGGAACCCGCTCATGCGTGCCTCGCAGTTTTTCATCTCTACCCAGAAAGAAGCCCCCGCCGATGCGGATATCGTTAGCCAGAAGCTGATGCTGCGCGCCGGTTTTATCCGCAAGGTGGCCGCCGGTGTGTACAACTGGATGCCGATGGGCCTGCGCAGCCTGAAAAAGGTGGAAAACATCGTGCGCGAAGAGATGAACCGCGCGGGTGCCATCGAGCTGGTGATGCCTATCGTGCAGCCGGCTGGCCTGTGGCAGGAAACCGGCCGTTTCGACGGCATGGGCGCCGAGCTGCTGCGCTTTAAAGACCGCCACGACCGTGACTTCGTGATTCAGCCGACGTCCGAAGAGGTGATTACCGACATCGCCCGCGCCGAGCTGCGCAGCTACCGTGCGCTGCCGAAAAACTTCTACCAGATCCAGACCAAGTTCCGCGACGAGCGCCGCCCGCGCTTTGGCGTGATGCGTGGCCGCGAGTTCACCATGAAAGATGCGTACTCGTTTGACCGCACCGCCGACGACGCCGGCAAGAGCTACGACAATATGTTTGCCGCCTACTGCCGCATCTTCGACCGCCTGGGCCTGACCTACCGCGCCGTGGCGGCCGATACCGGCGCCATTGGTGGCGACCGCTCGCACGAGTTCCAGGTGATTGCCGAAACCGGCGAAGACGCCATCGTGTACTGCCCGGACAGCGACTACGCGGCCAACATCGAGCTGGCAGAAGCGCTGGCCCCGGCGGGCGAGCGCGCTGCTGCTGGTGCCGAGCTGGCCAAGGTGCACACGCCTGGCGTGAAAACCATCGCCGACCTGGTGAGCTTCCTGAACGTGGACATCACCCGCACCGTGAAAGCGGTGGTGGTGGAAGGCGAAGAGGGCGAGGCGGTACTGATGCTGGTACGCGGCGACCACGAGCTGAACGAAGTGAAGGCCGAAAAAGTAGCCGGCATCAAGAAACCGCTGACCATGGCCAGCCCGGCGCTGATCAAGGACGCGTTTGGCGCCAACCCTGGCTCGCTGGGCCCGGTAGGCTTCAAAGGCCGCGTGGTAGCCGACCGCACCGTGGCGCTGATGGCCGACTTTGTGATTGGTGCCAACGAAGACCACTACCACTACACCGGTGCCAACTTCGTGCGCGATTGTGCCGAGCCGGAAGTGGCCGACATCCGCAATGTGGTGGTGGGCGACCCGTCGCCGTGCGGCAAGGGCGTGCTGGCGATTCAGCGCGGTATCGAGGTGGGCCACGTGTTCTACCTGGGCACCAAGTACTCCCAGGCCATGAACGCCACCTTCCTGGACGAAGATGGCAAGCCGAAACACTTTGAAATGGGCTGCTACGGTATCGGCGTGAGCCGCATCCTGGGCGCGGCCATCGAGCAGAACTTCGACGACAAGGGCATGATCTGGCCGGACGCCATCGCGCCGTTTGCCGTGGTGATCTGCCCGGTAGGCTACGACCGCTCCGAAGGCGTAAAAGCCGCCGCCGACGCGCTGTACGCCGGCCTGCAGGCACAGGGTGTGGACGTGATCATCGACGACCGTGGCGAGCGCCCGGGCGCGATGTTTGCCGACTGGGAGCTGATCGGTGCGCCGCACCGCGTGACCATTGGTGACCGCGGCCTGAAAGAAGGCAAGGTGGAGTACCAGCACCGCCGCGATAGCGAATCCACCGCGGTAGCGCCGGACGCCATCCTGGCGCACGTACTGGCCAAGCTGGCCTGATTGCGGCCATGACCCCGCTGCGCTTTGCTCTGCCCTTGCTGCTGGCTGCCTTGGTGGCGGCCCCGGCGTGGGCGGGTGCGCAGCGCGAGGAGGCGCTGGCGGCCAACGTGGCCAGCGCCATGTCGCGCAGCATTGCCGATGTAAACGCGCCGCGGCTGGTGTTTGAAGACCCGCGCGAAGGCCCGCTATGGCTGGCCGAGATGTCGCGCCGGCTGGAAAAACGCATCCCGGACCAGTGGACGCGCGAGCGCTTGCTGACGGCAATTCACTACGAAGCCACCCGCGCCGGGTTGGACCCGCAAATGGTGCTGGGGCTGATTCAGGTGGAAAGTGGCTTCAAGAAGTACGCCATTTCGCCGGTGGGCGCGCGCGGGCTGATGCAGGTGATGCCGTTCTGGGTGCGCAGTATCGGGGCCAGCGGGCATAACCTGTTCGACCTCACCACCAACCTGCGCTACGGCTGCACCATTTTGCGGCATTACCTGGATATCGAGCGCGGTAATCTGTTTCGTGCGCTGGGCCGCTATAACGGTAGCCTGGGCCGTGCCGAGTACCCGAACCTGGTGGTGGGGGCGTGGAAGGCGCACTGGCAGTGGCAGCAGCCCGCCGGCCAGCTGCTTACGGGCTATCAGCCTGCCAGCCGCTAGTTGGCCGCAAAGTTTATGTGCCAATAAAAAACCGCCTTAGGGCGGTTTTTTATTGGCCGTGGCAGGCTCAGGCGCGTTCGCCCTTGGCCAGCAGGAAAATGCGCGTACCGGCCAGGCGGTCGTGCAGGAATTGTTTGTCGTTATCCATGAACACCCATAGTAGCGGCAGCAGCCACCACGCCAGCGCCGCCCACAGTGCCAGTTTGGGCGAGCCCAGCGAGGGCAGCCAGGTGATGTACGACAGCACCGGTACGCCGACAAACAGCACCAGCGCGACGGCAAATCGCACGCCGGCCTGCTGCCACGACAGCGGGCGGCCATCGGGCATGGCCACTTTCAGCCGCCACGGCTTCATCGCCAGGGTTTGCCCGCCTTTTACCCAGCAATAGCCAAAGTAGCCAAAGAACACGCCCGCCACAAACAGGCGGTACAGCCATTCCAGCACGGGGGCGTGGTTGCCCAGTGCCAGTACAGGCGTAAAGGCGGCGGCAGCAACCAGCCACAGGGTGCCAACAAGCAGGGATTCGTACATCAGGCTGGCCAGACGGCGCGTCAGGCCGGGAAAGTCTGCAGAGCGGGTCATGATGATAGGGAGAAGCAGGGGAAAAGCCTTGCGGCCAACTCAGCATCTTACCAAAGCCCCCGTGTGCCGCCTACCCCCATAAAAGTGGCTGTTTTTGCTGGTTTTTGCCCTTTTTTTGCACCTGCACAAAAGCGCTTGACCGACTTTGGTGCTTCGGCTAAGTTCGTTCATCACGGGACAAAAAATTAATACCTGAATTAAGAAGAGGCAAAGATGCAGATATCGGGCGCGGAGATCCTGGTTCGCAGCTTGCAGGAAGAAGGAGTCGAATTCGTTTTCGGCTACCCCGGCGGCGCGGTCCTTGAGATATATGATGCTATTTTCCGGCAGCAGCAGTTCAAACACGTACTGGTGCGCCACGAACAGGCGGCTGTGCATGCGGCCGACGCTTACTCGCGTTCCAGCAACAAGGTAGGTGTCGCCTTGGTGACATCCGGCCCTGGCGCGACCAATGCCGTGACCGGCATTGCCACGGCGTATATGGATTCCATCCCCATGGTGGTGATTTCGGGCCAGGTGTCCACACCGGCCATCGGCATGGATGCGTTCCAGGAAGTGGACATGGTGGGCATTACCCGCCCGTGCGTGAAGCACAACTTCCTGGTGAAAGACATCAACGAGCTGGCTGCCACCATCAAGAAGGCGTTCTACATTGCCGCCTCCGGCCGCCCCGGCCCGGTGGTGGTAGACATTCCGAAAGACGTGACCCAGCGTCTGGCCGAGTTCCACTACCCGGAAAGCGTGAGCATCCGCTCCTACGTGCCGGTAACGCGTGGCCACCCTGGCCAGATCAAAAAGGCCGTGAACCTGCTGGCCGAAGCCAAGCGCCCGTACATTTACGTGGGCGGCGGCGCGGTGCAGGGCAATGCCTCGGCCGAGGTCACCGAACTGGTGAAAATGCTGGGTGTGCCATGTACCAACACCCTGATGGGCCTGGGCGCCTATCCGGGTCAGGATCAGCAGTTCCTGGGCATGCTGGGCATGCACGGCACCTACGAAGCCAATATGGCCATGCAGTACTGTGATGTGCTGATTGCCGTGGGTGCGCGTTTTGACGACCGCGTGATCAGCGTGCCGTCGCACTTCCTGTCGCAGCCGAAAAAGATCGTCCACATCGACGTAGACCCGTCCTCCATCGCCAAGCGCGTGAAGGTCGACGTGCCTATCGTGGGCGATGTGAAGCACGTGCTGCGTGACATGATCGACCTGCTCAAGCAAACCGGCCAGCAAGTGCCACCGCAAAACCTGGCTAACTGGTGGAAGCAGATCGAAGAATGGCGCAGCTACAACAGCCTGCTGTACACCCCGTCTACCGAGCTGATTAAGCCGCAGTACGTGGTGCAGAAGCTGTACGAAATCACCGGCGGCGATGCCATCATCACCTCCGATGTGGGCCAGCACCAGATGTGGGCCGCGCAGTACTACCCGTTCAAGCGCCCGAAACAGTGGCTGAACTCCGGTGGCCTGGGCACCATGGGCTTTGGCTTGCCTGCCGCCATTGGCGCGCAGCTGGCCAACCCGGATGCACAAGTAGCGTGCATCACTGGTGAAGGCTCCATCCAGATGAATATCCAGGAGCTGTCCACCGCCAAGCAGTACCACACCCCGGTGAAGGTGATTGCACTGAACAACCGCTACCTGGGCATGGTGCGCCAGTGGCAGGAGTTCTTCTACGGCACCCGCTATTCCGAGTCGTACATGGACGCGCTGCCGGACTTCGTGAAAATTGCCGAAGCCTACGGCCACGTGGGTATCAAGGTGGAAAACCCGGCCGACGTAGAGCCGGTGCTGCGCGAAGCGTTCAGCCCGGCGCTGAAAGAGCGCCTGGTATTCCTGGATTTCCGTACCGACCAGTCCGAAAACGTGTTCCCGATGATCCAGAACGGCAAAGGTCTGGACCAGATGGATCTGCCGCCGCACATGCGCGACCTGCAGATTGCCCCGTTCGAGAACAACCGTGACTACGGCAACATGTGTTAAGGCCTAGCAGCATGCGACATATTCTTTCTATTTTGCTGGAAAACGAAGCGGGCGCCCTGTCACGAGTAGTGGGACTTTTTTCCGCGCGCGCATACAATATCGATTCGCTGACCGTGTCGACTACCGAAGACCCGACACTGTCGCGCATGACTATCGTGACCCACGGGTCTGACGAAGTCATCGAGCAGATCACCAAGCAGCTCAACAAGCTGATCGAGGTGGTCAAGGTGATTGACCTCAACGAGTCCGACCATATCGAACGCGAGATGATGCTGATCAAGGTCCGTGCCAATGGCAAGGACCGTGAAGAAATGAAGCGCATGGCTGATATCTTCCGCGGCCGCATCATCGACGTGACGGAAAAGACCTACACCATCGAGCTCACTGGTACCAGCGACAAGCTCAACGCCTTTATCGAGGCGATCGACCGTTCAGTGATCCTGGAAACGGTGCGTACCGGTGCATCCGGAATTGGTCGCGGCGAACGTATTCTGAAGATCTGATATCACCAGGGCGGCTACCCGCTGCCCGAGAACAACTAGGGACATAAAATGAAAGTTTTCTACGACAAAGACGCTGACCTCTCCATCATCAAAGGCAAGCAGGTCGCCATCATCGGTTACGGCTCGCAAGGCCACGCCCACGCCCAGAACCTGAAAGAATCCGGCGTGAACGTGATCGTCGGCCTGCGCAAAGATGGCGCATCGTGGAAAAAAGCTGAAGCAGCCGGTCACCAGGTAAAAGAAGTTGCCGAAGCCGTGAAAGCGGCCGACGTGGTAATGATCCTGCTGCCGGACGAATCGCAGCCGGACGTGTACTACAAGGAAATCGCGGCCAACATCAAGCACGGCGCAGCCCTGGCGTTTGCCCACGGCTTCAACGTGCACTACAACCAGATCGTGCCGCGTGACGACCTGGACGTGATCATGGTTGCCCCGAAAGGCCCGGGCCACACCGTGCGTTCCGAGTACGTGAAGGGTGGTGGTGTACCAACCCTGATCGCTGTGTACCAGGACAAATCCGGCAAAGCCCGTGACATCGCCCTGTCCTATGCTGCAGCCAACGGCGGCACCAAAGGCGGCGTGATCGAAACCAACTTCCGTGAAGAAACCGAAACCGACCTGTTCGGCGAGCAAGCCGTACTGTGCGGCGGTGCCGTAGAGCTGGTAAAAGCCGGTTTCGAAACCCTGACCGAAGCCGGTTACGCCCCGGAAATGGCCTACTTCGAATGTCTGCACGAACTGAAACTGATCGTGGACCTGATGTACGAAGGCGGCATCGCCAACATGAACTACTCCATCTCCAATAACGCGGAGTATGGCGAGTACGTGACTGGCCCGGAAGTGGTGACCTCCGCCACCAAGGAAGCCATGAAAAAGGCCCTGTACCGCATCCAGTCCGGCGAATACGCCAAGATGTTCATCCTGGAAGGCAAGACCAACTACCCGAGCATGACTGCCCGCCGCCGCCTGAATGCCGATCACCCGATCGAGAAGGTAGGTGCCGAGCTGCGCGCCATGATGCCTTGGATCGCCAAGAACAAACTGGTAGACCAATCCAAGAACTAAGCCTCGCGGCATTGTTCTGACAAACCGGGCCCTGTGCCCGGTTTTTTCATGCGTGGCCGCCGTGGCTTGGGGCTGGCCGCCAAAGCGCCGTACAATGTCCGATTCTTGGCCCGTGCGGCCAACCTACTGTTTATTTGTGACGGGAAACCCATGCATCACGATCCTGTACCTGCCAAGCCCTCGCTGCGCCGCCAGGGTATTTACCTGCTGCCGAATTCGTTTACCCTGGCCGCGCTGTTTGCCGGCTTTTACGCCATCGTGCAGGCCATGAACCAGCGTTTCGAGCTGGCGGCCGTGGCCATTTTCATTGCCATGATTCTGGACGGCATGGACGGCCGCGTGGCACGCATGACGCACAGCCAGAGCGCCTTCGGTGCCGAGTTTGATAGCCTGTCGGATATGGTGAGCTTTGGCGTGGCACCGGCGCTGGTGGCCTACGAGTGGCTGCTGAAAGACCTGGGCAAGCTGGGCTGGATGGTGGCGTTTATCTACTGTGCCGGTGCGGCGCTGCGTCTGGCGCGTTTCAATACCATGGTCGGCACGGCGGATAAGCGCTGGTTTACCGGCCTGCCCAGCCCGGCGGCGGCCGCGCTGGTGGCGGGGCTGGTGTGGATTTGCCACGCCTATGGTTACCAGCAGCTACCCGGCCTGCACTGGTTAGCGCTGGCGTTTACCGCGTTTGCCGGTATCACCATGGTGACCAATGTGAAGTACTGGAGCTTCAAGGAAATCCACCTGCGCCGTCGCGTGCCGTTCGTGATGCTGTTGGGTTTGGTGGTGGTGTTGCTGTTGCTGATGTCGGAGCCGCCGCTGGTGCTGTTCGGCTTCTTTGTCTGCTACGCGCTGTCGGGTTACGTCATGGCATTGCTGAGCTTGGTGCGCAAATCACCACCATCGGCCGCCAGCTAAGTCGCTTGGCCCCAGTACACAAACCGCCTTCGGGCGGTTTTTTTATGGTGGGTAGTACGGGCTTGGTGTGTGCTTGTCTTTTTATGATCAATATTCTACAAATTGTCCAATAATTTGCATTGGACACTATTTTGCAACACGATATTCAGCAAAATGTTGCACTGCGTTTGACAAATTGTCGTCGAATTTGTATCGTGAACCCATAACAAGACAGGAGTGGCAGCATGCAATTGGACATCGAACGTCTAATCGAGGATTTTGGTGGCCCCGGTACGCTCGCGGAAGCGTTGACGGCGGCCTTTCCCGATGAGCCGGTGTCCCGTGCGGCCATCTACAAATGGCGCGAGCGCGGCACTTTGCCGCTGGCACAGCTGAATAAACTGGCCAAACTCGCCGCCGATCAGGGCAAGCGTTTCGATTTCAACGACTATCTGGCCGGGGCACAACCCGCGGCACAATGGAGATCACCAGACATGGGCGACCGTCTTTACATTTTCGATACCACCCTGCGTGACGGCGAGCAGTCGCCCGGCGCAGCCATGACCAAAGAAGAAAAAGTACGTATCGCCCGCCAGCTGGAACGCCTGGGTGTGGACGTGATCGAGGCCGGTTTTGCTGCTGCCAGCCCGGGTGATGCCGACGCGATCCGCGCCATTGCCGAAGTGGTGAAAGAGTCCACCGTCTGTAGCCTGGCCCGTGCCAACGAGCGCGACATCCGTGCAGCCGGCGAAGCCATCGCCCCGGCCCCGAGAAAACGCATTCACACCTTCATCGCCACCAGCCCAATCCACATGGAGAAAAAGCTGCGCATGACGCCGGACGAAGTGGTGCAAGCTGCCGTGAAGGCCGTCAAACTGGCACGCGAGTACACCGACGACGTGGAATTCTCCGCCGAAGATGCGCTGCGCTCCGACATCGACTTCCTCGCCCGCATTTTTGGCGAAGTCATCAAAGCAGGCGCCACCACGCTGAACGTGCCGGATACCGTGGGTTATGCCGTACCGAAAGTAACCGAAGCGTTCTTCCGCGAGCTGATCGCCAAAACCCCGGGTGGTGACAAGGTGATCTGGTCTGCCCACTGCCACAACGATCTGGGCATGGCCGTGGCCAACAGCCTGGCCGCTGTATTGGGCGGTGCCCGCCAGGTGGAATGCACCATCAACGGCCTGGGCGAGCGCGCCGGTAATGCCGCGATCGAAGAAATCGTGATGGCGGTGCGTACCCGCAAAGACGTGTTCGGTGTGGAAACCGGCGTGGATGCAACCCAGATCGTACCGGCATCCAAACTGGTATCCACCATCACCGGCTACCCGGTGCAGCCGAACAAGGCCATTGTGGGTGCCAACGCCTTTGCCCACGAGTCCGGCATTCACCAGGACGGCGTGCTGAAGCACCGCGAAACCTACGAAATCATGTCGGCCGAGTCGGTAGGCTGGACCGCCAACCGCCTGACGCTGGGCAAACTGTCTGGCCGTAATGCCTTCCGCACCAAGCTCACCGCGCTGGGCATTGTGCTGGAAAGCGAAGAAGCGCTGAACGCTGCTTTTGCCCGCTTTAAAGAACTGGCTGACAAAAAACGCGAGATTTTCGACGAAGATCTGCACGCGCTGGTGTCCGACCAGCTGGTGGCGGCCGAGCAGGAAGACTACAAATTCCTGTCGCTGAAAGTGACTACCGAAACCGGCGAAGAGCCGCAGGCGCAGATCGTCTTTGTGGAGCGTGGTAACGAGCACCGCGCCGAATCCAGCGGTTCCGGCCCGGTAGATGCCGCCTTCAAGGCCATCGAGAGCGTAGTGAAGAGCGAAGCCGAGCTGGAGCTGTACTCGGTGAACGCCATCACCAAGGGCACCGAATCGCAGGGCGAAGTGACCGTGCGCCTGGCCAAAGACGGCCGCATCGTTAACGGTCAGGGTGCCGATACCGACATTATCGTGGCCAGCGCCAAGGCGTACCTGGCTGCACTGAACAAGCTGTCCAGCAAGACCGAGCGCGTGCACGCGCAAGGCCCGGTGTAACAGCAAAGCGCGCGCACGCGTTGCGGCAGGCCACCCTACCGGGCAGGGTTGGCCGCAGCGCGAAAGATCAAAGGCTCACAAGGCCGCCCCATTTGGCCCTTGCCCCCACCACGGCAGGCGCTGACAGCCGACCCACGAGGTCGGCCTTGTCGCGTCTGCCGTTTTGCTTGTTGCCTGTATGGCTGTGGTAAACCGGGCAACAAGATGCCGCTTGTTTGACTTGGCGCGACTACCTTTAAATACTACCTAATGAATGAGTTTATTGATTCGTGATATGTTAACCATATATCCAAAACTATATGGTTGAAGCAAAGCATGAGCGCATTCGCACGAGTGGTTGTTCTGGGCAGCCTGGCACTGCTGGCCGCCTGTTCTGGCACCAAGTACGCGTATCAAAAAGAAGCTTTTGATACCAAAGGTCCATTTGACCGGCACTTCAATGCGCCGAAAGCCGTGGTCTACCAGGCCATGAAGCGCGTGGCGCTGCGCCAGGGTTTTGCCGTAGAAAAAGACGCCGCGGAAAACCATGCCCTGGTAGTGTCCAAGCAGTACCAGCAAGACAATCTGAATACCCTGCTGACCATTTCCGGCATTGTGACCGGTGCCGGCAATACGTCCGATGCCTGGATTGCCGCGCAAGAGGTGACGCTGAAAAGCCACGAAACCAAGCAGACCACGTCGGTAGGTTTCCTGAGCTTGTCCATTCCCATCCCTACCGGCACCACCGCGACGCTGACCAAAGAGCGCGGTGAGACGGTGGTCGACCCGGTGTTCTACGAGCGCATGTTTGCTTCTATCGAAAAAGAAGTGCCGAATGTGCGTGCCCAACTGGAAAGCCAGAAGCAGGAAGACGACGCCCGTCTGCGTAGCGAAATAGAGCAGAAGCTGCGTATCGAGATGGAAATCAAGGCCCGTCTGGAAGCCGAACGTGCCGCCAAACTGGAAGCAGAGCAACAAGCCAAGCTGCAAAAGCAGGCTGCGGAAGCGGCTGCGGCCAACCCTGCGCCAGTACCGGTGGCGACCCCGGTAGCCACGCCGGCAGTCACCCCAGTCGTTACGCCAGCTGTGGCACCGGCAAGCAGTTCTGCTGCCCCCGCCGCGGCCACAGTAAGCGGTAGCTAAGCCAGCCTGCTTGTGGTCGCCATGCCCAAGCCACCACGCCGCGGGTGTTACCTGCGGCTTGGTGGCTTTGGTTTTACGTGCCGTGCGCTTATAGTGCCGCTACTTTCTAGCAAGGAGCAGCCATGGGCCAGGCATTTTTCATTACCGGTACCGATACCGAAATCGGCAAGACCCACAGTGCGGTAAAGCTGGCGCAGCACTACCAGGCACAGGGCCTGCGTGTGCTGGCCATGAAACCGGTGGCCAGTGGCTGCGAGGTGTTGCCCGACGGCAGCTGGTACAACGACGACGTGGCGCGGCTGTGCGCTGCCACCGGCCAGACCGACACGGCGCTGATGAACCCGTATCGCTTTTTGCCGCCGGTATCACCGCATATCGCGGCACGGCAGGCGGGTGTTACCGTGTCGCTGGATGTGCTGGCCGACCATGCCCAAAGGTTGGCCGCAGACTGCGACGTGCTGCTGGTGGAAGGGGCGGGCGGCTGGATGGCCCCGCTACGCGACGACTGCCTGATGCAGGACCTGGCACGCCACCTGGGTCTGCCGGTGATTCTGGTAGTGGGCATGCGTCTGGGCTGCATCAACCACGCGCTGCTGACGGCGCAGGCTATCCGCGCGGCAGGCTGCGAGCTGGCCGGCTGGGTGGCCAACCGGGTGGTGCCGAACCAGCAGGCATTCGAGGATAATCTGGCCACGCTGGTACAGCACCTGGGCGAGCCTTTGCTGCTGCTGCCGTACGAACAGCCGGCCTAGGTTGTTGCGCTGCAATATGCGGCGTACTTGTATTTATATTGCCAGCAGCTAAGCTGCCTGCAGAGCAGCCCGACATACGAAGGCTGCCACCCGGGGTTCCCGGCCAACACGAGATGCGGGGGTGCCAGCCCCCGGCAGGGTGCAAGGGGTGCGACGCCCCTTGCTGTCCTGCCCGGTTCATGCCAGCTGTTTTTGTACGGGTTCCCTCATGCCAGATCATCATTCCGCCCCCCCTTCATTTTTTATCCTGCTGCTCAAATTGCTGCTGCTGCTGTGCGTGCTGGGCATGTTGGCCGCAGGCTTGTCGCCTTTGTATCAGGCGTTCATGCGTCTGACCGGCCTGGGTGAAAAGGTACCGGCACAGGCCGTGCAGGCCAGCCAGCCGGTGTGGCTGAGTATGGATGAAACGGCACCCGGCCAGGCATGGCAGGTGCGCCCGCTGCAGGGCCCGCAGCAGGTCAAGCCTGGGCAGTTTGTGTAGCTGATGGTAGAGGTGCGCAATAACCAGCCGCATTTTGCCGCCATGCAGGCGCTGCAGGTGTACCAGCCGGTTTCTGCTGCTACGTATGTGCAAAAGCTCGACTGTTTCTGTTTCTCGCTGCAGTTGTTCTCGCCCGGCCAGGTGCGCCGTTTCCCTGTGGTACTGGTGATCGGCAAGCAGCTACCGGCGCAGCTGCGCCGCATAAGCTTGTCGTACCAGATACAGGATCAGCCGGCATGACCTGCCCATCCCCCCGGCGGGCTTGGCTGGCGCGCTATCGGCCACGTTGGCAGCTGGCCGACTGGGTCACCGCGGCGATTGTGCTGGGGGCTGGGCTGGTAATCCTTTTGTTGCTGGTATGGCATTACTGCCTGGCGTGATGGCCGCCAGCGTGCTGGTGTTATGCCGCGCCGGCCACTAAGGTAAGAGCGTCTTTTCCATTCTATGGCCCCCTTCATGTCCAAGCTTGCTGCCCTGCGTACCCCGTGTTGGCGATGTGTCTTGCCGTGGTTGGCGCTGGTGGCGCTGTGCTGGGCGCTATGGCAGTGGCAGCAGGGCGTGCAGGCTGGTCAGCAGCAGGTAGCATTTGCCCGTGCGGCCAACTTGCCGCCGCAGGCGTTGGCTGAGGTGGCGCAGGGGGCGGTGCCGCAGGGGCAGCGTGTGTGGCTGGCGGTGCGGGATAGCGCGGCTAGCGTGCGCATTGCCAATGCCCGGCTACAGGGCAGGGAAGGGGTGCGGCAATGGCAGGCGGTGCAATTGGCCGACGGTAGCTGGGTGGTGGTAGATCGCGGCTGGTTGGCCAGGCCGGCTGGTGTGTTGTTACTGCCCTTGCCCACCGGGCGTTTGCTGGGCCGCTGGGTACCCCGCCCGCCCACGCCGGCGGCGCCCCCGGCCAGACTGGGGCTAAGCGGGGAGGTGGACGGCCTGGACTGGCCCGCGCTGGCCGCTCAGCTACCCGGGCCGCTGCGCCAGGGGCTGGTGGTGCTGGACCCGGCACTGCGCCCGCATACCAGTTGGCCGGTTACTGCTACGGCTGACCCTGCCTGGCACTATCGGCAGGCGGCACTGGCTTTGCTGCTGGCCTTGCTGCTGTTAGTGCTATCACGCCTGTTGCCCCGCCGTTTTGCTTGATCCATCCGCTTGCCGCCGGGTGCGGCTACGCCTATGCTGCTGCCCGTTCCCTGCTGTGTGATGTGGCCAGCCGGGCTGAATCAACGCTATTTTGCTGGTGAGCTTCCCCATGAAACCGTTTGGCAAACTATTGGCTGTGGCAGCGCTAGGCTTGTCTTTGCTGGCTTGTACGCCAGCTGAAACCTTGTCTTTCAAGGGCACGGATATCAGTACCGCCGATTTTGGCCAGCCCTTTACCCTGACCGGGCAGGATGGCAAGCCGCATAAGCTGGCCGATTATCAGGGCAAGGCGGTGGCACTGTTTTTTGGCTATACCCACTGCCCGGATATCTGCCCGACCACCATGCTGGAATACCAGCAGGTGATGAAGCTGCTGGGCAAGGACGCCGACCGCGTGCAGGTGCTGTTTGTCAGCATTGACCCACAGCGCGATACACCGCCGGTGCTGGCGGGCTATGTGCCGTTTTTCGATAAGCGCTTCATGGGGCTGACTGGCAGCCCGTCGCAGGTGCAGGCGGTGGCCAGCCAGTACAAGATCGTGGCGCAGCGCCAGGCGCGCAAGGATGGTAGTTACACGATGGACCACAGCGCGGGCAGCTATTTGTTCGATACCCGGGGCCAGTTGCGTGTTTATGTGCCTTATGGCACACCGTCGGCGGATATCGCGCATGATTTGCAGCAGCTGTTGCGCTAGACTTGGGTGTCTTTTTAGCCAGTAGCTGGCAGCGGATAAGCAGATTGTGACTGAAGAAAAACATAGCGGCAGCGAGCCCGCAGACCTGTCCCGGTTTACCCTGTCCTCACGGGCCGAGATCGTGCAGCACTTGCGCGCGATTATCGCGCTGCGGCAGAACGTAACGGTGTTTTCCAACAAGGGTAAGTCGTTCATCATTACCCGGCTGCTGGATATCGACCCGCAGCGTGGCGTGATGGTGCTGGACTGGGGCGCGAAAGAGCACGAAAACCGCATGTTGCTGCAAAGTGAGCGCAACGTGTTTGTCAGCGCCCCGTCGGGTGTCAAAACCCAGTTCGCTACCGGCGAAGTACGCGAAATCAGTTTTGAAGGCGCGCCCGCGTTTGAAGCTCCGCTGCCGGAGCAGGTGATCCGGCTGCAGCGCCGCGACTTTTTCCGTATCCATACCCCGGTGGCGCAGCCGGTGATCTGCCGGCTGTCTGATCACCCGGAGGGGGAAAAGCTTATCCCCCTGTTTGACATCAGTCTGGGGGGGATGGCGCTGACGCTGACGCCGGCGCAGGCGGGCTGGCTGAGCGAGGGCATGGTGTTGCGGCAGGCGGTGATCGAGCTCAAACCGTTTGGTACCTTGCAAGTAGGCGTAGAAGTGCGCCACATCATCAAGATGCAGCTGAAAAATGGCCTGGAAATGCTGCGCGCGGGCTGTTTGTTCCAAGGGATGAACACGCCGCGCGAAACGCTGGTGCAGCGCTATATCGCGCAGCTTGAGCGGGAGCGCCGTGCTCTGGTACGCTGAGGCCAACCTATTGCAACGCAGCACGCCATCATGACCCTGACCATTGCCCTGTCCAAGGGCCGCATTTTTGAAGAAACCCTGCCCTTGTTGGCCGCGGCAGGCATTGTGCCCGCCGAAGCGCCCGAATCGTCGCGCAAGCTCATCATCGGTACCAACCGTCCCGACGTACAGCTGGTGATCGTGCGCGCCTCCGACGTGCCCACTTACGTGCAGTACGGCGCGGCCGACCTGGGCATTGCCGGGCGCGACGTGCTGATCGAGCACGGTGGTGCCGGCCTGTACCAGCCGCTGGACCTGAACATTGCCAAGTGCAAGATGATGGTGGCGGTGGAAAACGGCTTTGACTACGAGGCTGCCGTCAAGCACGGTGCCCGCCTGAAAGTGGCCACCAAATACCCGCAGATCGCCCGCGAGCACTTTGCCGCCAAAGGCGTGCACGTCGACATCATCAAGCTGTACGGCTCCATGGAGCTGGCCCCGCTGGTGGGCCTGGCCGACGCCATCGTCGACCTGGTCTCCACCGGCGGCACGCTGAAGGCCAATAACCTGGTGGCGGTAGAGCACATCATCGATATCAGCTCGCGTCTGGTGGTGAACCAGGCGGCGCTGAAACTCAAGTACGACACCATCCAGCCCGTGCTGGATGCCTTCGCTGGCGCCGTCCAGCCGTAACTGTCCCCGCTGCGGCCAACCTTGTGGTGGGTCGCGGCCCCCGGAGCCGCACGCATGCAACGCCTGTCTTCTACCCAAGCCGACTTTGACGCCCGCCTGAAAGCCCTGCTGGCGTTTGAAACCGCCCAGGACCCCGCCGTGGATACGGCCGTCGCCGCCATCTGCGAAGACGTCAAAGCCCGTGGTGACGCCGCGGTGGTGGAATACACCAACCGCTTCGACCGCATGAACGCTGCCAGCATGGCCGAGCTCACCCTCAGCCGCGAAGCGCTGCAAGCCGCGCACGACCGCCTGCCGGGCCACGTGCGCGAGGCACTGGTGGCGGCGGCCGAGCGCGTACGCCGCTACCACGAGAAGCAGCTGGCGCATTCCTGGAGCTACGAGGACGAAGACGGCACCCTGCTGGGCCAGCAAGTCACCCCGCTGGACCGCGTAGGTATCTACGTACCTGGCGGCAAGGCAGCCTACCCCAGCTCGGTATTGATGAATGCCATGCCGGCCAAAGTGGCCGGTGTGGGTGAAATCATCATGGTGGTGCCTACGCCCAATGGCGAGCAGAACGACCTGGTGTTGGCCGCAGCGTACATTGCCGGCGTGGACAAGGTCTTTACCTGTGGCGGCGCCCAGGCCGTGGCCGCGCTGGCCTACGGTACCGAGAGCGTGCCGCAAGTAGACAAGATCACCGGGCCGGGCAATGCCTACGTGGCCGCTGCCAAGCGCCGCGTGTTCGGCGTAGTGGGCATCGACATGGTGGCCGGCCCGTCCGAAATTCTGGTGATCTGCGATGGCGACACCGACCCGGACTGGATCGCCATGGACTTGTTCAGCCAGGCCGAGCACGACGAAATCGCCCAGGCCATCCTGCTGTGCCCGTCGGCCGACTACATCGCCCGCGTGGAAGCCAGCATCGCCAAGCTGCTGCCCGGCATGCCGCGCCGCGCCATCATCGAGCAGAGCCTGGCCAACCGTGGCGCGCTGATCCAGGTACGCGACCTGGCCGAAGCCTGCGAGATCTCGAATTACATTGCGCCGGAACACCTGGAGCTGTCGGTGGCCGAGCCCGATGCCTGGCTGCCCAGCCTGCGCCACGCCGGTGCCATCTTCATGGGGCGCTTTACCTCGGAAAGCCTGGGCGACTACTGTGCCGGCCCCAACCACGTGCTGCCCACCAGCCGCACCGCGCGTTTTGCCAGCCCGCTGGGGGTGTACGACTTCCAGAAGCGCAGCAGCCTTATCCGCGTGTCGCACGCCGGGGCGCAAAAGCTGGGCAAAATCGCCAGCATCCTGGCGCACGGCGAAGGCCTGACGGCACACGCCCGCGCGGCAGAATTACGCCTGGACGAATGAAAATTTAACGAAACTGGCCTACGCTCCAAAGCACAAGGAGCCAAACGCCAATGACACGTTATCTGGCCAGACTCTGTCTGGCCTTTCTTTTTGCCCAAGCCCACGCTGCTGCGCCCACAGTATTGTTGGTGGACAGCTATCACGCGGGCTACGCCTGGAGCCAGGCATGGCGTGGTGCGCTGATGCGCACGCTGGGCAGCTCGGTGCAGTTTTCTTATATCGAGCTCGATAGTAAACGCCAGCCCCGCGATCAGCTGGAACCCCGTGCCGAGCAGGTGTTGAGCCAGATCCGGCGTCAGCGGCCAGATCTGGTGGTGGTGGCGGACGACGCGGCACTGCGCTTTGTGGGCACCCGGCTGGCGGGCAGCAAGACACCGGTGGTGTACCTGGGCATCAACCAGAACCCGCGCCATTATCTGCAAGACCATGCGGCCAACGTTACCGGCGTACTGGAGCGGCCGTTGATACGCCGCAACGTGAACCTGATGCGCCAGATGGTGCCGGGTATACAGCGTGTTTTGCTGCTGTTTGATAATGACCTGACCTCGGAAGTGCTGCAGGAAGAGCTGTTCGGCCGTGCCAGCAGCCTGCAGGATGGCAGTGTGCAGATCGATCTGGTACGCGCCATCGACTACGCCGACTGGCAGCGCCAGGTCAGCCAGGCCGGTAGCCGCTACCAGGCCATCTGGACCGGCCTGTACCAGACCCTGCGCGACAGCAACGGCAAAGTCGTGGCAGATAGCGAAGTTATTGCCTGGACAGCCGCCAATAGCAAGCTACCGCTGTTTGCGTTCTGGGATTTTGCCATCGGGGCGGACAAGGCTATTGGCGGGCTGGTGTTGTCCGGAAGTGACCAGGGTAGCTTGGCCGCAGGCCTGGTGCGGCAGATCCTGTTTCAGCGCCGCCAGCCCGGCAGCCTGTTTCCGCTGAACGGGGGCAACGGCCGGCTACTGTTCAGCCGTGGTGCGCTGCAGCGTTTTGGCCTTACCCTGCCGCCAGCCTGGGCCGGGCAAGTGCAGCTGATCGAGTAGCCGACCCGACAGAATCCGGTTAGGATGACGGTTCTGTGAATTGATTGCGTCGGGCGTTGCCGGCAGTTCCAACCGGCCCCGCCGGTATTGAAATGTCGAGCAAAATGTCTATACAGCAGTGGTTCCGTCCCGATGTCCTGGCCATGCAGGCCTACCATGTTGCCGATGCAACGGGCTATCTCAAGCTCGATGCAATGGAAAACCCCTACCGTTTGCCCGAATCGCTGCGTGCCGAGCTAGGCCAGCTGCTGGCCGAGGTGGCGCTAAACCGCTACCCGGACCCGCACGGCGATGGCCTGAAAGACCAGCTCAAGGCGGCTTTTGCCATCCCTGCCGCTGCCGATGTGGTACTGGGTAATGGCTCCGACGAGCTGATTACCCTGCTGACCCAGGCGCTGCCCGCCGATAGCGTGGTGCTGGCGCTGGAGCCTTCCTTCGTGATGTATCGCATGAACGCCCAGCTGTCGCGCATGCGTTACGTGGGCGTGCCGCTCAACGATGATTTCAGCTTGAATCTGGACGCCACCCTGGCCGCCATCGCCGCGCACCAGCCCGCTGTGGTGTTCGTGTCCTACCCCAACAACCCCACCGGCCCGCGTTTTGCCCGCCAGCAGGTAGAGGCCATTCTGGCTGCCGCGCCGGGCCTGGTGGTGGTGGACGAGGCCTACCAGGCCTTTGCCGCCGATACCTTCATGGATCTGGCCGGCCAGCACCCGCAGCTCATCGTGATGCGTACGCTGTCCAAGATCGGCCTGGCTGGCCTGCGTCTGGGCTACGCTGCCGGTACGCCGGAGGTGATCGCCCAGCTGGACAAGGTGCGCCCGCCGTACAACGTGAACGTGCTGACCCAGGCCGCCGCCAAGTTTGCCCTGCGCCACCTGGACGTATTCGACGCCCAGGCGGCCGAGCTGCGCGCCGAGCGTAGCCGCCTGGCTGCTACGCTGTCAGCGTATGCGCAGTGCACGGTATTTCCGTCCGAGGCCAACTTTGTCACCGTACGCGTACCGGATGCCCCGGCGCTGTTTGCTGCACTGAAAGCCGCCGGCATCCTGGTGAAAAACCTGCACGGTTACCACCCGCTGTTGCAACACTGCCTGCGCCTGACCGTGGGCAGCCCCGATGAAAACACGGCCGTGCTTGCGGCCATCGATTCCTTTTTTGCCTGAACCCCCATGCGCACCGCTACCGTTACCCGCAATACCCTGGAAACCCAGATCACCATCAGCCTGAACCTGGATGGTACCGGCGTTGGCCGCTTTGATACCGGCGTGCCGTTTCTCGACCACATGATGGACCAGATCGCCCGCCATGGCCTGATCGACCTGGACGTGCACGCACGCGGCGACCTGCATATCGATGCCCACCACACCGTGGAAGATATCGGCATCACGCTGGGCCAGGCATTTGCCAAGGCCATCGGCGATAAAAAGGGCATCCGCCGCTACGGCCACGCCTACGTGCCGCTGGACGAGGCGCTGTCGCGCGTGGTGATCGACCTGTCCGGCCGCCCCGGCCTGGAATATCACATCCCGTTTACCCGCGCCTGTATCGGCAGCTTCGACGTGGACCTGTTCAGCGAGTTTTTCCACGGCTTTGTGAACCACAGCATGGTGACGCTGCACATCGACAACCTGCGCGGTGTCAACAGCCACCACCAGGCCGAAACCGTGTTCAAGGCCTTTGGCCGCGCGCTGCGCATGGCGGTAGAGGTAGACGAACGCATGGCCGGCCAAACGCCGTCCACCAAAGGGACGCTGACCGCATGAAAGTAGCCGTCATCGATTACGGCATGGGCAACCTGCACTCGGTGCTCAAGTCTGTACAGTATGTAAATGATATTGGTGCCGACATTTTCCTGACCTCCGACCCGGAGCAGGTGGTGGCCGCCGACAAGGTGATCTTCCCCGGCCAGGGCGCCATGCCGGACTGCATGCGCGAGCTGAACGGCTATGGCCTGGCTGACGCTGTGCGCGAAACCACGCGGACCAAGCCGTTTTTCGGTATCTGCGTGGGCGCCCAGCTGCTGTTTGACCACAGCGAAGAAGGCGATACGCCAGGGCTGGGCATTTTCCCGGGGCAGGTAAAACGTTTTGCGGCCAACTTGCTGGATGCACAGGGCGAGCGCCTGAAGGTGCCGCATATGGGCTGGAACCGCGTGTTCCAGCAGCGTGCCCACCCGCTGTTTGCCGGTATCGAGGATGGCGAGCGTTTCTATTTTGTGCACAGTTACCACTTTGCACCGGCCAGCAGCGCCATCACGCTGGCTGAAAGCGAGTATCCCGAACGGTTTTCCTGTATTGTCGGTGATGGCAATATATTCGCCACGCAGTTTCACACCGAAAAGAGCCACCGTGCCGGTCTTCAGATGATGAAGAATTTCCTGGCGTGGGATGGCACTGTTTAACTTACCGTAGATCTTCCGCACCATGCTGCTGATACCCGCTATCGACCTCAAGGACGGTCAATGCGTACGCCTGAAACAAGGCGTAATGAGTGACGCCACCGTATTTTCCGATGACCCAGTAAAGGTTGCGCTGCATTGGCGTGATCAGGGCGCCCGTCGCCTGCATCTGGTTGATCTGAACGGTGCCTTTGCTGGCAAACCGAAAAACCTGTCGGTCATCCGCGACATTCTGGCTGCCGTCGGTGACGACATGCCGGTACAACTGGGTGGTGGCATCCGCGATCTGGACACCATCGAAAAGTACTTCGACCTGGGGCTGAAGTACGTGATTATCGGCACCGCCGCGGTGAAAAACCCCGGCTTCCTGCACGATGCTTGCGATGCCTTCCCGGGGCAGGTGATTGTGGGCCTGGACGCCAAAGACGGTATGGTTGCCATCGATGGCTGGGCCAAAGTCACCGGCCATAACGTGATCGACCTGGCCAAACGCTTCGAAGACTACGGTGTGAACTCGGTGATCTACACCGACATCGGCCGCGACGGCATGATGAATGGCGTGAACATCGAAGCCACCGTCAAGCTGGCGCAGGCGCTGACCGTGCCGGTTATCGCCTCCGGCGGTCTCACAGACCTGGAAGACGTACGCAAGCTGTGCGAGGTGGAAGCCGAGGGCATTGAAGGTGCCATTACCGGCCGTGCCATCTACGAAGGCAGCATCGATTTTGCCGCCGCACAGGACCTGGCCGACGAACTGTCCGAAGCCTAACCCCTGCGTTGGCCGCCTGCCACCCGGCATGCGGCCAACCTTCTGCTGTTTTTCATCATGTCTCTAGCCAAACGTATCATCCCCTGTCTCGACGTGACTGCCGGTCGCGTGGTGAAGGGTGTCAATTTTGTCGGCCTGCGCGACGCCGGTGACCCGGTAGAAATCGCCAAACGTTACAACGAACAAGGCGCCGACGAGCTTACTTTCCTCGACATTACCGCCAGCTCCGACGACCGCGACCTGATCCTGCACGTGATCGAATCGGTTGCCGAGCAAGTATTCATTCCGCTGACCGTGGGCGGCGGCGTGCGCCAGGTGGCCGATATCCGCCGCTTGCTGAACGCCGGGGCGGACAAGGTCAGCATCAATACCGCTGCGGTCACTAACCCGGATCTGGTCAAAGAAGCTGCCGACAAGTTTGGCAGCCAGTGCATTGTGGTGGCGGTGGACGCCAAGGCGGTGACGCCAGAAAACGACCGCTGGGAAATTTTTACCCACGGTGGCCGTAAACCTACCGGCCTGGACGCGGTCGAATGGGCTGCACGCATGGCCGAATACGGCGCTGGCGAGATTTTGCTCACCAGCATGGACCGTGATGGCACCAAGATCGGCTTTAACCTGCCGCTGACACGCGCAGTGTCAGACGCGGTGCCGATTCCGGTGATTGCATCGGGCGGGGTAGGGAACCTGCAGCATCTGGTGGAAGGGGTCACGCTGGGCAAGGCCGACGCGGTACTGGCGGCCAGTATTTTCCACTTTGGCGAGTACACGGTGCGCCAGGCGAAAGAAGCCATGCGTGCCGCCGGTATTGAAGTCCGTCTGTGAGGTTGGCCGCATGACACCCCCGAATTGGCTGAATGAAGTGAAATGGGACGATAAAGGTCTGGTGGTGGCTATCGCCCAGGATGCCCACAGTGGCCGTGTGCTGATGGTGGCCTATATGAACCGCGAGTCGCTGCAGCTGACTGCAGAGACGGGCATTGCCCACTACTGGACACGCTCGCGCCAGAAGCTGTGGAAAAAAGGCGAAGAGTCCGGCCACACCCAGGCTGTCAAAGAGCTGCGCCTGGACTGCGATGGCGACGTGATTACCATGCAGATCGAACAAGCCGGCGGTATTGCCTGCCATACCGGGCGCGAGAGCTGTTTCTACCGTGTGTGGCAGGACGGGCAGTGGGTGATTACGGATGAGGTGCTGAAAGACCCGCACGCGATCTACCATCAGCACTGAATCTGATCTGCTGCAGGGTTTACCCCAATACGACCTGTTACAAGGATGTCACATTATCGACATATACTGGCACCGCGCCGGTAGCCGGGAGACGCAAGATGAACGCGACTGAGATTTTCAAGAATATTGGTGACACGCTGGAAGCCCGCAAAGAAGCCAGCCCGTCTTCGTCCTATGTAGCTTCGCTGCTGCACAAGGGTGAGGATGCCATTTTGAAGAAAGTGGCCGAAGAGGCTGCCGAAGTATTGATGGCGTCCAAAGACAAAGACCGCCTGCATTTGGTGCGCGAGGTCGCCGATTTGTGGTTCCACTCCATGGTGCTGCTGGCACACCACGGCCTGCGTGCCGAAGACGTGGTGATGGAGCTGAAGCGCCGTGAAGGTATTTCCGGTATTGACGAAAAAGCATCGCGCCCGCAGGCCTGAGCAGGAGCATCAACATGACTGACTGTATTTTCTGCAAAATCGCCAAAGGCGAGATTCCGGCCAAGAAAGCGTATGAAGACGACGACGTGGTGGTGTTTCATGACATCAACCCCAAGGCGGACGTTCATTTGCTGCTGATTCCGAAACTGCATGTAGAATCACTGGCTCAGTGCGATATCCGCCACCAGCAGATACTGGGCAAGCTACTGCTGCTGGCCCCTGTGCTGGCTGCCGAGCATGGCTTGGCGCAAGGTTTCAAGACTGCCATCAACACCGGTGTTGGTGGCGGCCAGGAAGTTTTCCACCTGCACGTACACGTGTACGGCAATCGATAAATCCGGGTAGGCATACCCAACCTGTTTAGAGGTAAGTGTCCATGGGTTCCTTTAGCATCTGGCATTGGCTGATCGTTCTGCTGGTCGTGGTTCTGGTGTTTGGCACCAAAAAGCTGCGTAATGTTGGCGAGGATCTGGGCGGTGCGGTGAAAGGTTTCAAGGAAGGCATGAAGGGCGAGGCGGAGAAAGATGGCGCGGGTGGCCGCGTGATCGATGCTGACCAAGACAAGAAATAAGCGCAGGCCATACTGTGTTTGAAATCAGTTTTGGCGAACTGCTGGTCATTGGTGCGGTGGCGCTGATCGTCCTGGGGCCGGAGCGCTTGCCGACAGTTGCGCGTACCATTGGCGCACTGGTTGGCCGCGCCCAGCGTTTTGTGGCCAGTGTGAAGTCCGATATCCATCAGCAAAGCCAGATGGCAGGCCTGCAGGAACTGAAGCAGGACGTGCAGGATGCGGCCAACGCCTTTCGCGATCAGGTGCAGCGTGAAGTAGACGAGACGCGTCAGGTCGCGCAGGAGATTGCCTATGCGGTAGAACCTGTGCACGAGGCTGCGCAAGCATCTGCCAGCGAGCTTGCCCGGCTTGCCGATGAGGCCAGCCAGCCATCTGAAAGCATTGCACCGGAAGATATGCTGGCCGCTGCCGGGGTGACACCCGAACCGCAGCCAGTCGCGGATGAAGGGCAGCTGGACTTGTTTGCCCAGCCTGCCGCTGCGAGTGCTTCCGACCAATCTGTAGCCGAGTCCCGTTCTTAATACATGGATCAACAACCTTTACTGGCGCACCTGGTCGAGCTGCGCAACCGGCTGGTGCGTATTGCTGTCGTACTGTTGGTGGCCTTGCTCGCCATGGTGCCTTGGGCGGGTGATGTATACCACCTGTTTGCCAAGCCACTGCTGGATGTACTGCCGCAAAACAGCAGCATGATTGCCACCGAAGTCACGGCTCCGTTCTTTGTGCCGCTGAAGGTCACCATGCTGGTGGCGTTTGTGGCCACCTTGCCGCATACCCTCTACCAGATCTGGGCGTTCATCGCGCCCGGCCTGTACAACCACGAAAAAAAGCTGATCGTTCCGCTGATCGTCAGCAGTGTGTTGTTATTCATGGTGGGCATGGCCTTTGCCTACTTTGCCGTTTTCCCGGTGGTATTCGGCTTCATGAGTGCGCATACCCCGGAAGGCGTGGCCATGATGACGGATATCGACAAGTACCTGTCTTTTGCACTGGGCATGTTTGTCGCGTTCGGCATTACCTTTGAAGTACCCGTGATTGTGGTGGTACTTAACCGCATGGGCATCGTCACCCTTAAACAGCTGCGTGAAGGTCGCTCGTATGTCATTGTGGGGGCTTTTGTGGTGGCGGCCGTCGTGACCCCGCCCGACGTATTGTCCCAGGTAATGATGGCGGTACCGCTATGGTTGTTGTATGAAGTAGGCATCGTAATGTCGATGCTGGTAAACAAGGAAAAACCGGATGTCGCGCATGGCTAACCCCAAACCGTTTCATTGGGGCGCTGTACTCAGCCTGCTGGCCCTGATCATGTTGAATCTGGCATGGGAGTTGTGGCTGGCGCCGCTGCGCCCCGGTGGTTCCTGGCTGGTACTGAAGGCTGTCGTTCTGCTGCTGCCCCTGATGGGCGTGCTGAAAGAGCGTGTCTATACCTACCAGTGGTCCAGTATGTTTATCCTGGCCTTTTTTGCCGAAGGGGTGATGCGGGCCTGGGGGGATAGTGGTTTTTCGCAGCAGCTAGCCATGCTGGAGGTGTGGCTCACTGTGCTCTATTTCAGCAGTGTAGTGTTGTATGTAAGAGCCAAACGGCTGCAACTGTCATCCTAAACAAGACAATCTTCGTTATCCTAAGCCAGCGCGATGCTGGCTTTTTTTTAGTTAGCGTTCCTTACAATTGGCAATAAGTTGTTAAAGATCAATCAAATGATACTTGCAGGTTTGCCAAGCCTTGCTGATAATGTATCCGATATAAAAAAGTGCCGCACAGCGAGCTGCCGAATAACGAAAAGCAAGGCCACACCTTGAAAAGAGCGTATGGATAAGCCTGAAACTAGCCCTACTACCGCAGGAATTACCCTGCGTGCCACGCACCTCGACCCCCTGCTGGATTGTCTGTTCGAGCTTACTCGCCTACATGGTGTGACGACCACGCGAGACTCGCTGATTGCGGGTATTCCCATGGAAGACCAGCGTCTCAGTCCTTCCATGTTTTCGCGCGCCGCGCGCCGTGCCGGCCTGGCTTCCCGGGTGCTGCGCCGCCCGTTGAACCAGCTGCCTGCCGTGCTGTTGCCTGCCGTGCTGATACTGAAAAATGATCAGGCCTGCTTGCTGAGGGAAGTCAGCAGTGACGGGAAATTTCATATTAGCCCTGGCGAGCTGCCAGAGTCGATACAGGTACTGACGCTGGAAGAGCTGCAAGCGATTTACACCGGGCTGACCATTGTGGTGAAGCCGCGCTTCCGTTTCGAAAAGCGAGTGCCCGAGCTGCAAAAAGCCCGCAGCGAACACTGGTTCTGGCATGCCGTTTTACAAGGCCGCCCCCTCTATCGCGATGCGCTGATCGCTGCTTTTTTCGTCAATTTCTTTGCCCTCGCTTTCCCGCTGTTTTCCATGAATGTGTACGACCGTGTGGTACCCAATATGGCGTTCGATACGCTGTGGGTGCTGGCTGCGGGGGTAGTGCTCATGCTGGTCTTCGATTTTGTGCTGAAGCTCACACGGGGTTATCTGATTGATCTGGCCAGCAAGCGGGTGGATGTCATGCTATCGGCCCTCATCATGGAGCGTGTACTGGGCATCCGCATGGAGGCCCGGCCAGCCTCTGTAGGCGCTTTTGCGGCCAACCTGCGTGCATTCGAATCACTGCGTGATTTTATTGCCTCGGCCACCATTACTACGCTGGTCGATGTGCCATTTGCTTTGCTGTTCCTGTTTGTGATGCTGTGGATTTCCCCCTGGATGGTGCTGCCGCCCGTTATCGCCATCATCCTGATGCTGCTGTTGGCCTTTATCGTGCAGGCCAAGATGCACGAGTTGTCCGAGAGCACCTTCCGTGCCTCGGCACAGCGTAACGCGCATCTGGTGGAAAGCCTGGTGGGCCTGGAGACGGTCAAGACGCTGGGGGCCGAGGGCGAGCTGCAAGGGCGCTGGGAAAAGGCCACGCTCTTTCTTGCCCAGATCGGGACCCGACTCAAGTTCTTGTCGGCCGTTACAATGAACCTGGCAGCATTCATTCAGCAGCTGATGTCCGTGGCTATTCTCGTGGTGGGGGTGTATCTGATCAAGGAAGGCCAAACCTCGGTGGGTGGCCTGATCGCCTGCACCATGCTGGCTGGGCGCGCCATTGCACCTTTGGGCGCGGTAGCCGGCCTGATGACGCAGTACAACAATGCCAAGTCATCGCTGACGTCGCTGGAAGGCTTGATGAAGCAACCCGTGGAGCGCGAGCATGAAAGTACCTTCTTTCATCGTACCCACTTCAAAGGCGAAATCGAGTTTAACCATGTGGACTTTACTTACCCGAATAGTCCGCTGGGCGCACTGCATGACGTGTCGTTCCGTATCAAGGCGGGCGAGCGCGTGGCTATTCTGGGGCGTGTCGGTTCGGGTAAATCCACCATACAGAAGCTGGTGATGGGGCTGTATCAGACCCAGCAGGGCGCAGTGCGCATTGATGGCGTGAACGTACAGCAGGTCGATCCGGCCGAGCTGCGCCGCCATGTGGGGTACGTTTCGCAAGACCCGGTGCTGTTTTACGGCACGCTACGCCAGAACATCAGCATGGGCCAGCCCCATGTGCATGACGCAACTATCGCTGCGGCCGCGGAGCTGGCCGGGCTCACCGAGTTTATCAACTCGCATCCCGATGGCTTTGATATGGTGATTGGCGAACGTGGCGAATCGCTGTCCGGCGGTCAGCGTAAAGCCATTACTATTGCCCGCGCCTTGCTGAATGCGCCGCCAATATTGTTGCTGGACGAACCTACCAGCAATATGGATCACAGTACCGAAACAGCCATGAAGCGCACTTTCGAGAAAATCGTGGCGGGTAAAACGCTGATTCTGGTGACACACCATACCGCCCTGCTGGATCTGGTAGACCGCATTATCGTGATCGATCAAGGCCGCATTTTGGCAGACGGCCCCAAACAAGAAGTCGTGCAAGCCCTGCAGCAGGGTAGAGTGGGGAGGGCGCAAGCATGAAATGGCTAACAGCAATGCTGGATAAGCTGCGTAATACCAGCAACCCGCTGATACAGAAAATTCTGGGTTGGTCGTCAGCGGAAGATTTACAAGACCGTCAGGATTTTGCATCGGATGCCGAGTGGGCCATTCTGGCGCAAGACCCGCGCCGACCACGTATGTTCATCTGGACGATCGGTCTGTTTATCGTGTGTGCCTTGATCTGGTCTGCCCTGGCTACACTGGATGAGGTGGCACGCGGTGAGGGCAAGGTAGTGCCCACTAGCCAGGTACAGCATTTACAAAGTCTGGATGGCGGTGTGGTATCGAAGATCCTGGTGAAAGAGGGCGATATTGTCGACCGCGGCCAACTCTTGCTGCAGGTGGACAACACACGCTTTGTGTCTTCGCTTAACGAAAACCAGTCACAACTGCTTTCCTTGCAGGCCAAGTCAGCACGTTTACGCGCCTTGTCCGAGGGTAAACCGTTTAGCTTGCCTCCCGAGGTTACAACGAGGGCGCCCGAAATTGCCCGTCAGGAAATGGACCTTTACCAGTCTAAAAGGATGGAACTGGAGGCTAACTTGTCCATTGCCCGTCAGCAATTGGCGCAGCGCAGCCAAGAGCTGAATGAAGCCCGTGCGCGGCGAGACCAGGCCAACCAGGGTCTGGAGCTGACTCAGCGCGAGTTGAATGTGACTCGGCCCTTGCTCAAGTCTGGCGCGGTGTCTGAGGTGGATATTCTGCGTTTGGAACGTGATGTGTCGCGCTATCGCGGTGAGCGCGATATGTCCAATGCCCAAGTGCCGAAGATCCAGTCGGCGATTAGTGAAGCATCCCGGAAGATTCAGGAAGTTGAGCTTGCCTTCCGTAACCAGGCGAGTACTGAGCTCTCGGAAACGTTGGCTAAGCTCAGCACACTGGGTGCTGGCAATGCCGCATTGCAAGACAAGGTAAAACTGACCGAAGTGCGTTCACCTGTCCGTGGCGAGGTCAAGCGCCTGCTGGTGAATACGGTAGGTGGTGTGGTACAGCCTGGGCGGGATATCCTGGAGATTGTGCCACTGGATGAGTCATTACTTATCGAAGCCAAGATCTCGCCACGTGATATTGCCTTCTTGCACCCTGGTCAGCGTGTCTTTGTACGTTTCACTGCCTACGACTCTACTATCTATGGCGGCTTAAAAGGCTCTTTGCAGCAAATTGGTGCCGACTCGATAACAGATGAAAAGGGTAATACCTATTATGTGGTGCGCGTGAAGACAGATTCATCGCATTTGGGTAATCAAGGCAAGCTGCCCATCATTCCGGGTATGACGGCTGAGGTAGATATCATTACTGGCAATAAAAGCGTGCTGAACTATTTGCTCAAACCGGTTTTGCGGGCAAAAGCGCAGGCATTGAGTGAGCGATAATATGTATACCTTATTGATATCATCTAGCATTTCTTTGCAGGATCATTTGGCTGCAGCACTCGGTTCTTTTATAGAGGTTTTGCCATCGCTATGGGATTTGCCAACGGCAAACCGTTTTCGCCAGGGAGATCTCGTCTGGGTAGATGCTGATAATCAGGATCCTGATTTAATCAAGCGGCTATGTAAAGGGGACTTTGGTTCCGCGCGGGTCATCGTGCTAAGCAGTACGCCCAATGATGCAGCGGCAGTGGATTGGCTGGGACTGGGTGCTGCAGGCTATCTGCATGCATTTTCGACACCAGAGACGCTACGGCAAACTACCGCTGTCGTTGAGTCTGGTGGCCTATGGGTCGGTGTCAGCCTGATGCAGCAACTCTGTGCACGCTTTGGCCAGATAGCCAAACCGCAGCACGATTTAATAGCACAACTTACCGAAAGGGAGCGGGAGGTTGTGCAATACTTGAAAATGGGTAAGAGCAATAAATTGATTGCCAAGGAAATGGATATTTCCGAACGCACAGTAAAAGCACACCTTACGGCTATATTTGCAAAGTTCGATGTATCAGACAGGATACAGTTATTATTGAAATTGGCTGCATAAATCAATTTGCCCATCGGTACAATAGGTAAGCCGACAAAGCCCCAATACATTGCTGAGTATTACAACAATGTTTGGGGCTTTCATCATGGCGAACACTGCAACCGTTCAAGGCACTGTCGTAGCACTTTCTGGCAAAGTTCTGGCTATCGCGGCAGATGGCACGACCCGAGTATTACAGCTAGGCGATAAGGTGTTAACGGGTGAGCGTCTTGTTGTACCCGCAGATGCATTTATCGAACTGCGTGGTATGAATGGTAATATTGTCCGGGTTGCTGATGAGCGCACTTTAACTATTACCGATGATGTATTTTCCCAAGCATCGATAGATGCCACCGATACGGCAATTGCTCCGCTCAGTGCTGACGCACGTAATGTACTGGCAGCGCTTGAAAGCGGTCAGGATCCATTGCAGGGGCTAGAAGAAACGGCTGCAGGTTTGACGGGGGGGCCTGCAGAGAGCGGTGGGAGTTCGTTTGTACGTATTACGCGTATTGCAGAAGGCGTGCAGGCGCTTGTACTCACGGCTGAGAATGATGTCGGAATCATTTCAGCTCCCTTTACCACGACGGATGATCTGGTTGATATCACTGCGCCAGCGCTGACGGTCTTCTTGGACCCAAGTAGCGACAGTGGCACCAAGGGTGACGGCATCACCAACGACAATACCCCGACCATCAGCGGCACTGGCGAGCCAGGCAGCACCGTTACCATCACCACACCTACCGGCGAAACCATCAGCACCACCGTCAAGCCTGATGGCAGCTGGAGCGCCACACCCACCCAGCCACTGCCGGAAGGCAACAACACCGTTACTGTGAAAGCCACCGACCCGGCAGGTAACAGCACTACCGGTACCGTACCCGTTACAGTCGACACCAAAGGCCCGGCGCTGACCAGCCAGCTGGACCCTGCTAGCGACAGCGGCACCAAGGGTGACGGCATCACCAACGACAATACCCCTACCATCAGCGGCACTGGCGAGCCAGGCAGCACCGTTACCATCACCACACCTACCGGCGAAACCGTCAGCACCACCGTCAAACCTGATGGCAGCTGGAGCGCCACACCCACCCAGCCACTGCCGGAAGGCAACAACACCGTTACTGTGAAAGCCACCGACCCGGCAGGTAACAGCACTACCGGTACCGTACCCGTTACAGTCGACACCAAAGGCCCGGCGCTGACCAGCCAGCTGGACCCTGCTAGCGACAGCGGCACCAAGGGTGACGGCATCACTAACGACAATACCCCTACCATCAGCGGCACTGGCGAGCCAGGCAGCACCGTTACCATCACCACACCTACCGGCGAAACCATCAGCACCACCGTCAAGCCTGATGGCAACTGGAGCGCCACACCCACCCAGCCACTGCCGGAAGGCAACAACACCGTTACTGTGAAAGCCACCGACCCGGCAGGTAACAGCACTACCGGTACCGTACCCGTTACAGTCGACACCAAAGGCCCGGCGCTGACCAGCCAGCTGGACCCTGCTAGCGACAGCGGCACCAAGGGTGACGGCATCATCAACGACAATACCCCTACCATCAGCGGCACTGGCGAGCCAGGCAGCACCGTTACCATCACCACACCTACCGGCGAAACCGTCAGCACCACCGTCAAACCTGATGGCAGCTGGAGCGCCACACCCACCCAGCCACTGCCGGAAGGCAACAACACCGTTACTGTGAAAGCCACCGACCCGGCAGGTAACAGCACTACCGGTACCGTACCCGTTACAGTCGACACCAAAGGCCCGGCGCTGACCAGCCAGCTGGACCCTGCTAGCGACAGCGGCACCAAGGGTGACGGCATCACCAACGACAATACCCCTACCATCAGCGGCACTGGCGAGCCAGGCAGCACTGTTACCATCACCACGCCTACTGGCGAAACCGTCAGCACCACCGTCAAGCCGGATGGCAGCTGGAGCGCCACCCCGACCCAGCCGTTGCCGGAAGGCAACAACACCGTTACCGTAAAAGCCACCGACCCGGCAGGTAACAGCACTACCGGTACCGTACCCGTTACAGTCGACACCAAAGGCCCGGCCCTGACTAGCCAGCTGGACCCAAGCAGCGACAGCGGCACCAAAGGTGACGGCATCACCAACGACAATACCCCTACCATCAGCGGCACTGGCGAGCCAGGCAGCACTGTTACCATCACCACGCCTACCGGCGAAACCGTCAGCACCACCGTCAAGCCCGATGGCAGCTGGAGCGCCACCCCGACCCAGCCACTGCCGGAAGGCAACAACACCGTTACTGTAAAAGCCACCGACCCGGCAGGTAACAGCACCACCGGTACAGTTCCTTTGGTAGTTGATTCGGCTGTACCGAATGGTGGTCAGGCACCAGAAGTCACGCTTACTGAAGATGGCAATAATGATGGCTTTATCAACCGCACCGAGGCGCAGGGCGATGCTGATGTAAAAGTCGCCTTCAATCGCGACCTGGTTTCGGTTGGTGATGTGGTGCAGATCAGTGCAGGGGGCATCAGCAAGAATGTCACTATTTCGGCCACGGACAAGCAGAATGGCTATGTGACATCGTCTTTTGCGTTGCCCGCATCGGGCGACACACTTACCGTTAATGCACAGATTGTGGATGCTGCCGGTAATCGTAGTGCCACGGGGTCTGATAGCGCCAAGGTAGATTTGAGCAATCTGAATGTACCGGTGGTCAGCATTGTTGAAGACACCAATAACGATGGTTTGCTCAACAAAGTCGAGCTACAAGGCTTGGTAGGCGTGGTGGTATCGCTGCCTGCCGGTGCTGTAGCAGGGGATCTGCTGACAATTCAGTCAACCGGTAGTGATACCAAAACTATCACCTTGACCCAAGCACAGATTGATGCCGGTCGTGTGACCCTGGAGGTGCCGCCTACGGCGAGCGGTACTGATCTGGTGGTAACGGCACAGCTGAGCGATGCCGCAGGCAACCAGTCTGACAAGACAAGTGCTAAGGTCAAGATTGATACCGAGGCGCCCGCACTTACGGCGCAGTTGGATCCAGCCAGTGATACCGGTACTAAAGGCGACAGTCTGACCAATGACAATACGCCGACGATTAGTGGTACGGGTGAAGCGGGTAATAAGGTAACGGTAACCACGCCGACAGGCGAAGCACTGACAACCACTGTGCAGCCGGATGGTACCTGGACAGTTACCCCTAGCCAGCCGCTGCCTGACGGTAGCAATACCGTTACTGTCAAGGCTACTGATCCTGCCGGTAATACCAGTACTGCTAATGTGCCGCTGGTAATCGATACCAGCAAGCCAGCATTGACTGCGCAGCTGGACCCTGCCAGCGACAGTGGCGCCAAAGGCGATGGTATTACCAATGACAATACGCCCACTATCATGGGCACGGGCGAGCCTGGTAATACCATTACGGTCGCTACGCCGACGGGTGAAACCCTGACAACTACCGTCAAACCGGACGGTAGCTGGAGCGTCACCCCTACCCAGCCGCTGCCGGAAGGCAACAACACCGTTACCGTGAAAGCCACCGACCCGGCAGGTAACAGCACTAATACCGCCGTCCCACTCACCATTGATACTGCAGTACCTAATGCGGGTGCAGCGCCAGTCGTCACGCTGACAGAAGACAGCAATAATGATGGCTTCATTAATCGGACAGAAGCACAGGGTGAGGCAGATGTTAGCATCGCCTTCAACCGTAGCCAGGTAGCAGTGGGTGACCAACTGGTAGTAAGTAACGGCACCAGTAGTAAAACCATTACGCTGACGGCGGGCGATATTGCTGCCGGTGCAGTGAATACCAGTTTCCCATTGCCTGCCAGTGGCAACACGCTGACCGTGGATGCCTACTTTATGGATGCTGCGGGCAACCGCAGTGCCAGTGGCAGCGATAGTGCCAAGGTTGATCTAAGTGATTTGTCCGGCTTGCAGGTCGCGATTACCGAGGATGCTAATAACGATGGCATCATCAACAGTAGCGAGCTGCAGGGTAATGTAGGGGTGAGCATCAGCCTGCCAGCAGGCGCTGTCGCAGGGGATTTGCTCACGATCACCTCTAGCGGCAACGCTACCCAGACCATCGTGCTGACGCAACCGCAGGTGGATGCACGCCAGGTGTTGCTGGACCTACCGGCGCCCGCCAATGGCAGCGAGCTGCTAGTTACCGCGCAGTTGAGCGATGCAGCGGGTAACCAGTCCAATACCGCGTCCGATAAAGCCACATTGATGACTGGCGAGCCAGGTGCGCCACAGGTACGCATCACCGAAGACAGTAATAACGACGGTTTGATCAGCACCGCAGAGCTGAACGGCACGCTGGATACCCTCGTCACCTTGCCGGCCACCGCTCAGGCGGGTGACAAATTGCTGGTCACCGTGAATGGTGTAGATCAGCCAGTACGCGTGCTGACAGCTGCCGATATCGCCGCTGGTGCTGTGAGCCTTGCCGGTATCAACAACCCCGGTGATGGTGCAACGGTCAATGTCAGCGCCCGCATCGAAGACAAGGCAGGTAACTTGGGGCCGGCAGGTTCGGATAGCGTCAAGATGGATCTGACGCAGTTTACCGGCTTGGCGATTCGCATCACCGAAGATGAGAACAACGATGGCCTGATCAGTGCTGGTGAGCTGAAAGACAACGATATCGACGTTCGTGTTACCTTGCCGCAAGGCGCTGTACCAGGGGATAGCTTGTCGATCAGTGCCAGTGGCAACGTGGCCCAAGTATTCACGCTGACCGCAGCGCAGTTGGCCGCAGGTTTTATCGATGTCAGCTTTAACCCCACTACCAATAACACCGACTTTGTTGTTACCGCCAACATTACCGACGTGGCCGGTAATCGTTCCGGCCCGGTAACCGATACGGCTCGTCTGCAGTTATCCGCACCGGGTGTGCCGGTGGTGAACATCCTTGAAGACCAGAACAACGACGGCTTCATCAACGCGGCAGAGAAGCAGGGCAGCGTAGATGTCAGCGTCACCTTGCCTGCGACGGCACAGGCGGGGGACAAGCTGCTGGTCAGTGTGAATGGCGTAGCGCAAACACCGCGGGTACTGACTGCTCAGGATATTGCCAAGGGTAGTGTGGTGGTGGACAACGTTAGCCAGCCTGCAGAGGGTGGCACGCTTACTGTCACCGCTCAGGTGGAGGACAAGGCTGGCAATCTGGGTGGTACCGGTAGTGATAGTGCCAAGCTGGATACAGTGGCACCGGTGCTGACTGCTCGTCTGGATCCGGCCAGTGACAGTGGTACTGTTGGCGATGGCATCACCAACGACAACACCCCCACCATCAGTGGCACTGGTGAGCCAGGTAATAGCATCAAAGTCACCACCCCGACAGGCGAAGTCCTCACCACCACGGTGAAACCGGACGGTACCTGGAGTGTCACTCCAACCCAGCCGTTGCCAGAAGGTGCGGCCAACCTGCCGGTAGTCGCTACCGACTCGGCCGGCAACACCACAACGGCATCGGTACCCCTCACTATCGATACGCAAGTACCGAACAATGGCAATCCGGTGGGTGTGGCGATTGTTGAAGACAGCAATAATGATGGCTTGCTTAACCGTGCAGAAGCCCAAGGGGATGTAGACGTCAAAGTCTCATTCAATGGCAATCTGGTTGCCGTTGGCGATACTGTCTCCATTAATAACGGCACGCTTACTCAGACTGTTGCCATTACCGCGCAAGATAAAGCCAACGGCTTTGTCACCACCAGCTTCCCGCCACTGGCTGATGGTGCCACCCTGGTGGTGAAAGCTAGCATTGTTGATGCAGCGGGTAACCGTAGCGGAGAAGGGCAAGACACGGTCAAAGCTGATTACACCCAGTTCAGTGGTATGGCTGTTCGTATTGTCGAAGACGAAAATAACGATGGCCTGATCAGTGCCAGCGAACTCAAAGACAACGATCTAGACGTACAAGTTACCTTGCCTGCCGGTGCCGCCATAGGTGATACCGTTACGGTTACCGGTAGCGGTAACGTCAATCAGGTCTTCATCCTTACCGCCCAGCAAATAGCGGATGGGGTGCTAAACGTCAGCTTCAACCCTACAGCCAATAACACGGACTTTGTTACTACCGTCAGCATCGTTGATACTGCGGGCAATAAGGCCGGCCCCGTGCAAGATACAGCGCTCCTGCAGCTTACTGCCCCAGGCCTGCCTATCGTTACTATCACCACAGACCAGAACAACGATGGCTACATTAATGCCAGCGAACTTACTGGCAATATTGCAGCCAGTGTCACGCTGCCCGCTACTGCAGCGCAGGGCGACAAGCTGGTTTACAGCATTAATGGCGTTACTCAGCCACCCCTTACCCTGACCCAAGCAGATATCGTTGCGGGTAGTGTGAGCTTGCCAGGCATCGCCTCGCCGGGTGAAGGCAAGGACCTGGTTGTCACCGCACAGGTTGTTGATAAGGCCGGGAATGAAGGTGGTATTGGTAGTGATAGTGTCAAGATTGATACGACCGCACCGGCCCTCACCGCCAAACTCGACCCGGCCAGCGACAGCGGTACGCCAGGCGACGGCATCACCAACGACACCACGCCGACCATCAGCGGTACCGGCAATGCGGGCGACAGCATCAAAGTCACCACCCCGACCGGCGAAGTGCTCACCACCACGGTGAAACCGGACGGCACCTGGAGCGTCACCCCGACGCAGCCGCTGCCAGAAGGGGCGGCCAACATTCCGGTGGTCGCCACCGACCCGGCCGGCAACACCACCAACGCCAGCGTACCGGTCACCATCGACAGCGGTGTGCCT